>OMJT01000176.1 GCA_900299415.1 Opitutales bacterium
CCGGCCCGCAGGGCCGCGAGGGCCTCGCGGTACTCGACCAGCACCTTGTCGCGGGGCCGCGCGTCCTCCACGGGGTTGCCCGTGAAGCGGAGGGGGGCCTCGTCCTCCATCGACGCACAGCCCGCGGCGAAGAGCAGCCCGCACGCGAGGGCTGGACGCAAGATCCACCCGGCAAGGGGATGACGGCGCGGCGTCATGAGGGCAGGCCGCGGCCCGCGGCGGCGGCGTTCAACGGTAGGCGGCGTCCGCCACGCCCTCTTTCTTGATCTCGGCCGAGTCCTCCCAGACGATCTCGCTCGTGCGCGCATCGGTCAGGCGGAACGAGTAGAGGATGTAGTCGCTCCGTCCCGCGCCGGTGCGCTGGCTGAGGCCGGAGAGCTTGCCGGTGAGAAAGTAGTCGGCCCCGCGGAACTCGACAACGTTCGGGTCGGCGCTGGCGGTGACCTGCCCGGAACGCTTGAGGTCGCGCTCGCGCTCGAGGGTCTTCATGATCTCGCGATCGAGGAAGGAGAGCCGGCCGGCGGCCTTGGAGTTGAGCTGCACCCGGATGCGCTCGAGGAAGATGTCCTTGCTGATCGGGAAGCTCGTGTCGTTCACGATCGGCTCGAGCACGATGCGCGGCGTGACCTGCGCGCGGGCGATCTGCGGGATGGCGAGGATGCTGCGGGCCATCTTGTCGGTGACGGCGACGAGATCCTGCGACTCGATGCCGGTGGTGCGGACGGAGCCGGCCTCGTCGGGCCTGAGCTCGCGGACAGGAACGCCCGAGGGATTCTTGACCCCCTCGGTCGTGGCGCAGCCCGGCAGGAGCGCGAGGCCCAGGGCGAGGCCGGAAAGGGAAGCGAGACGGATGGCTTGGTTCATGGGAAGGACGTGAGGCTGGAGGCCCGGCTCAGTTGCGGCCGAAGAGCTGGTTGGCCGGCGTCATCGGCGTCGCCGGCGTGTTGTAGTAATTGTTGATGATCGTGATCTGCTGCGGGGCGGCCGGCGCCGGCGCGACCGGGACCTCGACGACCCGGGCAGGCGCCGGACCGCTGCGGGCCACGCGGGCGTTCTGCTCGTTGATCGCCCCGAGAATGTAGCCGATCCCGGCGCCCCAGGCCGCGCCGCGGTCACCGCGGTGGCCGAAGAGCCCGCTGTTGTTGCCGATGATCGCGCCGGCGATCGCGCCAAGCACGAGCCCGTCGCCGCGGTCGGTGGGGCGGTCCCAGACAAGCGGGCCGCGGTCGACGCCGTAGACCGGCCCACGGCCGTAGCGGCCGCCGTCGGACCGGAACGGCGGCACCTGCGTGCCGCGCCACACGCGGTCGGCATTGGCGTCGCCCGCTATCTGACCGGCGATCAGGCCGATGCCCGCGCCCCAGGCCGCGCCGCGGAGGCCGTCGTGACCGAGGCTGCCGCTGTTGTTGGCGATGACCGCCCCGGCGATCGCGCCGAGGGCGGCACCACTGACCGCTTCCGGGCGGAAGATCTGCGCTTGGGCGGAAACCGCCCCGAGAACCAGGACCAGGCCGAGCGAGAGGAGTGTTTTCATGGCAGGGAAAGGATAAACCGGAGACATGGCAGGGGCCAGAAGGTTTCACCGGGTCTGGCCGGACCCGCCGGCCGGGGTGGGCTTGCCTGTAACGAAGCGGAAGGATTTCGTCCCGGCCATGAGCCGTTGCATCCTCGCGCTCGACCAGGGCACGACCTCCTCGCGGGCCATCGTCTTCGACCGCGCCGGCCGCGCCCGGGCGATGGCGCAGCGCGAGTTCCCGCAGCACTTTCCGAAACCGGGCTGGGTGGAGCATGACGCCGGCAACCTGTGGGACACCACCCGGCGGGTGACACAGCAGGTCTTGGCGAAGGCGGGGCTCAAGGCCCGCGACATTGCGGCGGTCGGCCTCACCAACCAGCGCGAAACCACCCTTCTCTGGGACCGCGCCACCGGCCGGCCGGTCCACCGCGCCATCGTCTGGCAGGACCGCCGCACCGCCGCGGCTTGCACGGCGCTGCGCCGGCGCGGGCTCGAGCCGCTCGTGCAGCGCCGCACGGGGCTCCTCCTCGACCCGTACTTCAGCGGCACCAAGCTCGCGTGGCTGCTCGACCATGTGCCCGGCGCCCGGCACCGCGCCGCACGCGATCTTTCCACCTCCAGCCTGCAGACTGCTCTCAACGCCTCGACGCCAACGCCCAACGCGCGCCTCGAGGTCGACGTCAATCAGGTCCGCAGCGCCGGCGCCCCCACCCGGCCCGGCGCCGTCCCGCCCGCCGTGCGCACCCATACCGTCGTCGCCGGCGACACGCTCTCCGGCATCTCCCGCCGCTACTACGGCACGCCCGACCGCTGGCAGGAGATCCTTAACGCCAACCGCGACGTGCTGAAGGACGACCGCAGCCTCGTGATCGGCCGCACGATCAAGATCCCGTAATCGGCTAATGTGAAAAGAGGGTGAGCGTGGGTGAAGGTTAAGGGCTGAAAGTGCCGGCACCGGACCGGCCAGTCGCCTTGCACTTCACCTTCACTTTCCCCTTTCACTCACCTTCCACTTTCACTTTCACTCTTCCACCATGCCTCTCCCCTCCCAGTTCACCGGCGTCACGGTCATCACCAAAGCCAACGTCTACTTCAACGGTAAGGTCGTGAGCCACACCCTCCTCCTGCCCGGCAACGCCAAGAAGACCCTCGGCCTCATCTACCCGGGCACCTACCACTTCGGCACCGACGCCTCTGAGCGCATGGAGATCACCGCCGGCGCCTGCAAGGTGACGCTCGACGGCCAGACGTCCACCCAGGCCTACGCCACCGGCACGTTCTTCGACGTCCCCGCCAAGAGCGGCTTCACCATCGAGGTCGCCGGCGACATCTGCGAATACATCTGCTCGTTCCTGCCGTAAGGCGCATGGCCACCGCCCCGCGGAACTTTCTCTACCTCGCCCTGCTTGGGGTGGTCCTGCTCACGATCGCCATCGTGGTCCGCTCGGGCATGCTGGCTCGGAAGGACAACCCCAGGGACCGGCCGATCAACAGCGCGATGCGGGAGGCGATGGAGGAGAGTGGCCGGCCGCAGCTCAGCACGCAGGACGCGATGCTCGTCGCGCAGAAATACTCCACGGCGCGCGGTACCGACTCCGGCCTGCTCTATGTCGAAAAGCAGCGCGGCACCGGCCTGCCCCCGACGCGCGGGGCGACCGTCACCGCCCACTACGACGGCCGCCTGCTCGATGGCACGCCGTTCGACAGCTCCTACAACCGCGGCCTGCCGATCGACTTCAAGGTCGGTGTCGGCCAGGTGATAAAGGGCTGGGACGAGGCGTTCCTCACGATGAAGAAGGGCGAGAAGCGTACGCTCATCATCCCCTACTGGCTCGGCTACGGCGTGAGTGGCAAGCCCCCCACCATCCCGCCGCGGGCAACGCTGGTGTTCGAGGTGGAACTGGTGGACTTCAGGTAATTGCGCCGGATCAACCCGCGGGCACTGGCTCGGCCACGACCTTACCGTCGAAGAGGTGGATGGTGCGGTCGGCTTGGCGGGAATGCTAGTACTAACGTATCACGACACCCAAAAGTTACAGGCCTGATAAAATTTAACCGTCAGGCCAGGCCTCAATCCAACCGCCCCCAGTACAGTTTCGTCTGGTACAGAAACGCCACCCGCCCATCCCGCTGGTGGCGGGCAAAGATCTCTCCGAGCTCTTGCAGCATCTCCTCGTGGCCGGGCTGGCCGGCGGCGGGGGCGTAGGAGGACGACAGTAGTCGGCCCGTCAGGCCCGCGAGGTCGAAGTCCTGCCGGTAGTCGAAACTCTCGAGCACATACCCGCCCGGGCCGAAGAACGGCGCCAGGTCCTGTGCTTGGATATTGGCGTGGTTGACCTTCGCATAGTCCGTGGCGCGGCGTAACAGAAGGGCCTCGTAGTCCGCCAGGAACGGCGAGGCGCCGGTGAGGCGCTCGTTCCAAACCAGCGCCACCGCCCCACCCGGTCGCAGGACGCGGCGAAACTCGGCCCGCGCGCACGCCACATCGAACCAGTGGAACGCTTGGGCCACCGTGACGAGGTCCACGCTGCCGGTGGCCAGGGTCGTCGCCTCCGCCGCCCCCGCCACGCTGCGGAACCGCGAATCCCCGCCCAGCATCGCCTCCGCGGCAGCGCGCATCGGCGCATTGGGCTCAACGGCAAAAACGCGCGCGGCGTGTGGCAAGAGCAGCGCGGTGAAGATCCCCGTCCCCGCGCCGAGGTCGGCCACGACCTTATCCGGCCCCAACAGCCCGGCGGCGCACAACGCGCCCACGACGCCAGCGGGATAGGAGGGCCGCCAGCGGGCGTAGTCGGCCACGCGATTGGAAAAACGCTGGGTGGGGTCGGGCATGGGGCGTGAAGCGGAAGGCCGCGCGAACGCTCAACGCTCAACTTTCAACGCTCAACGCTCAAGTGGCGGACTTGAACATTGTGAGTTGAGCGTTGAGCGTTAAGCGTTTCCCGCGTCCCCCCGACCCTGGCGATCGCGGCCAAACGAATCCTGCAACTTTTCGGGCTATCCCGGGGTTATCCGCATGAACGATGACAAGCCCGTGCCCTCCGCCGCATCGGGGATGAAACCCCCGGATGACTTCAGGACCTTCATGCGTAACTACCAAGACATGGTGTTTTCCACTTCGCTGCGCCTGCTTGCCGACGCCGCCACGGCAGAGGACATCGCGCAGGAGGTGTTCGTCCGGGCCCATGCCCGCTGGGCTGAACTCTCGACCAGTCCCACCGCGGGCGGCTGGCTCCGCACCGTGGCGACAAATCTCTCCCTCAACCACCTCCGGCGCTACCGCTCGCGCTCGCGTTTCTTCTCGGAACTCCGGTCCCCGACCGAGGAATTCGACGGACCGGACGTGCAATTTCCCGCCGAGGAAACACTCTTCTCCGAGCTCGGCCAATCCGAGCGCCACGCCCGACTGCAAGCCTAACTCGAGCGCCTCCCGGAACACCAGCGCGTGCCGTTGGTGCTGCACCATTTCGAGGACTTGCCCTACGACGAGATTGCCAGCCGCCTCGGAGTCTCGCTCGCCAAGGTGAAGACCGACATTCACCGCGGCCGTTCCGCACTCGCGCGCGCGCTCCTGCGCGGCGAGGCTGGGCGGGAAACCTTCGCGTCCGATTCGCCATGAACCCGACCGACCATCGCGATCCCGCCGACCCGCTCCACCGCGCGCTGCGCGACCTGCCGGATGTCTCCGCCCCGGCCTCGCTCGAGAATCGTGTCTTCACCGCGCTCGGCGAGCGGGCTGCCCTCCCGTGGTGGCGCCAGCCCGTGACCGCCTGGCCCGTGGCCGCCCAAGCCGGGCTGGTCGCACTCAGCCTCGCCGCGGCGACCGGCCTGACCCTCGTGGTACCCGATGAAGGCGCCTCCCTCGAGGTGGGTGACTGGATCACGCCGTTGTCCGGCGGCTGGACCGCACTGCAGGGCTTGGGCGAGGCCGCCTCGGCGACCGTCGCGGTCGTGCCGCCGGTCCTGTTCCTCGGCGCCATCGCCGCCGGCGTCATCGCCGCCGTCACCCTCGGCGGCGGCGTCGCCGCCTACCGCTCCCTCTGCAACTCCGACTGAACTTTCCCTTCCGCATGAATGCCTTGCTCCCGCTTTTCCGCCGTCCGGCATTGGTTCTGGCTGGTGCCGTCCTCCTGGTTCCCGGCTTCGCGCTTTCCGCGCAGGAGGCCCCGCCCGTCCCGCTTCCTCCCCCGGCGGCCACCGCACCTGCACCCCAAGAACCGGCACCGGTACCTGCTGTGCCCCGGCGCCAGGCCGCGCCGGCCTTCCGGGCGGGCAGCCAGGCCATTGTTGAGTTCGGCCACGATGCCAGGCTCGAGCCGGGCGAGGTCGCCGATGCCGTGGTGGCGATTGGCGGCTCGGCCACGGCCGAGGGCACCGTGCGCCAATCCATCGTCGCGATCGTCGGCGATGCCGCGTCCGCGGGCCCGGTGGGCGATGCCGTCGTCGCGATCCTGGGCAACGCGACGGCCAAGGCCCAGGTGCGCGACGCCGTCGTGGCGATCGGGGGCACGGCCCGCGTGGATGACGCCGTCGGCCAGAATGTCGTGGCGGTGCTGGGCAATGTTGTCCTAGGGCCCAATGCCGTGGTCCAAGGCAACGTGGTCTCGATCGGCGGCACGATCCAGCGCGCACCTGGCGCGGTGATCCGTGGCGACATCCAGTCGATCGGCGTCGGCCGGATGCCCGACCTCACACGCTACCGCGGGTGGCTGCGGCAGTGCCTGCTTTACGTCCGTCCTCTGGCGTTCAGCGGTGAGATCGCCTGGGCGTGGGCGGTCGCGTTCGCGTTCCTGCTTTTCTACGCCATGCTCGGACTGTTCGCCCGCAACGCGGTGGAAAAGTGCCTGGGCACGCTGCGCGAGCGTCCGGGTCGCACGATCCTCGCAACGATTCTCACATTGATCCTCACGCCGCTGCTCAGCCTGCTGATCGCGGCCACCGGCTTCGGGCTGTTCGTCATGCCGCTGTTGATGGTCGGCCTGCTCTTCGCCGGGCTGTTCGGGCGTGCCGTGCTGCTGGCCGCGATCGGGCGCACCCTCCTTCGTCCGTTTGGGGGCACGCCGCCCCCGGTCGTTGGCGTCGTGGTGGGCGGCATCCTCGTCGCGCTGCTCTACACCGTGCCCATCGCCGGCTTCCTGCTCTGGAAATTCCTCGGTGCCTTCGGTCTCGGCCTCGTGGTTTACACGCTCATCCTGAACTCACGCCGCGAGCGCCCGGCCACGGCCACACCGACCGGTCCGAGCGTGCCGCCCCCCGCCCCGCCGGCGTTCGTGCCCCCGGTCGCCGTGCCGATGGAGGTCACGATGCCGCCCATGGCGATGCGCACCGAGCCGCCGTCCCCCGCCGCGTCCTTCCTGGCCCCAGAACCGCCGGCCGTCGGCACGACGGCGGCTCCGTCCGCGACTGAGGCGCCTGCCGCACCCGCGGCACCCCGGCCGGCGGCCTACTACGTTCCATCGACCCCGGCCTCGGCCTGGGACCGCGCGGGTTTCTGGCGGCGCATGTTCGCGCTGGCCCTGGACGCACTGCTCATTGGGCTGCTTGTGGCGCTGCTCTTTTCCCAAGTCCGCGGCAGCGATCGGTTTTTCCTGCCGGCGCTCGCACTCTACGCCGCCTGCCTCTGGCGGCTCCGCGGCACGACCATCGGTGGCATCATCCTCGGGCTGAAGGTCGTGCGGCTCGATGATCGGCCCATGGACTGGACCACATCCGTCGTGCGCGCCCTCTCCTGCTTCCTCTCGCTGGTCGCCGCGTTCCTCGGGTTCATCTGGATCGCCTTCGACGCCGAGAAGCAGGCCTGGCACGACAAGATCGCCGGTACCATCGTGGTGCGCTCCCCGCGGGGGTTGTCGCTGATCTGAGGCCCGCGCCTACAATCCAAGCAGGCTGCCGTTGCGCTTGAGCCAGGTCTCGGCGTCGCGCCAGCCCGGGCAGACCTCCTCGACGCGGGCCCAGAAGCGGCCGGAGTGGTTCATCTCCTTCAGGTGCATCAGCTCGTGGTGGATGATGTAGTCGCGCACGGCCTCAGGGGTCTGCACCAGCCGCCAGTTGAGCGAGATCGTGCCGGTCGCCGAGCAGGAGCCCCAGCGCGAGCGCTGGTTGCGGACCGTCACCTGCCGCACCTCGAGCCCGGCCAGAGCGGCCAGCTCCCAGGTGCGCGCGGGCAGCTCAATCCGGGCGCGGCGGGCGAACTGCGCCTCCAGGGCCGGGCGCAGGTCGCGGTCGAGCGTCGGGACGCGGAAGACATCGGCCGCGAGACAGACCTGCGGCTTGCCCGCGCCGGCGAAATCCGGGGCGGCGCGGATCTCGGTCATCGCTCCGCGCCAGAGCACATGCGTGCCGGGGAACCAGAACTCCGCGCTGCGCGGGCGGCGTTTCTGCCGCTCCCGGGCGCGCTCCAGCCACGCGGTGTGCTGCTCCACGAACCGCTCCGCCTCGCGCAGCGAGCCGCGCGACGGGATGACCGCCACCGCCGTGCCGTCGCGCCGCAGCATGAGCCGGTAACGCCGCGCCCGCGGGCTGCGTTCGTAAACGACGCCGTCGGCGTTCGCCAGGGGCGGCGCCTTGTGGACGCCGGCCTCCGGGGCGAACAGCCCAAGCCAGTCCTGCTGGGTGTCATCGGTCATCGGGAATCCAGTTCGATCTGGATCTCAGGAAATCACGAACCAGACCGGTCTTGGCCAGCGTTTTCCTGAATTCCAGACAGCAGCGTACTCACAGTTTTACGAGCCGCCATTCCGGAGAGCAGCCGGGCTCGAGCAGTAGCCAGGCGAAGCTGGTGCCGGCGCCGCGGGGGCGGGTGATGCAGCCCGGGTTCAGCCAGCGCACCCCGAGCTGGTCCAGCTCGTCGCGCGGCACGTGGGTGTGCCCGTGCAGCACGGCGTGCACCCCGGACGGTGTCCGCGCCGGTGGAATGTGGATCAGGAAGAAAGTGTAACCGCCCCGCTCGAGGCGGAGCGTCTCCGGCCAGCCCGGGTGGTCGTCACCATTACCCGCCACGATCCGCAGGGGCGGGCCCAGCTGCTCCAGCTCCACGAGTGTGTCGGGCGCGCAGACGTCGCCGAGATGCCAGATCTCGTCGGCTTCGCGCAGGCGCTCCGGGAGCGTGGGAGGGTACCTGTCGTGCGTGTCGGCAAGAACGGCGATCCGCATTGGGGTGGCGGTAAAGGGCAGATCCGGCGCCGCGAGTCGATGGAGATTTGCGGCCACCGTGGCCCGGCGCTCCCGCCGCTACGGGACCGGCGTCACGATGTTCGGGCGTCGGACGGGGAACTTCGTGCCAAAGCCGAGATAGAACCCGGTGTGCGGGGGCTGGTTGTAGCCGACATTCTGCGTGGCCACGGCCAAGCGGTAAGTCGGGTCGTGCATCAGCGTAAAGAGACGCACGTCGGTCGGCAGCGAGGTCGTGTAGACGTAGAGACTGTGGTTGTCAGACGCACGCAGGATGAGTTCCTCGCGCCAATCGCCGAACAGGTCCGCACTGAGCACGGGAGTCGACTTCGAGCCATTATTGGAATTCGCGCGGTCGGCCGTGAACAGGCGGTTTAGGGTTCCGGCAGTCCAGTCCCACTTGTCGATGTGGTTGCCGTCGAGCAGCTCGACGCCGGGATCACCGTCCCAGTAGATCGTGAAATTCGCCGAGCGCGGCGCATCGCCAATGCGCTCGCCCGTGATCGCCCGCAGCCCACTCGCTCCGCCCCAGGCCTCGAAGCCCGGGTACCGTGGATCGATGTCGGCGGCGACGCCACGGCCGACGTCCACCCCGTCAAGGTCGCGCCAGAGAGTCCGGCCGTCCCGGCCGTTGAACATCGCCGCGCCTGGGCTGCCGTACTTGGTCGTCTCGCCCTCGTTCTCGTGCACGCCGAACACCTCGATCTCCTCGGGCCGCGCCGGGTCGAACGCTCCAACATGGAGTGCGTCGCCATGGCGGAAACCCGTGGAATAGAGCCCGCGGCCGTTGTCGTCCACCACCATGGAATGGAACACGATTTCGTCACGACCGTCGCCGTCGACGTCCGCCACCATCACGCTGTGCGCGCCCTGGCCGGTGTAGGCGTTGACGCCGCCGATCCCGGTACCGGAGTCGAACACCCAGCGCGGTGTAAGCTTTCCGCCCCGGAAGTCCCAGGCTCCGATCAGCGTTTTGCCGTAGTAGCCGCGGGCCCAGATGAGCGAGGGATGCACGCCATCGAGGTACGCGATGGCGGCGTTGAAGCGATCGCGGCGATTGGTCCCGGCGTCGTTGCCGCCGTTGCCGCCGATCCCTCCCCACTCGCGCGGGTCACCGCGGTCGAGGAACAGCACGGTGTCGAGCGCCCGGCCCGTAAGACCGTCGAAAACCGTGAGGTTCTCCGGACCGGCGGTCACATAGCCGTTATTCCACCAGTTCGCGGCCGGGTCACCCAGGACGCGGCCGACACCGTCGAGGGTGCCGTCGCTCGTCTTTGCCACGACCTCGGCGCGGCCGTCGCCATCGAGGTCGTAGACCATGAACTGCGTGTAGTGGGCACCCTCGCGGATGTTTGCCCCGAGGTGGACGGTCCACAGCACGGTGCCGTCGAAGTGCAGGGCCTGCAGGAGGGTGTCGCCCGTGAGGCCGGCCGACGCGGTGTCGCGCGGGCGCTGCTCCCACTTGAGCACGAGCTCATACTCGCCATCGCCGTCGAGGTCGCCGACCGAGCCGTCGTTCGGCGTCCACATCCCCCCGTCGGGCGGGTGCAGCGGGATCTCGATCCGCGCGCCGGTGGGCGGGTTCGCCGGCAGCCGGTTGAGAAAGTCGCGACTCGGTTCGCCCTCGCGTCCGGCCAACACTGGTCGGACCTGGTAGGTGTTCGCCTTCGTAACGTCCGCCGTGGTGTCCTCGAGGAACGTGACCGCGCGGAGCGGCGCCGCGTTCAGCTTCACCGGCGCGCCACCCGCCGTGGCGCGGTAGACATTGAAAGCGATGTCCTCGGAATCGGTGCCGAGCAGGCGCCACGCGACCCAGACCTTGCCGCCCGCATTCACGGCCACGACCCCGCGGCCGAGCTTCTCCATCTGCCGCGGCGCGGTGCTGCGCGGCGTGCGCGCCACATAGTCGGGATCCTGCGGGCCGGCGAATTTCGCCGCGGGCGGCATCTGGTCCGGCGGCAGCACCGCCAACGGCACCGGCGCCTGCGCCGCAACCAAGCCCGCCGCCACGACCACCAAGGCGAGAAGGCTCCCGGTCCTGTCACTAGTCCTCATGGCCCGGTTCGGTGAATGCCTCGCTGCGGCTTTATTTTGCGGTCCCCGCCGGAGACTTGCCCGAGGCGGGCGCCGGCTCGGACTCGGGCGCGCCCAGCGTGACTCTCGGCACCCAGTCACCCTTGGTGCCGTCGGCGTATTTCTGGGTAAACTTCCAGACCATGGGTCCGTCCTCGGATGGATTGGTGGCCGTGAACGCGAGCTGCACCGCCGCACCCGGCTTGATCTCAATTGTCCAAACCACCTCGTCGGGCTGGCCGTCGGACTTCCGCTGGTAGGCGACGCTGCCACCTTCCTTGGGCACGCCAACCGAGACGATCGTTACGCCCGGCGGCACCACCATCACCACACCCGTGGTCGTGCGTCCGCCCTCACTGGGGACACGGACCGTGTAGTTCTCTGTGGCGGACGGAGCGGACTTGGCCGGGGCAACGGTCACATGACCGAAGGCCGGCAGGGCAGCAAACAGACCAAGGGCAAGAAGGCCGGAAATTCTCATGGGGTAACGCGGAAAATCCGCGTCCCCCAGCACTAGAGCTCGGACAAGCGGGATCCAACACCATTTCCCAAGGGCCCCGGCGGTCCCGGGGGCTAACCCGGCCCTTACTTCTTTTCCCCAGTGCCCAGGACCTTGGTGCGCTGGGCCTGATATTCCTGCTCGTTGAGGGCGCCGGACTCCTTCGCCTTCTGCAGGTCGATCAGCTGCTGGCCGACGGTGGGATTGAGGTTGGGATTGCCGCGGTTGCCGATGGCGATGCAGCCGCCGGAGAGGAGCGGCACGGACAGGAGGGCGAGGACGAGGACCAGCTTCGTTGGATTTCTCATGGATGGGGTGGTGGAAAGGACCCGGGGCGATCTGCCGCCGGGGTTCGGGAGGCTGGGACGAAGCCTCCCGCCGGTTTATTCATTCAATCGCGCGCCGGACGGATCTCGATGCCAAAAGACTTGGGATCCCGCGGAAACATCCCCCTGCTGGGCCGGTCCCCCGGTCCGCCATGAACCTTGAATATGTCCCCTTGGTCCCGGTCATGCGGGAGCTGCAGGGCCTGCCCCGCGACCGGGAGCGGTTCCGGACCTACCTGCGCACGATCTTTCCCCGGGACACCGAGGCCGACCAGCTCCTGCCACTGCTCGCCATGAATCCCATGGGCAAGGACCACGTCACGCGGCTGCTCGATGCGCTCCTCGCGCTCGACGCCGACGGCATTGCGGCCCGGGCCACGGCCGAGGCCGCGGCGGAGCTGGCGGACGTGCCCGGCGACTTCAAGGTCGGGCTCGTCATCTCAGACGACCTCCTCGGCGGCTGGACGAACCGCTACGCCAACGAGTTCACCTACCGTTTCGGCGACGAGCACGGCCGCTCCTCCCAGCCTGAGCCCGGCCGGCGTCCGCGCTGGCTCAAGGACTACTGGCTCATGGGCGTGCTCTGGAGCAGCGAGCCGCCCGCGGCCGCCACCGTGCGGGAGACCATCCTGATGTCCGCCCACCGCCTCGCTTACCTGCACCGGCACGGTCCGGCCCGGAACCTCCGGGACATGCTCGCCCAGGAGGGCCACGTCATGGCCCGGGCCGGCTGCACGGCACCGGTGCTGGACACCGACGAGATCGCCTACACCCGCGAGGTGCTGGCCCCACACCTCGCCGCCACGGACAAACGCGCCTGCATGGAACTCCTCTTCGGCGATGAGGGCGGCCGCACGCTTGGCTTCACGCCCCGCGGTCTCAGCCCGTGGGCGGGGATCGCCCTGGCCCTCCACGACGCCCGAGCCCTGCTGGGATCCACCCGAACCGCCTGAAACCCAGCCCGATCCGCGGGGCCAAAAATCCGGGCTTGCCGTCGATGTGTCCAGTTGGACACATACGAGACGCCATGACAGAGAGCCAGGAAGCCACGCTCGATTTTATCGGCGCCTACCAGGAGGAGCACGGGGTGCCGCCCTCCGTGCGCGCCATCCAGCGGCATTTCCGCTACGGCAGCCACACCAGCGTGGTGCGGCAGCTGCGCTCGCTGGCGGAGGCCGGCCAGGTCGAGCAGCTGAAGAACGGTTCCTGGGGTCTCAAGTCCCGCCAGGTGCAGCTCCACCTCCGCCTGCCCGTGTACGGCGAGATCCCCGCCGGCCTGCCGGCCCAACGTGAGCAGGAGCCGCTCGAGACCATCGGAGTTGACCCAGCCGCCTTCGGCCTTCGCCCCGGGCGCCCCGGCGACATCTGGGGCCTCCGCGTGCGGGGCGACTCCATGGTCAACGCCGGCGTGCTCGATGGCGACATCGTGCTCCTCTCCCGCCGGCCCGCGCGAGCCGGTGACATCATCGCGGCCCTGGTCGACGAGACCACCGTCACCCTGAAGCGGCTCGTGAAGGAACGGGGCCGATGGCGACTGCGCGCGGAAAACCCGCGTTACCCCGACATTATTCCCCAGCGGCTTGAGTCGCAGGGCGTGATGGTCGGGCTGATTCGCCGGAAAATCGCATGAGCCACCCACCCCGTGCCCGACCCCCACACCCTTGCCGCATTGCGGACACTCGTGTCCGCGTGGTCGCCGCCTCCCCGGCGGACCGGCACCGGCGTGGCCACCGGGATCCGCGCGCTCGATGAAGCCCTCGACGGCGGGCTTCCCCCCGGCCGGCTGACCGAGCTCGTGTCGCCTCCCGGCACGGGCGGCCAGACGATCCTCGCCCAACTGCTGGGAACCGTGCGCGCCAGCCGACGGCGCGCCGCCCTGATCGATGCCACCGATGCGTTTGCGCCGGAGGCGCTGCCGGCCGACGACCTACGCCACCTCGTCTGGGCCCGCGCCCGCACGCTCGCCGAGGCGCTCGGGGTGGCGGACATTCTGGTACGCGACGGCAACTTCGCCGTCGTGGTGCTCGACCTCCGCGACGTCCCAGCCCGCGAACTCCAGCGCACGCCGGCCTCGTCCTGGCACCGCCTGCACCGCCTCGCGGAACGCCAGCCGGCCGCCGTGCTCGTGCAAACCGGACGCCCCGCCGTTCCCGCCGTCGCCCGGCGCCTCGCCCTGACCCAGCCCCTGCCGCGTTCCACCCGCGCCCCGATCCGCGGGGAACTCGCCGCACTCCTCGCGCCCGAGGTGCTGCGCGGTCGACGCACTGCCCTCGAGCTCGCCGGATGAACTTCGCCGTCCTCACCGTTCCCGGGTTCCCCCTGCCCGCCCTGCTCCGTTGGGAGCCCGCCCTCGCCGGCCGGCCGGTCGCGCTCGTTGCCGGCGAGGGCCGCCAGGCCGTCGTCACCCACGCGTCCGCCGAGGCCGCCGC
>OMJT01000177.1 GCA_900299415.1 Opitutales bacterium
CAGGACGATCTCAACCGCTCGCTCACGGTGGTCAACGTCGTGACGTGGGACCGCGCGGGCCTCTTCTACAAGCTTGCCGGCGCCTTCAGCGTGGCGGGGCTCTCCATCCTTGGGGCGAAGGTGATCTCGCGGAGCGACCACATCGCGATCGACACCTTTTACGTGGTCGAACCCGCCCGCGGAGTCGTCCAGAACATGATTGCCCAGGAAACGTTCGCCAAGACGATCGAGTCCGCGCTAGTGACGAACAAGGACCTTTATCCGGAGATCGTCACGCAGGCCAAGCGCCTCGGCTCCCGGCGCCCGACGGCCGGGGATTCGCTGCACGCCAGTTTTCCACCCACTGTCGAGGTTTACCACGAACTCGCGATGCACCGGATCATCGTGGAGATCCAAGCGTACGACCAGATTGGCCTGCTTTACCAACTGGCCAAGACCATTTCCGACCACGGCTTTGACATCACCTTTGCGCGGATCGGCACAGAGCGTGGGGTGGCCATCGATACGTTCTACATCGAATCGGCCAACCGTGAGCCCGTCGAGGGCGACTCGCGCCTCATCGCCTTGCGCGACGCCATCGCCAAGGTGATTGCCCCGCCGGTGGCAACCGTCGACGCCGCGAAGTCGAGTTCTGCCTAGGGAACCGGCGGCGGACCCGCGTTCCCTTCGAGGTAGTAGGTCCGGCCGTCAACGCGACTGACCTTGAGGTACTGGCGCCAGGTGCGGCCGCCCACCGTGGCCGTGGCCTGCATCGTCTCGGTCTCGACCTTGGGCGCAGCACCGCCCACGAGGGCCTCCTCCAATACGCGGCCATCCATAGCGGCCGCCATGGGCAGCCCAAGCACGCGCAGGACCGTCGGCGCCACGTCGCTGTTGGCGCTCGGCGTCTCGCTCCGGAAACCGGTGCGAAACGCCGGCCCCGCGGCGATGAGGGTGTTGTTCATATCGTAGCGGGAAAGGCTGCCGTGCATGCCTTGGCGTGGGCCGTAACTGGTCGAGGAATTGATCACCAGCCCAGGAGGCAGTCCAGGGCCGGGCACGTCCGCGCTCCAGCGCATCGCCATCACCACGTCGGGCCCCTCCGGGCCCTCCATGCCAGCGTCGGTGAGTCCGAAGGTGCCGGGATTCTTTTCCCGCGTGAACAAGACCCCAGCATAGGCCGTGGTCTGGAGGAACCGCACCAGGCGCTCGGTGAGCGCTCGGTCGCGCCCAATCACATAAAAGTTCACCAACCCACCCAACGTCACGGCGACCACGGTGCCGGGATCCGGCTTTTGCAGGAAGCCGCCGCCGACCGGAATACCCTGCTGGCTGATGTCGGCCAGCACGTCCACGGTCTGTACGATGGTAGAAAAGCCGTGGTCCGACACCACCATGACGTTCGTGCGGTCCCGCTGGCCGCTGGCGTCGAGCGCCGCAAGCAGGAGACCGAGGTTGTCATCGCTGCTCTTCAGCGCCGCGCGGGATTGCGGGCTGCCGGGTCCCGTCCCATGCTGGGAGTAATCGGGTTCGCTCAGCCAGAGCACACTCAATGAGGGAAGATTGCCGGCCCAGATCACCTTGGTCAGCGACTCGGTGGTCCAGCGGTCCTGTCGCGCGTTCACGAAATAACGGCGGTCGGGCACAATCGGGATCGGCCCGAGCGAAGCCACGAGGCGGTCCTTAAACGCGCCCGGGATTGTGGCTCCGCCATATACCGTCGGTGAATCCACGGAGCGGTTTTCCCAGCCCCGATCCCAAAGCATCGCGACGCCCTTCGTGCCCGCGATACCGGTCCGAAAGCCCTGCGCCCGCAGGATGAGTGGCAGGGTCGGGCCCGCAATCCATCGGGCGGTCCGATCCCCGGCCCAGGCGGCCCACTCGTCTTCCATCGCCAAGGGAAATAAGGGGTCGAGCTCCGGACGATATTCCACGTTGGCCACCACCCCACTATGGCCCGGGCGAGCGCCGGTCGCGAGCGCCGTGCCATTCACCTCCGTGGTGGAGGGATAGACCGGATGGTGGTTCGAAAAGAACGTCCCGGCCCGGGCCAAACGGGTCAAGTTGGGCATGTCCGCCTCAACCACCGAGTCCGGCCGGAGTCCGTCCATGACCACGATCACCACCGGCCCGGCGGCCGCGGCTCGTGCCGCGCGGGCGGCGAACGGCAGGGCAAGGCACAGGGCCACCAGTGCGAGGGGAAAGCGCATGAGGCAGGTTGGCCGCTCGTGGCCGAGCGTGTCAAAACTCCATCGCAGCCGGGAATTTCCCACAGGCCAAGGGATCTGAATTCCGCGAAACCGAGGCGTTCCGGCGCCGTCAATCACGCGAAATGCATTTACAAACGAAACGGCCCTGTAACACGATGCCGGCGCCCTTGGGCGCGGCCGGGACGGCATCCCGCGCGACCCTCCGGGGCCCTTTCTGATGTTCCAAGCCGTCAAGGACGCCCTCGAGAGCTTCCAGCCCATCACCCTGTCCGAGATGGACACCGTGAAGCTGATGGACCGCACCGACACGAAGTTCGTGTTCCCGGTAAGCGATCTGCCCGGCATCCTCCAGTCGGTGAGCTCCGACTACCGCGCCCTCGTCGTCGCCGGCACCCGGCTCAGCAAGTACGAGACGCTCTACTACGACACCGCGGATTTCGACCTCTACCACCGGCATCACGTCGGCCGCTCCAACCGCTTCAAGGTCCGCTCACGCCGGTATGTGGAGTCCGACCTCTGCTTCTTTGAGGTCAAGTACCGCAACAACAAGGGCCGCACGATCAAGAACCGCATCCGCACGCCGCTGATCGAGGACCACATCTCCGAGAACCCCGCCCGGCTGCTCGGCGAGCTCACCAACCTCGACCCGGCCAAGCTCCAGGGCACGATCTGGGTCAACTACCAGCGCGCCACCCTCGTGAGCAAGACCACGGCCGAGCGCCTCACGCTCGACCTCGCCCTGACCTTCCGCACCGCCCACCGGTCGATCGAGTTCAGCAAGATGGTCGTCGCCGAGGTAAAGCGCGAGAAGGCCAACTCCCCCTCACCCGTCATCGCCGTGCTCAACGAGCGCCGCATCCGCACCGGGTCGATCAGCAAGTACTGCCTCGGCCTGATCTCCACCCACGCCGGCCTGCGGAAGAACAATTTCGTCGAGCAAATCCGCCACTTCCAGAGAATCCTCAATGATGCAGCCTAGACTCCTCCTCGCCCTCATCGCCTTCCTGCTCTTTCTCGCGCCTGCGGCCGATCTTCCGGTCCTCGCCGAGGCCCACGCGGCCGCCGCCAAGGCCGACGACGCCGGAGGGAACGAAGCCCCGCCGTTCATGAGCCTGAAGTTTGAGCGCCTGAAGAAGACCTTCATGCCCCGCTTCGGCATCAACTTGCTCAGCATGCTCGTGCTGGTGCTCGCCATCTACTACCCGCACTACCGGAAGACCGATTACTTCTTCTCGTTCTTCATGTTTAACGTGACGATCTTCTTCATCACGTACCTGCTCAGCCAGGTGGACCTATCCACGGGCGCGGCCTTCGGCCTCTTCGCTGTGTTCTCGCTCCTGCGCTTCCGCACCGAGGACATCGCGGCCAAGGACATGACCTACCTCTACGTGAGCATCGCGCTCGGCCTGCTTTCCGCCGCCAACAAGGGCACCATCCTCGAGATGGGCATCATCAACGGCGGCATCCTGCTCACCGCGTTCCTGCTCGACGGCCGCGTGCTCTTCCAGCCCCTCGAGGTAAAGAACCTCCAGTACGACAGCATCGAGAAGACCAAACCCGAGCACTACCAGGAACTGCTCAAGGAGCTGCGCGAGCGCACCGGCCTCGACATCCGCAAGTTCACCGTCGGTCGGATCGACTACCTTCGCGACACCGCGAACATCAAGATCTACTACCACGGACAGCCGGGCGCGGAGTAATCCACTCGATCCCACCGGGTGAAGCCACCCGGCGCGCAGCAGATCGAGATAGGATTTAGCCCGAGTGACGTCACCCGGGGATTGCTCAGAACGTGTGCACAAAGAGCCCCGAGCGAAGCTTGGGCTCGAACCAGGTGCTCTTTGGCGGCATGATTTGGCCAGCATCGGCGATGTCCATCAGTTGGCCGATCGTCACGGGGTACATCGAGAACGCCACACCGCCGTCGGCATCGACCCGCTGCGCGAGCTCGCCGGTGCCGCGGATACCGCCGACGAAATCGATGCGCTTGCTCGTCCGCGGGTCGTCGATCCCCAGCAGCGGCGCCAGCAGCTTGTCCTGCAGCACGCTCACATCGAGGCGCGAGACCGGGTCGGCCTTCGGGTCCACGGGACACTTCAGGCCGTACCATTTTCCGCCGTGATACATGCTGACCTGGCCGACCGCCGCTGGTGACGGCGCGGCGTTCTCCACCAACCCGAAGCCGGCCCGCACCTTGGTGAGAAACTCCGTCGGGCTGTGGCCGTTCAGGTCAAACACGATGCGGTTGTACGGCAGGATCTTCAGCTCGCTGGCCGGAAAGAGCACGCAGAGGAACCAGTTGTAGTCCTCGTCGCCGCGGTGCTTCGGGTTGCGCTCGCGGCGCAGGCGGGCCACCCGGGCGGCGCTAGCGGCCCGGTGGTGGCCGTCGGCAATGTAGGTTAGCGGAACCTTGCCGAAGGCCTGGATCCACTCGGCGCCGCCGGCGATGCGCCAGACGGCATGCCGGATGCCGTCCGGCGCGGTGAAGTCATGCAGCGGCTGTTCCTTGACCTTCGCGTTCACGAGCGCGGTCACCGCTGCCTCGTCGCGGTAGGTCAGGAAGACCGGGCCGGTGTTGGCGCCGAGCGTGTCGATCAGGCGCGTGCGGTCGTCCTCCTTGTCCTTGCGGGTCTTCTCGTGCTTCTTGATCAGCTCGGCATCGTAGTCCTCGACGTGGCAGACCGCCACGAGGCCGCGCTGGCGGTGGGCGCCCATCTGCTGCTCGTAGATGTAGAGGCACGGGCCGGACTCGCGGCTGAGCACGCCCTCGCGCTGCAGCCGGAGGAAGTTCTCGTTGGCCTTGGCATACACCGCCGCGCTGTACGGGTCGGTGCCGCCCGGCAGGTCGATCTCGGCCCGGTCGACATGCAGCAGGCTCCGCGGCCGGCCCGCGGCCAGGGCCGCTGCCTCGGCGGCGTTGACGACGTCGTAGGGCACACACGCCACCTCGGGCGCGAGTGCGGGCTGCGGGACAAGACCTTGGAAGGCGCGGATTCGCATGGGAAAGTCCTGAAGTTGCGGCCCGGCGGCCGGGAGGCACGAAAAAAAAGGCCCGCCGGGGAACGGCGGGCCGGGAAGCTGGGACCTGCGGGCGCTTACTTCTTGGCGGCGCCGCGCTTGAACTTCGTGGTGAACTTCTCGACCCGGCCGGCGGTATCGACCAGGCGCTTCTCGCCGGTGTAGGCCGGGTGGGAGTCCATCGTCACGTCGCGGACGATCACATGGTACTCCTGGCCGTCGATGGTCTCCTTGCGGGGAGACTTCATCGTCGAGCGGGTGAGGAATCGCTTGCCGGTCGCAACGTCCACGAAGCAGACCGGGTTGAGGGAGGGATGGCCTTCGGCTTTCACGGTAATAATGGAAATATCAGCCCTGGCGCGCCTTGTAGCGCGGGTCGGTCTTGTTGATGACGTAGATCTTGCCGCGACGACGGACCACCTGGCAGTCCGGGTGACGCTTCTTGGCCGACTTGATGGAGGAAACAACTTTCATAAAGGGCGCAAAACAGAGGGCCACACCGGGGACTGTCAACGGAATTTCCCGGCCATGGCCCGGGACTAGTTCCGCGAGGGATCGTCCGGGCCCTCGGTCATGACCTTCCATTCCCAGCTGACCGTACGCAAGACCGCCCGCCACAGGGACTCATCGTGAGTATGGGCCATCAGGTCGGGAGGGATCGGGGCCGTCACCCAGGTGGCCCGCCGGAGCTCTCCTTCCAACTGTCCACCCGACCAGCCCGAATAGCCGAGGAAGGCGCGGAGCACCATGTTCTCCTCGGCGGCCAGGGCCATGGCCTTGGCCGGATCGAGCCCGAAGTGCAGCTGGAAGCCCCCGTCCTGCAGCCGCCATGCGGCGAGGATCATCTGGTCGGTCTGCACCGGCCCGCCCTGGAAAACCGGCACGCCGGCCAGCGGGCCGAGCGCATAGTCGCCGTCCATCTCGCCCAGCGTGCGATTGAGCGGACGGTTCAGGACCACGCCCATCGCGCCCTCCCGGGTGTGGTTGGACATCAGGATCACCGTGTGGTGAAAATTGCCCTCCTGCAGCTCGGGCCGCGCGATCAGCAGCGATCCGGCCAGGCAGCGGCGGCGGGCGGTGGTACAGCGTTCGCGCATGGTCACTCCAGCTTCAGCATCCGCACCCCGGCACCGCGGAGCAGCGGGGACACGAGCGGGTCATTGTTGTAGTCGCTCCGGTACCGCACCTCCGCGATGCCGGCCGAGGCGAGGATCTTCGCGCAGTTGATGCACGGGTAGTGCGTCACATAGGCAATGCAACCCTCCACCGAGCTGCCGCGCCGGGCGGCGTCGGCCACGGCATTCTGCTCGGCGTGCACGGTCGCCTGCTCGTGGTTGTCGCGTAGCAGCGATTCGTGCGGCGCCCCGGGCAAATAGCCGTTGTAGCCTGCGGCCACGATCCGGTTCTTCCGATCGCCTGCGGTCACGATCACGCAGCCCACATGCAGCCGTTCGCAGGGCGAACGCGAGGCGATCAGCACCGCGGTGGCCATGAAATACGCGTCCCACGAGGGGCGGCCTGGGAAGTTCTCCGCGGCCTCCGCGATCAGGTCGACGGGCGTCTTGGGCTGGCTCATGCGTCCGAGAAAATTCCAAACCGCCCAAATGCCAAATCCCAAAACTTCGATCCTTTTTGACCACGGATTTCACGGATTGCACGGATGACGACAATACCCGCGGCCCGATTTACAGGAGGAGAGGAGAGAACAGAGTAAGCCCAAAAGACTCTTCTCGGTTCCCTCCGTTTCCTCCTGTGCAAACCGGTTTGGCGGTCCGGGCAGCGCGGTTGGCGGTTGTGATTTGTCCGCCCCGCGCAACCTTTGCCCGATGCCCCGCGTGCTCGCGCCCGAGATCCTCGACCACCTCCCGGTGGATCACCCCGCGGCCCGGCGCAGCCGGCGCGACCTGCGCCTCACCAACGCGCTCATGGGCAACCACCGCTGGCTAGAGCGCGGGCTCCGGCGCCACCTCCGCCCGGGCGAGGCGGCGCTCGAGCTGGGCGCTGGGGACGGATCCTTCGCCCGGCGTGCGAATGAGGCGGGGCTCGAGGTGCACGCCCTCGACCAGACCTGTCCCGCCCCGCCCGGGTGGCCCGCGCAGCGCACGTGGCATGTCGCCGATCTCCGGGATTTTACCCATTACGCCGACTACCCCGTCATCGTGGGTAACCTGGTCTTTCACCATCTTTCCGATGCGGAGCTACGCCACTGGGGTGCAGCCTGCCGCGATCACCTCCGCGTGATTCTGGCCAGCGAACCCAGCCGCCGCCGAGGCTCGGCGCTGCTATTTGCAATCCTCGGTCGGCTACTGCGGGCCGATCCCGTGACGCTCCACGACGCCAGAGTCAGCATCGCGGCGGGCTTTGTCGGCCATGAGCTGCCCGAACTCCTCGGCCTCGGGGCCGGCTGGGACGTTCGCTGCCATGCCACCGCCCTCGGCGCCTGCCGCATGGTGGCCGTCCGGACCGCATGAACGCACCCCGCGAGATCGAGATCATCGGCGGCGGCCTGGCGGGGCTCTCGCTCGGGCTCGCCCTCCAGCGGGCCGGCGTGCCCGTGCGGCTGTGCGAGGCCGGACAGTACCCGCGTCACCGCGTGTGCGGCGAATTCATCACCGGGCTCGCCGAGCCGACGATCTCCGCGCTCGGGCTCGCCGACATTCTCGCTCCGGCCCGGCGACACCACAGCATCGCGTGGGTCTTTGGCAACGGCCCCGCGCAGCGCCGCCAACAGCTCCCCGCGCCGGCGCTCGCGCTCAGCCGCCACCGACTTGATGCCGCGCTCGCGGCGGCGTTTTCCGCGGCCGGCGGCCAATTGCTCACCGGCGCCCGGGTCACGGAGATCGTCCCGCGCGAAGGCCGTATCGTCTGCACCGGCCGGCGCCGGGCGAATCCCGGCTGGATGGGACTGAAGTTCCATGTCCGGGGGTTAACCCTCGCTGCCGACCTCGAACTGCACCTCGGCAACCATGGCTACGTCGGGCTCACGCCGATCGAAGATGACCGCGTGAACGTCTGCGGGCTGTTTGCACGCCGGAAACTCTGCGCCAAGGGCCCGAACCTGCTGCTCGGCTACCTGCAGGCCTCCGGCCTGACCTCCCTCGCGCAGCGGCTCGGCACCGCCGCAATCGACTCCACGTCTTGCTGCGCCGTCGCCGGCGTCGCCTGCGATGAGGCCCTCACGGACCGAAGTGGCACGGTGCTCGGCGACGCGGTGGGCCTGACGCCCCCGTTCACGGGCAACGGCATGGCCATGGCCTTTCAGGCGGCGGAGACCGCCCTGCCCCGCCTGCTGGCCTACGCCCGGGCGGAGACCACCTGGCCCGAGGCCACCGCGCAGGTGGCCCACGCGCTGGCGGGGCGCTTTGATCGCCGGTTGCACGCGGCCGCACGACTGCATCCGTGGCTCCTCCGGCCGGCACGCCAGAAATGGCTGCGCTGGCTCGCCCCGTTCGGATTTCCCCCACTGCGCCTGCTCTACGCGCGACTACACTGAACCATGTATCTCCACGCCCTCGCCACGGCAGTGCCGCCGGTCGCCTACACCCAGCCGGAATGCTGGGAAATTATCCAGCGCTCCCCGGCGCGGGAGCGGTTGTCGAAGCGCTCCCGTCTCACGCTGCAAACCATCCTGCGCGGGGAGCACGGCATCGCGCGGCGGCATTTCGCCGTGCCGGAGATCAGTCGGATCTTCGAACAGGACTCCGACGCCCTGAACGCGATCTTCCGGGACAAGGCCCCCCGCCTCGCCGGGCGCGCCTTGGAGGCCGCCCTGCGGCAGGCCAGCGTGGTCCCGGCGGAACTCGATGCCCTGCTGATCTGCACCTGTACGGGTTACCTCTGCCCCGGGCTCACCAGCTACGTCGCCGAACAGCTCGACCTGCGGTCCGACCTCGTCATGCAGGACCTGGTCGGGCTCGGCTGCGGCGCCGCTCTCCCGCTCCTGCGCTCCGGGGCCGACGTGCTCGCGACCCGTCCCCGGGCGGTGGTCGCTTGTGTGGCCGTGGAGGTCTGCTCGGCCGCGTTCTACCTCGACGACGATCCCGGCGTGCTCGTCAGCGCCTGCCTCTTCAGCGACGGCGCGGCGGCCACCGTATGGCGGGGCACACCGGGGCCGTCCGGCCTGCGCGCGTTCGATTTCCGGTCGCTGCACCTGCCAGTTGAGCGCGACAAACTCCGGTTCGGACACCGCGACGGCAAACTCCGTAACCTGCTCGACCCGAGCGTGCCCGCCCTCGCCGCCAGCGCCGTGGGTCGGCTGTGGGCGGCCCGCGGACCGCGCCCCGTAGCCGGCGTGGTTTGTCATCCCGGTGGCCGCGACGTTCTCACCGCCGTCGCCCCCGTGGTGGCCCCGCACACCGTCGACGCCAGCACCACGGTCCTCCGCGAACACGGCAACATTAGCAGCCCTTCGGTGCTCTTCGCTCTCGAGGAACACCTCCATACCCAGGGAATACCCCGCGGCGGCGACCTGTGGCTCACCAGCTTCGGCGCCGGCTTTAGCGCCCACAGCTGCCGGATCGGAACCGCCCTCTGACGCCGCCCTGCCGCCCCCGAAGGAGCTTTTCCTTGGCGTTTACCGGTTTGGCGGTTGGATTTTCGCCATGCCCCTGAAGCTGCAGACCCTCGTCGACTACTGCGATCGCCGCACGCGCCGCGCCGCTTACAAGGACGCGCCCGGTGCCATGAACGGCCTGCAGGTGGCGAACGACGGGCGCGTGACCCGGATCGGTGCCGCGGTCGACGCGGGCGTGGTGCCCTTCCGCGAGGCGGTCGCAGCCGGGGTCGATTTCCTGATCGTGCACCACGGGCTGTACTGGGAAATGCCCCGGCCCCTGACCGGCGCCGCTTACGACCGCGTCGCCACCCTCGTGCAGGGCAACTGCGCGCTGTACTCGAGTCACCTACCGCTCGACGGCCACCCGCAGCTGGGCAACAATGCCCTCCTCGCCCGCCAGATCGGGCTGAAGCCGGCCAAGCCCTTCCTGGTCCGCGACGGCGAGCCGATCGGCTGCCTCGCCCCCGCCAAGGGCCTAAAGCGCCCCATGCTGCGTAAGAAGCTCGAGGCGCTTTACCCGCGCGTCACCGCCATCGAGTGCGGCTCGGCCAGTCCGCGGGCCATCGCCTTCTGCAGCGGCAGCGGCAACAGCGCCGTGCCCGAGCTCGGGCCGGCCGGCGTGGACACCCTCGTCACCGGCGAGCTGCGCGAGGAATGGTTCAACGCCGCCCAGGAGCAGGGCCTCAACCTCTACCTCTGCGGCCACTATGCGACCGAGGTCCACGGCGTGAAGGCCCTCGCCGCCGAACTGGCGAAGAAATTCCGCGTGCCGTGGACGTTCATCGGGACGGAGAATCCGTTGTGAGGCCCTGCGGCGCCAACACTCAACGTCCGAGGATCGAACCGGACAGAGGTCGGCCCGACCTACAAATCGAGATCGGATGTAGCCGAGGTGGACCCCTACCCCGGGTTCGGGGCCCGTACTTGAGCGTTGAACCTTGAGCGCTGAAGGTTGAGCGTTCCCCTCCGTTCCCCGCCCATGAAAAAGATCGCCATCCTCAACGGCCCCAATCTCGACCGGCTCGGCAAGCGCGAGCCTGAGATCTACGGCAGCGCCACGCTGGCCGATCTCGAGAAGGCCCTGCGGGCTGAGTTTGGCAGCAAGGCCACCCTGGAGTTCTTCCAGACGAATCATGAGGGTGCGCTGATCGACAAGATCGCCTCCCTCGCCGACGCGAAATTCGACGGCATCGTGATCAACGGCGCCGCGTTCACCCATACCAGCGTGGCCCTGCGCGACGCCCTGCTCGGCGCGCACCTGCCGACCGTCGAGGTACACATCTCGAACATCTACAAGCGCGAAGATTTTCGGCACAAGTCGCTCACCGCCCCGGCCTGCGCCGCGGTCATCAGCGGCCTCGGGCTCGAGGGCTATCACGCTGCCGTCCGCTACCTCTTGCTTCCTGGCGCGAAGGCGTGAGTCCGCCCGTGCCAACCGAGTGGCTCGTCTGCCACACCCGCCCGCGCTGTGAGAAAAAATTCGCGGCGCTCATGGCCGCGGAGGAGTTCGAGCACTACCTCGCGCTCATCCAAAGCGTGCGGAAGTACCAGAACCAGACCAAGCGCTTCACCAAGCCGCTCTTCCCCGGCTACGTCTTCGCCCAGGTGCCCGTGGAGAAGAAGGCCCGGATCTACCATCAGGACCTGCTGCCCGGGCCATCGTGGTCGAGGATGAGCCGCGCTTCCTCCGCCAGCTGGCCGACGTGCGCACCATCGTCTCCTCCGGTCTCGAGCTCGCCGTGCAGCCGCTGCTCACCAAGGGCCGCCGCGTGCGCGTCGTGGGCGGGCCGCTCCACGGGATCGAGGGCTACATCGACACGCCCGACAACCCCCGCGGCATCGTCGTCTCGATCGACGTGCTCCGCCAAGGCCTGCTCGTGACGATGCCGCTCGAGAACCTGCAGCCGCTGCCGTAATCCGCGGCGGCCGCGGAAGTGAGGGTGGAAAGTGGGGAGCGTGAAAGTGAAAGTGGAAAGTGAGTGAATAGTGATGAGTGAAAATGCGGGAATCCGGAGGGCCGAGTTCGGACACCTTCACGTTCCACTCCTCACCCACTTTCACTCTCACTTTCACGCTCCCCACTCGCCACTTTCACTCCGAAAGAACGGCGTTCAGCGCTTGTGCCTCAGCCGGATTCCCTCGCGGGACTTCACGTCGTCCTGCACGTACTTCGCTCGCTCGGCGCGCAGTTCCGCGGTGGAGATGCCGATCGCGGCCAACGCGGCGTCCAGCGTACCGACGGCCACGGTATAGTTGCCCTCCCGGGCATAGACTGCCGCGAGGGCCCGCTGGGCCTCGACATAGGTCATGAGCTTTTCCGTGCGCGCCTCCTCGGGCGCGGCGGCGAGCGCGGCCCCGATGGCCTCGACCCGCACCAGGGCCTGCGTCCGGGGATCGGGCGGCGTGCGCGGCGCGGCGTTCGGCGCGGGCTCTTCAACGACGGTGGGCATCACGGCGGAGGGGGCGGGGTTGGACGCGGCCGGAGGCGTCGCCGGGCCCGGCAGGGTCCGGACGGTCGCCGATCCGGTCGGGGTGGTACGGGGCGAC
>OMJT01000178.1 GCA_900299415.1 Opitutales bacterium
AACATCGGCCAGACGACCTGCGTCGGCATCGGCGGCGACCCGGTCAACGGCACGTCGCACCTCGACGTCGTGAAGCTCTTCAACGAGGATCCTGACACGCACGGCATCATCATGATCGGCGAGATCGGCGGCAACGCCGAGGTCGAGGCCGCGCGCTGGCTCAAGGCCAACTGCAAGAAACCCGTCGCGGGCTTCATCGCCGGCGCCACCGCCCCCGCCGGCCGCCGCATGGGCCACGCCGGAGCGATCGTCGGCGGCGCCGAGGACACCGCCGCCGCCAAGATCGCCGTGTTCAAGGAGTGCGGCATCGAGGTCGCCGCCACGCCTTCCGACATGGCAGACGCGCTCCTGCGCAACGCCAAGGCCAAGGGCGTTACCCTGAGCTGAGCCAATCCGATCCACAGCTTCCAGCCGCCGGTTCACCACCGGCGGCTTGTTGTTGTCGGAGATTGCGACCAACCGGAGCTTCCTACTCCATCGCCACCGGTGTCATGAAATGGGCCTTTCTCATCGTTCTCGCCGCCGAGTTCCTGGTCTTTGACCGGATGACCTCCCGGCATTACGCCGGCATTTATCCGCGTTGGAACGATCAGATCCAGACCCTCAACGAGGCCTACACCGGTTACGAATACCGGCAGGCCCACGGTTTTTTCGCCGGCGTCTGGAATACTCTCACGAAGCCCGCGGCGATGGGAACCCTTCACTCTCTCTGGGCGATGCTGGTTTTCGAGGTCGCGGGCGAGCCCTCCCGCACCGCCGCCCTGGCCGTCAACATGCTTCTCTTCCTGGCGTGGCAGGCGGCGCTGGTCGGGGCACTGCGCCGCGGAACCGGTTCGTGGACTCTCGGCTGGATGGCAATCGGTCTCACCCTCGCACTCCGCTGTCCCTGGTTTGGAGTGCAAGGCTCGGCGACCGACTACCGCCTCGACCATGCGACGATGTGCATGATGGGAATCTCGCTCGCTGCCGCCCTGCAGACGCGGGGGCTTCGGTCCGTCGGATGGTCGGCGACGTTTGGCGCCGCAGTCGGCGTCACCCTGCTCACCCGGTTCCTCAGCGGAACCTATTTCTTCCTGATCTTCCTGGGCGTTGCGGGTTGGATCGCCCTTTGCGGGCCGGAGCGACTCCGGCGCAGCTTGAACCTCGGACTCGCCGCGGTCGTCGCGGCGGCTTTTTTCGTCCCCTGCCTGTGGGTCAACCGCCAGCTGGTCTACGAACACTACTGGATCGGTCACTACTACGATGCCGACGGCGCGCTGTGGATTTCCCACGCCTCGCTCGGCGAGGCAGTCCGTAACTTCTGGGTTCAGCTGGGGGCCGATCAACTCGGGGCCGCCTTCGGCCTGGCGGCGGCCGCAGGCCTCGCGGTGCTCGCGGCCGGAGCGCTTCGTTCCCGAGATGCGACCCAATCGGCCGGCACTCCCGCCAGGAACACCTGGGCGCGCGAATCGGCGATCCTCGGCGCCCTCTTTCTCGCCGCTCCCGCCATCGTGCTGCCCCTGCAAAACCAGCCGTTCGGCGTGGTGCTGGGCGTGGCCGTCCCGGGCACCCTCTGCCTGCTCCTGGCCCTAGCCTCCTCGTGGCGGACCAAGGCAGGCCGGGGCTATCGGGTCGCCGCCACCGGCGCGGCGCTGGCGATCGGCGCCGGCTACTTCGTGGCCCGTCAGGTTGAGGCCCCCTACGATGCCGGCTTCATGGCCGACAATCACCGGGTCAAGGCGGTGGCCGATCGCATTTTTCGAACCGCGCAGGCCGGGGGAATCAAGGAGCCGCAGATCGTCGTCGATCGGATCGCCGATTACTTCGACGCCCAGATCCTTCGCGTGGTCTGCTACGAGCGCCGCCGGATCTGGATGCCCTTCGCGATCGCGCTGCCCGTGGGGCTGAGCGCCATCCCGGAGGACACCCTCATGACCCAGCTGGCCCGCGGCGATTTCGTCCTTGTGACGGAGGCCGGGCCTCCCGGTCCTTGGCCCTACGATCGCCAGACGCTGGCCATGCGCCCAAAAATCCTCACCTGGTGCGAGGCAAACCTACAGCTCGCTGAACGTTTCACGGTCTTCGGCCAACAGATGGCGCTCTATCAACGCCCGGACTGCCAAATCCCACTCCGTGAGACCGGCGACGAATTAAGGCAGGAACACACGGGCTTGCCCGCCGACGCCTTCCGCGCATGCTCTAAGCATGCACCCCGTCCCGCGCAGCTTTGGATGGAGATTGGGTTTAATCGCCCTCGCCCTGGGCCTCGCGGCGCCTTTCGCCCGCGCACACGGCCTCGGCACCGATGAGATGGCCGAGGCTGCCAACGCCTGGCTGAAGGCGCTCTCGCCCGAGTTGCGAGCCAAGGCCACGTACCCGCTCACCAGCCCCGAGCGCGAGACCTGGTTCTTCGTCCCACAGGACCGTAAGGGTGTGACCTTCGAGGAAATGACCGAGCCGCAGCGCAAACTCGCGCACGAGTTACTGAAGTCGGGCCTCAGTCAGGCCGGATACGCCAAGGCCACGGCGATCATGGCCCTGGAGAATGTCCTCATCGAGCTCCGCGATTCCGTCGCCCTGCGCAATCCACTGAAGTACTACGTCACGGTCTTCGGCACGCCCACGCCCGAGGGCCCCTGGGGCTGGCGGGTCGAGGGGCACCACGTGTCGCTCAACTTCACGATCGTGGACGATGACCACGTCGAGGGGACGCCCTCCTTCTTTGGCAGCAATCCCGCCGAGGTGAAGAGCGGCTCGCAGCAGGGGCTCCGCATCCTCGCCAGCGAGGAGGACCTCGGGCGCGAACTCGTGAAGTCCTTGACCGAGGAACAGCTGAAGATTGCCGTCATCCCCGGTGCCGCCCCGCGCGAGATCATCACCGGCAACAAGGCGCGCGTGGACCCGCTCGCGCCCGCCGGGCTGATGGCGGCGCGTATGACGCCGGCCCAGCGGAAACAGCTCGAGGCCCTTGTCACACTCTATGCCCGGCGCGTGCAGCTCGAAGTGGCCGACGAGGAGCTCAACCGGATTATCGCCGCCGGCTGGGACAAGGTCGCCTTCGCCTGGGCTGGCGGACTCGAGAAGGGGCAACAACACTACTATCGGATCCAGGGCCCGACCTTCCTGATCGAATTCGACAACTCCCAGAACAACGGGAACCACATCCACTCGGTGTGGCGCGACTTCACGGGCGACTTCGGGCGCGACCTGCTCAAGGAGCACTACGAGAAAGACCACGCCGGGAAGTAGGCGCCGGTCCCGGGCGGGAGGTTTTCAGTCGAGCCGGCGGACGCGGATATTCCGGTAGCGGACGGTGCTGTTCGGATCGTGGCCCTGGAGCGCAAAGGTGCCTTCGCCCAGCTTCCGCTCGAAGTCCTTGCCCGCGGTGACGCCCGGCAGCTCCGTGTACTCGACGATCCGCTGGCCGTTGATCAGGACGGTGACCTTGTTGCCTCGGACCGTGACCTCCTGCGTCCACCATTTGTCGTCCTGCGCGGGCGATTGCGCGACGTTCACGACGTCGTAAAGGCTGCCCGTTTTTTTCCAGTCGGTGTGCGTGTTGTTGACCTGGAACTCGAACCCACCGATCGGCCAGCCGGTCGCCTGGTATTTCGTGTGGAAATAGATGCCGCCGTTGGAGCCCGCCTTGGTCATCACCTCGACCCGGAGGTCGAAGTTTTTGAATGGCTGGCCATCGCCGACGTAAAACAAATGCGAGCGGTCGCCATGTGCGACGATCGCACCGTCCTCGATTTTCCAGGTGTCCTGGTGCTCCTCGGACATTTTCCAGCCCGTGAAGGTCTTGCCGTCAAACAGTGCGACATACCCCGGCTCGAGCGGGACGGGCTGGTCGCCGGGCGCGACCGCCGGCGGA
>OMJT01000179.1 GCA_900299415.1 Opitutales bacterium
CGCCGCGGCGGCCGCCGGCGCGGGCTGCCAGACGGTCGCGGCCGCAGGGATCAGGGCCGCCCAGGTGGCGCGGTCGGAGGTCTTGGCCAGGGCGGTCACGGCGTTGACCCGCACGGCCGCGGCATTGGTCGCGGTGGCGGCGGTCTTGGCGAGGACGGCGACAGCGTTGGCGGGGACCTCGTCTGCCGTGGCAAAATACGACGCGATCTGGGGCAGCAGGGCCGGCTCGGAGTCGGCCACGGCGAGGAATTTGTTCACGGCCGGGCCGGCGGAGACGCCCTGCTTGATGTACTGGCGGGCGATGGCGAGAGTCTGCTCGGGGCCGGCCCGGTTGAGCACGGTGTTCAGCGCGGCCGTGATCTTCGGCGTCTCGGGCCACGGAGCGGGCGCGTAATAGGGCCCGACGTTGCTGGGGCGGGTGTTCCACCAGCTGCCATTCCACTGGGCCTCGGTGTTGGCGAGGCGGGCGAGGGCGCCCACGAGGTCCATCTGGCGCTCGACCGTCTGGTCGCTCGTCAGGCGCTGGATCAGGGGATTCGTGACGCGGTCCTCGTGAATCGACTGGAGGACGAGAAGGGCGCCCTTGCGTTGGGCCGGGGCGGCGGTCGTGGAGTCGACCACGGCGAGCGTGGCGTCGACGGCGCGGAGGCTGCGCAGCGCCTGCACCGCGGTGTGGGCGACGATCGGGTCGGGATCAGAGAGCAGGGCGGTCATGGCCGGGGCCGACGCGAGCGAGTCGGCGCGGGCGAGGGTGATGAGGGCCTCTTTGCGGGTGCGGGGATCGGTCGAGCGCAGGGCGGCCGTGACGACGGGAAGCGGGATCGACCTGGCTTGGGCGAGGTCGTCGCCGAGGGCCTTGATGGCCCAGGCGGCGATGGTCGGATCGGCGGCGAGCTGGGCGATCGGCGCGGTGGATAGCGTACCGCGGAGCTGCTTGTCGGTGAAGAGGGCCGCCACGCGATTGGCGAGGGGCTGGGCCCGGTCGGCGGCCAGCGCCTGGAGCAACGGCGCGGCCTGGTCCCCGAGTTCGGCCTTGCGGCGAAGGATGGCGCGCTGCGCCTCAATGCGACGAACGTGGCTCGGTCCCGCCAGGATTCCCACCAGATCAGCCGCGGAGATCCGGTCGAAGTCCGGCAGGGGGGCAGCCTTGTAGCCCTTCGGCGACACCTTGTACACCATGCCGAACTGGGTGCCGGTCCAGGTATAACCACCGCCGCGCCACGCGATGAAGTAGATATTGCTGCTCCCGTCGACGTCCGCATCCATCGGATTGGCGGCTTGCAGGAAGGGTTCGTTGCCGGCAGGAGGTCCCTCCTGACCTGGGGTGAGGAGCGGAGGATTGGCCGCCGTCGGGGCGCTGCCATTGGGGACCGAATAGCCGGGCAGCGAGAAAGTCGCGCCCTTGGGGACCAGGGCGTGGTGGAAGAGCGCCCGCTGGCCCCAGTCCGAGGTCGTAAGGCCATTCCACTTTGCCGGGATGCCGGGTTCGTCGAGCCACATGGCGCCGACGCCGGAACCGCCGCCGAAATCGGCGAGCGGAGCGAGGACCTCCTCCGGGAAGTTCTGCCAGAGCGACGGATAGCCCGAATCGGTCATACCCGTGAAGTGGTGCAGGCGCACATTCCAGCCCCCGCCGTCATTGGTGTTGTCGCGCGAAAACACGTCGAGCAGCGGGCTGATGGCCACGCCGTAGTTGTTGCGCGTGGCGGCGGCGAAGATCTCCATGCCGCTGCCGTCGTTCCGGAAGCGGACGATGCCCCCGCTGCGCATCTGCAGCGTGCGGCCGTCAGAGCCGGTCGCCTTGAAGATGCCAATGTCGCCCACGGCGAGATAGATCCAGCCGTCGATGCCGACCTCGATGTTCTGGATGGAGTGGTCGGCCAGGGCCATGGTCAGAGGCCAGCCCATGCCATGGATGAGATCCTTCTTTTCCTCGGCAATACCGTCACCATCACGGTCCGCGTAGGACAAAACGCTGGGCGGCGCCATGACGATCAGGTGGTCGTGGTCCCAGATCAGGCCGCGGGGTGAATCGATGTCGGGGACGAAGGGCTTGATCTCGTCGAGGGTGCCGTCGCCGTTGGTGTCGCGGAGGCGGACGATGCGGCCGAGGTGGCCGAACGCACTCAACGATCCGGAGCCGTCCATGGCGACATAGACGGTGCCGTCGGGCGCCGCGGCGACGGCGGTCGGATGGTTCACGAGCGGCGGCGTACCCCAAGGCTGGCCCTCGAAACCTTCCGGCACGATGAGCTCCCGCATCGCGTTGGCGGCGTACACCAGGTCAATCACTGGGGTCGTCCCGTAGCTTGCGATGGAGGGTTGCTGCCCGGCGGGCGGCGGCGCGTCATACTGACCCTCGAACGAGGCCGTGCGGGTCCATTGGTAGGTCCCGAGCGGCACGAGCGTCGAGGGGGTGGCGGCGCCATTCAGGTAGGTGACATCCTTGCTCGTGATCGTGATCTGGGCGCGACCGAACGGGGCGGCCAGAAGCAACGCGGCAAGCACCGCGGAGAACGGCTTGTTTTTCATGGGGAACGGAGTGGCGCGCCGGGAATCCGGCGCGTCACGGGGTTATTTCTGAGCCAGACTTTCGAGGTAATCGAGCAGGGAGGCAAACTCGGTGATCGTCAGGTCATTCACCAGGCCCGCGGGCATCATGGAGGTCTCGACCTGGGTGCGCTTGACGATGTCGGCCTTGGCGATGCGCTGTTGCTGGGCGGCGATGTTGCGGATCGTAAGCGAATCGCTCGCGTCGGTGACGATGAAGCCGGTGACTGAAGTGCCGTTCCGGAGCTCAAGCAGGTTGGTCGTGAAGCCCTGCGCCAGGGACTTGTTCGGCACGAGGATGTTCTCGGCGATGTCGCGCCGGCGCTGGATGTTGGCGATCGCGCCGAGGAATGGGCCCTTGAGGGGCTCGCTTGAGCTGAAGGTGTGACAGACCGCGCAGCCGAGCTGCGTGGCGAGTTGCTGGCCGCGGGTGACCGTGCCCTTGGCGGTGGTCACGGCGGCGAGGACGGCGTCAACCGTCATGCTGGAGACCTTCGGCTGCGCCGCGTCGGCCCGGAGGGGGTCGGCGTTGAGGTTCAACTGCTGGAGCGCATAGCGGGCGACTTGGGCCACGCCGGCATCGGCGTCCGTGGTCGCCTGGGCGAACTGCAACGCCCGGCTCGCGTCGCCGGAGCCGGCGGCGGCGAGCATGATCTGCACCCGGCGGCGCGGATCCGCCCAGCCGCTGTCGAGCGCGCGGCCGGCGCCATTGGCCGCCTCGGTGGAACCGATCTTGCGGGAAGCGAGATTCAGCAGCACGGCGTCGGCAATCTGCGAGGCGGTGCCATCCAGCTTGGCGGCCTGATCGACGAAGACCTGATAGTTGGTCTCGAGCCGGGGCGAGTTGAGGACCGTGCTCCGGGCCGTTTCACCCGGGGTCGCCGCGGCCCCACCGCGTCCACCGCCACCAGCTCCGCGTCCGCCGGCTGCGGCCGCCGGCGGCGTGGCCGCGGCCTGCTGGGCGGCGTACACATCGGTTTGCTGGGCGTTGAGCTTGAGGACGGAGGACTGGATCCGGGCGAAACCAGCCGCGCGGGATTCCGCCAGCCCCTGCTCGGCGGCGGCGAGGGCGGCGGCCTTGGCGGTGAGGTCCGCCGGGTTCGCCGGCGAGGCGAGGGAGGCGGCGAGCACGGCGTTGCGGGCCGTGGCCACCGCCTGCAGCAGGGCGGCGCTCGGCGTTTCGACGAGCGCGGCGGTCACGATGGGCTGGGCCGGGCTCAACGTGGCGCCGGGGGCCG
>OMJT01000180.1 GCA_900299415.1 Opitutales bacterium
GAAAACCCCCCCCCGGCCGGGTTGGCTGTAGTCGCCCAGGGGGAGGGCCCCCCGCCCCCCCCCGGGGTAGTCCAGGGGGCCAAACCCTACGAGGACCGCCGCGGCCGGGGGATGCCGGTGGAGCATCGTCACGATCGGCGCCCCCCAATTTCCCGCCACTGAGAGCAGTTCGGGCCAGGGAATGTAGTACTTCCAGCCTTCCACCACTCCGGGCGCGAAGCCGGAAAACCGCCAGCCGAAGGACGTCCAGATGACCACCCAGGTGCCGAGCGCCACCACCGCGCCGGCCCCGACGAGCGCGGCCAGCTTGCCGCGGAACGAAGCCAGGTTGCGGTCTTGTCCGTGACTCAGCGCCACGACGAGCGGTTCCCGCCCCAGGCAGCGCCAGGCGACCAGCACGGCGAAGATGGGCGGCAGCAACACGGCGGAGAACTTCGCTACCGCGGTCAGTCCCGTCGCCGCGGCGGCGAGCAGCACGCGCCCCGGCGTGAGGCGTTCGGTCATGCGCCAGAGTGCGCCCGTCGCCGCCAGTAGCCAGAACGTCGCGCACATGTCCGACGTCACCATCGGCCCGTGGGCGAGCATCGTTGGCGAGACCGCCAGCAACCCGAGCGAGAACCAGCCCGCCGCCGGTCCCCAAAGACGACGCGACCAGAAGAAAACCAGGAGCCCCGTGGCCACGCCCCAGCATGCCATCGCCGCGCGGGCGCTGAACAGCAGGTAGTCGGTGTTGTTGCCCGACCGGTAGAAAAACAGCTGCGAGACGCCCCAGATGTGCGAGTTCTGCCAGAGCACCGTGTCGTCGGTGGGCTCGAGCCGCGGCGTCGGCTCCGCCGCGAGCAACGCCAGCCCCGCCCAGCGCTGGGGCAGGTTGCCGTTCTCCGTGTGGAACCGGTAGTCGTCGAGTTTCCAGTAGGTGTACCCGGCCGTGAGATGTGCGGTCTCGTCGTAGGCCGCGCCCTTGCCGACCTGCGAGGTCACCGCCAGCCACCAGTACAGCGCGAGCAGGGCGGTCACGCTGGCGACCAGACCGTACCGATGTCGGGAAACGGTGCGACTGGGGGCGGGGGACTCGGATGACATCGCGACCTTAGGTTGTTGGAATCGGGCCCGCTCCCGCAAGCAGGCGGTTGGTCAGGCCGGCCCCAGGGCCCGCCGCATGAGCACGCTGGGGTAGTTGGTGTCTCCCCACTGTACGCGCTCGACGATGGTGTAGCCCCAGCGTTCGTAGGTGGCAATGAGGTCGGTGGCCGGCTCGGCGGTGTCGAGGGCCATGAACCGGGCACCCTGGCTGAGGGCGTGTTCGAGTGCCGCCTGGTGGAGGCGACGGCCGATGCCTTGGCCACTCAGGGCGGGTTCGACGGCGAACTGGCCGAAACCATGGGTGTGCGGGTCCCGGTAGGTGGCGGTCCGATGCTTCGGCTTGGGCGGGTAGATCGTGATGGTACCGACGATCCGGCCGTCGATCTCCGCCGCGAGCGGGTGTCCCTTGAACAAGCGTTCCGTGGTGACCTCCGTCGTCTGGTGGGTGGCGGTGAACCGCAGGCCGCGGGCCGCCAGAGGGGCGTAGGCCCGGTGGAGGAGGTCGGTCAGCGCCCAGAGGTCGTCCTGCGGCGTGAGGACCCGGATCTTCACGGCAGGATCCGGATCGCCGCGAGCCGGGTGCCGTCGGCGGCGAATGCGGTGGCGAGGACCTGGCCGGGCTGCTCGAGCAGGCCGGGGAACTCGGCCGTCAGGCGCACGATGGGAGCGGGGAGCGGGCCGGACCAGGCGCTGCCGAGTGCGAGCCCGGTGGGATCTCCGGCCGCGTCGATCGGGGTGGCCGCGAGCGAGGCGTTGGCGGGCGTGAGGGTTTGGAGCAGGTCGCGGGACACGGCGCCCAGCTTCCACAGCTCGATGCGCGCGATCGGTTGCTTTGGGGCGGTGAGCACGAGCTCGAGCCGGGTGCGGTCGACTGCGGAGCCGACGAATGCCTTGCCCGTCGACAGCGGCGCGATCGTCCGGCCCCGCCGCACCCAGAAAGCATAGCCGTCCACCTCGAACGCCTGCTGGAATTGCGTGCCGAGGTAATTGCCCAGCGCCCCGCGCACCCGGAAGCCGTGGTCGACGAGGAATTTCAGGGTGTCCTTCTGCACGATCAGCGCCGCCCGCGGGTCGGCCCGCAGCTTTTCGCGGATCGCGGTCTGGCGGGCCTCGTTGAGCGAGAGGAACCACTGGGTGGCGTTGTCGAGCGTCGGCGTGGGCAGGCCGGTCCAGAGGTTGAAGCTGTAGAGGCCGGGCATGCTGTAGAGCAGGTCGCTGTGGGCCTTGGCGTTCTCCGCCATGATCTGCAGGCCGTAGACCGTGTCGTTACTCGGCTTGAGCTGCTCGGCCCCCGGCAGGGCGAGCGGCTCGCCGACGCTGCGCTTGGCGTACCCGATCTGGCCCAGGTTGAAGGCCATGTAGGCTCCGATGGCCCAGACGGCGCCCGTGCCCACGCCGATGAAGCGCGGTTGTTGCATCCAGGTCTGCGGCAGGCTGAGGACCGCATCGCGCACTGCCAGCGCCAGCAGCGGCACCCACAGGAAGGTCGCCCAGTTCAGCTGGCTGCCCGCGACCGGGTAGGCGTGGAGCGACTGCAGCATGAACAGCACGGCGAGCCACTGGCGCAGGCGGGCGTCCTCCTGCCCCTCCGGATCGTGGCGCAGCGGCACGGCGCAGACGGCGGCCAAGCCGAGGCCGTAGGACAGCCCGAAACCCGCGAGTCCGCGCGTGGTGATCAACTGCACGATCACGAGGAGAAACCCGGCGGCGGCGAGCAGGCGCGCGGCGATGATCGCCCGCACCGCCAGGACGTTTTCGGGTCGGAACGACGCCCAGACCGCCAGGGCGAAGCCAAGCGCATACACGATCCCGTGGCCGGACTGCCACTCGACCGGGAAACTGTAGACATTCGGCTGGTTGAGGGGATCGAGCAGTACGCCCGACAGGATGCCGAGGACCGAGCTGCCGCGCAGCAGGGTCACCACCACGGTCACGAGCGTGAGCCCTGCGGCCCCGAGGAGGTACGCGCGGATCGACGACCCGCGGGCCGGTTCGCCCGCCCGCCGGTGGAGCAGCACCGCCGCGATGCCGAGCACGGCGACATTGTTTAGCAGGGCAAAGGTGAGCGTCGGGCCCTCGCCGAGCTTCTTCGCCATCAGGATCCACGGCATCACCAGCAGCCAAAGGATGAGCGCGGGCACCCCGCGCCGGCGCCAGGCCGGGCTTTCCTGGCGGAAGGCCAGCCAGGCGAAGCCGGAGAAAAGCATGAAGGCACCGACATTGATCTTGGTCAGCGCCAGGGCTGCACCGAGCGCGCCGAGGGTGGCGGCCGTGGCGGCGTGCTGGCCGGGATCGCGCTGGCAGCCCAGCCACGCGGCAAGGGCCACGAAGCACCCGATCGCCCCGCCCGGGTGCGACGGCTCGTAGATCATGATCCAGATGGCGGTGAACACCCCGGCATACACGAACGCCGTCACCGCGACGCTGCGCGTGGCCCGCCATGTGAGTACCCCGCAGAACGCGGCGGTCAGCACCCAGTGCACGAGGGTCAGCCAGCGCCCGCTCGTGCTGGTCCACTCGAACCCGAACACCCTGTGCACCGCGTCGTAGAAGGCGAAGAAAAACGGGCCATACTGCGAGAAGACCGCGTCGTAGAGCCGGCCGTGCTCGGCGTAGTTGCGCAGCGAGTAGAGGACGTAGCCCTCGTCGTCGTACACCATGAACGTGCTGAAGAGCAGCCAGGTGCCCGCCGTGGCCAGCGCGACCACGAGTCCGGCGAACGCGAGCCAGCCGATCCCCTGCAGCAGGGCGCGCTTATTCAAGCCCGATCCTCCGGCGAACGATGAAGTTCGGCCGGCGCTTCACCTCGTCGTAGACCCGCCCGAGATATTCGCCGACCACGCCGATGCCGATGAGCTGCACCCCGCCGAGGAAGAGCACCAGCGCGGCCAGCGTCGTGAAGCCGGTCGGCGCGGTCTCGATGTCGATCAGGCGCTTGATCACGTAATACAAGCCGAGGACGAAGCCGCACGTGCCGACGAACAGACCCGCGTAGGTGAGTGCGCGCAGCGGCAGATAGGAAAAGCTGAACACGCCGTCGAGGGCATAGCGCACGAGTCGCGAGAAGGTCTGCTGCGGTTCGCCCGCCGCGCGCTCCTTGCGGTCGTAGAGCACCTCGGCGCGGACGAATCCGACCCATGCGCGCAGGCCGGGGAAAAAGCGATTGCGCTCGTTCAGCTGGTTGAAGGCGTCGATCGCCGGCCGCGCGAGCAGGCCGTAGGTGCCGGAGTTGGGCTCGATCGGGTAGTCGCTCAGCGCTCCGAACAGCTTGTGGAAAATATCGAAGGCCACGCGGCGCAGTCCGGTTTCCTCGCGGGTCCGGCGCACGGCGCGCACCACCTCGGCGCCCGCCTGCCACTTCGCCACCATCTCCGGGATCAACTCGGGCGGGTCCTGCAGGTCGGCGTCCATCGTCACGACCGCATCGGCCGCCTTGGCCGACTCCAACCCCGCGGCCAGCGCGGCCTGGAAGCCGAAGTTGCGCGACAGGTCCACGAGCTTGAAGCGGGCGTCGCGACCGTGCTGCTCCGCGATCATCGCGGACGAGCGGTCGCGGCTGCCGTCGTTCACGAGGATGGCGGACCATGCGACCGCCGGCTGGCTGTCGAAGACGCCGGCGAGCCGGCGGAACAGTTCCGGCAGCACGGCTTCCTCGTTGTAAACCGGGATCACCAGCGCGACGGCGGGTTTCATGGGTGGGTCGACTCTGGTTGGTAAGTTAATGCAGATCAACTGCGCGCTTGGGCCAGCCGCAGGGCCGCCAACAGGGCCGCGCCGAGGATGATCAGGCCGGCGGCCAGGGGAATCCCGTCCCCCAACAGCCGCAGCCCGAGCGCGTACTTCGCCGCGGCGTTGTTGCCAAACGCCAGCCCGTACATCGCCCGCAGCGGCTCGCCGTCGCCCAGCGCGAGCAGGGTCGGGTTGACCTGGCGCTGCTCGATCACGAGGTGCAGTCCGACACCCAGGACCGCGTCCACCAGCCACCCGAGCGCCGCGAGCCGCCGCACGCCGGCCGGCAACGCCGGCACGGCGGCGATGGCCACCGCGGCCAGGCCCAGC
>OMJT01000181.1 GCA_900299415.1 Opitutales bacterium
AACCCCGGGATCTCGCCGCAGCTGACATTTCAAATTTCAAATTTCAAATCTCAAATCGCTCGCGCAGGATCACGCCCCTCCATCGCGATCCTCCGCGAGCAGGGTGTGAACGGCGAGGTCGAGATGGCCGCCGCCTTCGACCGAGCGGGTTTTCGCGCGATCGATGTGCACATGACCGACATCCTGTCGGGCCGCGTTTCGCTCCAGGATTTTCGCGGCCTCGCGGCCTGCGGTGGCTTCAGCTACGGCGACGTCCTCGGTGCCGGCGAGGGCTGGGCCAAGAGCATCCTCTTTAACGAACGCGCCCGCGCCGAGTTCGCCGCGTTCTTCCAGCGCGAGGACACCTTTGCCCTCGGCGTGTGCAATGGCTGCCAGATGATGAGCAACCTCCACAGCATCATCCCCGGCTCCGGCCACTGGCCCCGCTTCGTGCAGAACCAGTCCGAGCGCTACGAAGGCCGCTTCGTCTCCGTGAAGATCGAGCCCAGCCCCAGCGTGCTCTTCGCCGGCATGGCCGGCTCGGTCATTCCCATCGCCGTCGCCCACGGCGAGGGTTTTACGGAATTCGCGAGCCGTGAGCACGCAAAACGCTGCAGTGATTCGGGCCTGGTCTGCGCCCGGTTCATCGACAACCACCAGGCGCTCGCGTCGCGCCGTAGCCTTCGCGAAGGCAGACAGGAGTCAGGACCCATGTACACCGAGCACTACCCCCTCAACCCGAACGGCTCCCCGTTCGGCATCACGGCCCTCACCACGACCAGCGGCCGCGTCACCATCATGATGCCCCACCCCGAGCGCGTCTTCCGGTCCGCCTGCATGAGCTGGTCCCCCGCCGACTGGGGCGAGGACTCGCCCTGGATGAAACTCTTCCAAAACGCGCGGGATTTCGCGGGATAAAGGTAGGGCTGGCTCGCCGAGCCGGCCGGGATCGGGAACCGTTTGGCACGCAAAGACGCCAAGACGCCAAGGTCGGAGGAGCCGGATGGGCTTTTATCGAGGCGCTATGCACCTCGATAAAAGCCCGGTGGTCCCCGCCCATTGGCGGATCTCCCTGCTACGCCGATAGGCTTCGCAGGGCAGGCCGCTTCGTGGGCCCCAGACTGGTGAGTCAGCGTTTTCGAAAAGCTCGGGCCTCTGAGCAAGCCTAGCGGGACGGCCTCGACCGCCTGCGGCTGGGAGCCTTCCCAGCCGCCATCCCAGCGAGGGGTTGGTGCCGGTGCGCAGCTGTCTGATGGTGGCCTTGGTGTACCGATGGGTATCGGCATCACTCAGCGGAGCACTGGCACCAACCCCGAGCGCGCGCAGCGCCGATCCGCCAATGCGGAGAGAGGCTGTTTATCGGATTCGTTCCGAATCCGATAAACAGCCTTCCGAAGGTTCCCCCTCCTCCGACCTTCGCCTTGCCAGCCATAGGACAGGCGACGGCTGGGTCTTGGCGTCTTAGCGTGCCAACCCCACCGAGAGTCCGACTTCGGCGTTGAGCGTTGAGCGTCGAACGTTGAGCGTTTCGCCACCGCCCCCACGCCCCACCGCCCATGCACCGCTTCCTCCTCCTCGCGCTCACGCTCCTCGCCCCCCTTTCCGCCCACGCCGCCGCCGCGGGCACGCGGTATCTCTACCTTGTCCGCCACGGCGACTATGATTCCTCCGCCCTCGGTGATCCCCAGGCCGGCCCCGGGCTCAATGCCCTCGGCCGGGAGCAGGCTGTGCTCGTCGCCGCGCGGATCGCCGCTTTCCCCATCAAATTCGACACCGTCGTGAGCAGCCAGCTCGCCCGTGCCCGCGAGACCGGCGACATCATCGCCGCCCGCCTCCGGCAGCCCGTGCAGCGCGATGCCGACCTCAGCGAAACCCGCCCACCTGGCGTCGGCGTCCCCGCCAGCATGGTCTCCCCCACCGCCGAAGCGCAGCTCCAGCGCGCCTGGGCCCGCTATGCCCGGCCCGCCCCCGCCGGCAAGGTCGCGCACGACCTCCTCGTCTGCCACGGGAACGTCATCCGCTGGTTCCTCTGCCGCGCCCTCGGGGCCGACACCCACCAGTGGAGCCGCATGGAAATCGGCAACAGCTCGATCACCATCATCGAGATCATGCCCGACGGTTCGACGAACCTTCTCCTCTACAACGACACCTCCCACGTCCCCCTCGGCAAGCAGTCTTGGGTCGACGCGATCCCGGACTTCGCCGCGCCGCCCGCGCGCTGAGCAAGCGGAGCGGAGCCCCTGCAGGGCAAACGCTCAACGCTCAACTTTCAACGCTCAACGCTCAAGTACGGTCCGCCGATCATGCGAGGTGATACCATCTGGTTCCGATGGCTCATGGCTCGGTACTTGAGCGTTGAGCGTTTGCCCGGTTCAGCCGGGCCCGCCTCCGACTTGAGCGTTGAGCGTTGAAAGTTGAGCGTTGAGCGTCCCCCCCTCACCCTCCCCCCCGAGCGCCTCCCCGGTCCATCTTGTCATGCCGCCCGCGATCCCTGTGATGCCTCCATGTCTCTCAGTGCCCCCGGCCAACGCTGCCTCAGTGAACGCGAGCCCGAGCTTGGGCTCGGCGTGGTCGCGGAGCTCGATGCTCATCGCATCACCGTCGACTTCCTCGCCACCCGCGAGCGCCGCATCTACACCCGCGCTACCGCCGTCCTGAAGCGGGTCGTCTTTAACGCCGGTGACTCCCTCACCACCCGCGACGGCGCCACCTTCACCATTGAGAGCGTGACCGACGAGCAGGGGCTGCTCGTCTACGCTGGTGCCGGCAAGCGCGTGCGCGAGGACGCCATTTCCGACATCACCAGCGTCAGCTCCCCCACCGAGCGGCTCCTCGCCGGTCAGGCGGACCCGTCTGAGGTGTTCGATCTCCGCCTCCGTACCCTCCGCGCCCAGAACCGGCTCCGGCAATCCGATGTCCGTGGCTTTCTCGGCGGGCGCATCGACCTCATCCCGCACCAGTTCTACATCCTCCAGGAAGTCGCCCGCCGCCAGATTCCCCCGGTGCTGCTCGCCGACGAAGTCGGCCTCGGCAAGACCATCGAGGCCTGCCTCATCCTCCAGCGCCTCCTCGCCACCGGCCGCGCCTCGCGCGTCCTCATCCTAGTCCCGGAGTCCCTCACCCACCAGTGGTTCGTCGAGCTCCTCCGCCGCTTCAATCTCTGGTTCACCATCTTCGACGAACCCCGCTGCACCGCCCTCGATGCCAGCGACCCCGGCAAGAATCCCTTCCTCTCCAGCCAGCTCGCCCTCGCCAGCCTCGATTGGCTCGCCGGCGGCGAGCCGGAGGACAGAAGCCAGAAGTCAGCCGCCAGCCCGCCCAACGAATCTCAAATTTCAAATTTCAACTCTTCGCCTGACGCGAAGCGTCCGGACGAACCGGCCATCTTGTCCGCCGTAGGCCCGGCGAAGGCGGAAGGCTTGGCGACGGCTGGCCGCCGCGCCCAAGCCGTCGCTGCCGGCTGGGATCTCGTCATCGTCGATGAGGCCCACCACCTCGCTTGGACGCCTACCGCGGCCAGCCCGCGGTACACGCTGGTCGAGGAACTCGCCGCGCAGACTCCCGGTCTCCTCCTGCTCACCGCCACGCCCACCCAGCTCGGTGAGGCCGGACATTTCGCGCGCCTCCGGCTGCTCGACCGCAACCGCTACGCCGACTACGAGGCCTTCGTCGCGGCGCAAACCCGCTTCGCCGCCGTCGCCGGGGTGGCCGAGAAGCTCGTCGAGCTAAAGGTCCTCAGCCCGCGGGACCACGCCACCCTCCAGGAGATCTTCGAGCGCGACCCCACCACGCTCAACGCCCACCTCCAGGCCCTCGCCGGCGCCAAGCCCAACGCGCGCGAGCGTCTGATCCGCACCCTCCTCGACCAGCACGGCACCGGTCGGGTCGTCTTCCGCAACACCCGCGCCGCCATGTCCGGCTTCCCGCCGCGGCAATACTGCCCGGCGCCGATCCCACCCGGCCCTTCGCACAACACGCTCCTCGCCCGCGTGGCCCGGGAGCTCGAGGCCGAGGAGGCCGGCGAGGCCGACGCCATCCGCTACAATTTCCGCGAGGATCCACGCCTCGACTGGCTCCTCGCCTTTTTGGAGGAAATCGCCCCCGCCAAGGTGCTCCTGATCTGCCGCAGCGCGCGCAAGCTCCTCGCCCTCGAGGCCGCCCTCAAGGAGCGTAGCAATCTCAGCGTCGGCGTCTTCCACGAGGGCCTCCCCCTCGTACAGCGCGACCGTCAGGCGGCGTGGTTCGCCGAGCCCGCCGGGGCCCGGCTGCTCCTCTGCTCCGAGATCGGCAGCGAGGGACGCAACTTCCAGTTCGCCCATCACCTCGTCCTCCTCGACCTCCCCCTCAACCCGGGACTCGTCGAGCAGCGCATCGGCCGCCTCGACCGCATTGGCCAGACCGAGCCCATTCGCATCCACGTCCCCTACCTCACCGGCTCCGCCGACGAGGTCGTCGCCGCCTGGTACCAGGTGGGCCTCGACGCTTTCGCCGCCCCCGTCCACGGCGGCACCGAGTACACCGCCGCCTTCCGCGAGCGCCTGCTTGAGATCGCTGTCACCCGGCCTACCGATCTCGATGGCTTGATCGCCGACACCCAGAAGTTCCGCGCCGCCCTCGCGCTCAAGCTCAAGCGCGGCCGCGACCGCCTCCTCGAGCTGAACTCCTTCCACGCCCCCACCGCCGCGGCGATCCTTGCCCGCGTCCGGGCGGCCGATGCCGACCCGCTCGTGCGCCAGACCCTCGCCGACCTGTTTGATCATTTCGGCGTGCGCGTGCAGGACCACGAGGACGGCGAACTCACGCTCAACGCCGACCACGCGTTCGTCGAGGGCTTCCCCGCCATCCCGCCCGGCGGCATGCTCGCGACGTACGACCGCTCCCGGGCGATCGTGCGCGAGGATATCCGCTTTCTCTCCGCAGATCACCCGCTGGTGCAGGACACAGTCGACCTCCTGGTTGACTCGCCCACCGGCACCACCGCCTTCTGTCTCCTCGAGGGCGACCAGCCCAACGTCCTCCTTGAGGCCGTCTTCATTCTCGAGCCCGTCGCCGAGGCCCGTTGGCACGTCGACCAATTCCTCGCCGCCACGCCGGTCCGCGTGCTCGTCGATGTCCATGGCCGTGACCTCACGGATGACCCGGACCGCGCCCGCCTGGCCGAGGACCTCGAGGACGCGCCCCTGCCGCCCTTCCTCCAGCGCCCCGGCTTCAACGCCACGCTGCTCAAGAACCTCGTCGCCTCCGCCGTCGCCCGCGCCGAGCTCCTCGCCGCCGCGCTCCGCACCGCAGCCCGTCAGCAGGCCACCACGACCCTGATGGAGGAAATCCAGCGCCTCGCCGCCCTCGCCAAGGTCAACGACCACGTCCGCCCCGAGGAAATCGATCTCGCCAAAAAGCAGGTCCTGCAGACGCGTAACGCGATCGAGCAATCCCGCCTCCGCCTCGACTCCCTCCGCCTCATCGTCGAAGGCATGGACGACCCAAGGTAGGGCTGGGTCGACGACCCGGCCGTGATCGTGGATGGTTTGCCGCGAGAAGGCGCAAGAGGCGCAAAACGATCCTTAAAACCGTTGGGCACGCAAAGACGCCAAGACGCGAAGGTCGGAAAAATAGACCCGAAACCAAGGCAGGGCGGTTGACGCGTCGCAGGGCGTCGCGTCAACCGCCCGGTGGGCCCCGCCTATGGGGCGGATCCCCGCTGCGCGGGAGATAATGTTTTTCCGACGGTGGGCGGGGTGAGGTCATCCCGGCTACAGTAGGATCCTTCCCGCATAGCGGAGATCCGCCGATGGGCGGGGGCCACCAGGCTTTTATCGAGGCGCGAAGGGCCTCTATAAACGCCCATCCGGCTTCCTCCTCCGACCTTGGCTTGTCGCGCCGTAGCCCTGGCGAAGGCGGACGTCTTGGCGTCTTTGCGTGCCAAAAGGTTCCCGATCCCGGCCGGCTCGGCTTGTCAGGCCGTAGGCTGGGCGAAGGCTGACGAGCCAGCCCTACCATCGGCTGCCAAAAAAATCCCCGCCGGATGACTCCGGCGGCGAAGGTCCTGCTGGCAGCTCCGAGCTCCCAGCTTGGTTCAATTCAGGTGCTTCTTATAGAACGCCACGACCAGCGGCCAGGACTGCTGGGCGGCCTTGAGGTTCGCGCCGCCGGCGCCGGCCTGCGCGCTCATGAAACCGTGGCCCGCGCCCTCGTAGATGTGGGTCTCGTAGCTCTTGCCGAGCTTCTTCATCGCGGCCTCGGTGTCGGGGATCGTCGCATCGATGCGCATGTCGTTGCCCGCATAGAGTCCGAGCACCGGCGCCTTCACGTTGGCGAGCTTGGTCTCGTAGGTCATGTCGCCGGTGAGGGTCGGGTTGCCGTAGTATACCACCGCGGCGGACAAGCCCGGCTGGGCGGCCGCGTAGTTGAAGCTGCCCGTGCCACCCCAGCAGAAGCCGACCACGCCGGTCTTCCCGTTGGAACGCGCGAGCGTCTTGCCGTAGGCCATCGCCGCATCGAGCCGGTCCATCAGGTCGGTCAGGCCCTGGATCGCCGTGCCCACCGATCCGCCCACGCCG
>OMJT01000182.1 GCA_900299415.1 Opitutales bacterium
CCATCTTGACGAGTTCCGGCATGCCCTGCGGGCCGGCGGGCCCCATGTAGAGGCTGTCGAGCTGGCGCTGGTTGAAGTCGAAGAAATTGAACCGGCGGGTCTTGTACGGACAGTTGTTCGCGCAGTACCGCGTGCCGATGCACCGGTTGTAGGCCATCGTGTTGATGCCCTCGGTGTCGTGCACGGTGGCGTTGACGGGGCAGACGGTCTCGCACGGGGCCAGCTCGCAGTGCTGGCAGGCCATGGGCTGCAACGAAACCTGGGGATCCTCAGGCAGCTCGCGGTTGCCCTCGCCGCCGAATGCCGCGGCGTCGGCCGTGCCGGAGGAGTAATAACGGTCGAGGCGGATCCAGTGCATCTCGCGGCCGCGGAGAACCTGGTCCTTGCCGACGATCGGGATGTTGTTCTCAGCCTGGCAGGCGACCACGCAGGCGGCGCAGCCGGTGCAGACGTTGAGGTCGACCGACATGCCCCACTGGTGGGTGCCATCGAGATTCGGCGTCGAGTAGAGTGACTGGCCACGCGGCAGAGTGCCCGCGGCGACGCCGCCATGGATGCGCTCGCGGTACGCCTTTTCATCCTCACCCGGACGGCGCGCGCCTTCCTCGCCGAGGACGGCGGGGGTGTGCGACTCCATGCCGATGCCCTTGACGTAGGCAAGGCCGGCACCGCCCTCTTTCTGGACCTCATCGAGGTTGGCTTCGCGCACGATGTCGCGGCCTTCCATCGACCAGTGCTCTTGGGTGTTGGCGAGCAGCATGCGCTCGCCGGTGAGGGTGAGCTTGCCGCCCGTGGCGAAGTGCTGGGCCGCCGCCGTGCGCAGCGGGTAGGCGTTGAAGCCGGCGTCGCGGCCGACATGGCCGGTGGCGCTGCGGCCGTAGCCGAGCGGGAGAACCACGGTGTAATTCGAGAGACCGGGCTGGATGTGCACCGGGCCGCGGACCTTGCGCGTTCCGATGGTCAGCTCGGCGATGGGGGCGTTCTCCTTGCCGATGGAGAACTCCGCCTCTTCCTTGCGCGCGACCTGCAGCAGCGCGCCCTTGGGATCAATGCCGAGTTCCTTGCCGAGCTTCGGGCTGATGAGGATGGCGTTGTCCCAGGAAATCTTGGTGATCGGGTCCGGGCACTCCTGCAGCCAGCCGTTGTTGGCGAAGCGGCCGTCATCCATCTTGTAGTCCGCCACGAAGCGGACCTCGAGGTTGGAGGCGGACAGCGCGGCCGGCGCTGCGGGCGCAGCCACGATGGCAGGGGCAGCCGTCACGGCCACCACGCGGTAGGCGGAATTCGCGAGCACGCCATCGTGCAGGAACTTTTGCATCGCCTTCTCCGCATCACCGCCGGCGAGGGCCGTGATGGTGGCGCGGACCAGGGCGTAGGAATCCGTCTCGGCCTGGCCGGCGATGCGGGCGAGTACCTCAATCTGCGTGAGGCCACCGAAGAGCGGAACGATCATCGGCTGCACCGGGACAATCGTGCCATCGACGGTCCGGGCGTCGCCCCATGACTCGAGATAATGGGCGGCGGAAAGGTGGGTGCCGGCCAGCGCCGAGGTCTCATCGACGTAGCCACTGATGTGGATGACATCGGCCACCTTTTTCTGGGTGGCAGCCCAGTCGAGGTCGGCCGGGGCGTTATAGGCCGGGTTGCCGCCGAGGATGACCAGGGTGCGGACGGAGCCGCCATTGATCGCGGAGGCCAGCTGCGCGATGGTGGCAGCGGCGGGTACGGCGGGAACCTCCACGAAGTCAACGGTCCGGCCCACGTTGCCGAGGGCCACGTTCATCCGGTAGGCCAAGGCGTGGACCGACGCCGGCAGGTGCGACCCGGCGACCACCACACAGGCACCGCGGTTATCCTGAAGGTCCTGGGCGCAGGCATCGATCCAAGCCTGGCTGACACCGGCCGGAGCAGCGGCGCTACCGACGCCGACCTTGGCCGCCAAGGCGGCGGCAAACGCCTCGAGATGGCTGCTCGCGATCCGCAGGCGATGGTCAGCCATCGCGCCCGTGAGGGTGAGGCTGCTCTCCGCCACGTAGAGGCGGTTCATCGGGTCGTCCTTCTTCTTCACCCGGCGGGCGGCGGCAAAGTCGCGCGCATACCAGATGCTGCCCGCCTCGGCCTGCAGGAAATCAGCGTCGAGCGAGACCACCCGGCGGGCGGCGGCGAAACGATAGAGTGGACGGAGATTGGCATTGCCGAAGGCCGCGGTGGAGGCGGCGGCCGGCGGGAGGTCAGCGACGGGCTCGTACTCGGCCCAAACCGCCTGCGGGTAACGCTGACGGAGCGCCGCCACGAGGCGGGCCCGGGTCGGCGAGGACGATTCGTCGGCAAGAAACGCCAAGCCAGAGCCACCCGACGGCGTGTAGGTCGAAGCGATGCCCGCGAGGAGATTGTTGACCGCCGCAGCGTCGAGCTTCGCCCCACCCTTCGTGTGCGCCATCGAGCGCCCCGGATCGTATAGGTCGAGCACCGAGGCTTGGGCCAGCAGCGAACTGGCAGAACCATGCGGAGCGTAACTCGGATTGCCTTCCAGCTTGGTCGGGCGCCCCTGGTGCGTCTCGGCGAGCAGCGGGATGGCCGCCTTCCGGATCGGCAACGAGGTCGCAAAATAAAGGGGCAGTCCGGGAATCACCCCCTCCACAGACTTGCCGTAGGGCAGGATGAACTTCTCCGGGCGGCGGCAGCCGGCGAGCCCGAGCCCACCGAGGGCGAAGGACGCCGCCATGATCTTCATGAAATTGCGGCGGTTGACCCCGTCGAGGGTGGATGCGCCCTCGGGAAACTCGCGCTCGACCTGAGCCTGGAACTCAGGCGTGGCGGCGAGTTCATCGAGGCTCCGCCAGTACTGGGGGCCGGAAAGGGCGCGCTCGGAAGGAGCCGGATGCTGGATTTGGCGTTTCATCGATGGCAGCCGGAGCAGCTCTCAGGGGGTTTGATCTTCCAGTCCGAGATGAACTTCATCCCGGCCTCGACTCCCGCCTTGGCGGCGATCGTCTGGGAATCCAAATTGAACACATCGGCCTTCTCACGCACCCGGGTCTTGGGATTGCGGTGGCACTCAATGCAGAAACCCATGCTCAGCGGCTTCGCCTGGGCCACGACGTCCATCTCGTTGATCTTGCCATGGCACTCGACGCAGCTGACGCCGCGGTTCACGTGGGCGGCATGGTTGAAATAGACGTGGTCCGGGGTCGTGTGGATCCAGACCCAAGGCACCGCCTCACCCGTCTCGTAACTCGACCGGACCGGGGCCAGCAGCGCGCTGTCCTTTCGGACCTGGTTGTGGCAGTTCATGCAGGTCTGCGAGGACGGGATGTTCGAGTGCCCCGACTTCTCGACATTCGAGTGACAGAAGCGGCAGTCGAGCCCCAACTGACCGGCGTGCAGGGCATGGCTGAACGGCACCGGCTGCACCGGGGCGTAGCCAACCCGGGTGTACTTCGGCGTCATGTAGTACGTGACACCCGCCGTCGCCACGCCGCCGAAAAGGACGAGAAAAATCAGAATCTGGAGGGGCAGCCGGTTGGCCGATTTCGGGAAGATTTTCGACATGGCCGGGGGGATCAGACCGAATCGTTCCGACGGGCGACGGCCCGGGCTTCAACCGCAACGGGTACCGGTGAAGCCGCCGGCTGGCCGGGGGATTTGTCCGCCGTCGACTTCACGAAAACCCGGGGCAGAGCCACCGCGGCGGCGACTAAGCCGAGGAGTTTTGCGAGGAAGTGCTTGCGTGACTGTTGTTCGCTCAAGGTCGGTCGGGTGTGGTAATAATCAGCGCCGAAGCAAGGAGTCGGCATGGTGGTTGTAAACGAAAATTCCAGTCGGGATTTTCCCAAGGCGATTAATTAGCCGCGCGCCGGCCGAGGCGCGGCATGGCTTATTCCCACTCCAGCAGGCCGCGCGCCAGCCGCGGCCCAGGCCGCAGGATTAGATGAAAACGCCGTCGCGCATCGGCCGCGTGGCATCGCAGCGGGAAGCGATTTCGGGATTGTGGGTGACGAGCACGACGGCCTGCCCGTTATCCTTGGCAAGGCGGGGGAGCAGGTCGAAGACCATCGTGGAGTTCCGGGCGTCGAGATTTCCCGTCGGCTCGTCGGCAAGGATGATCGTGGGCTGGTTGGACAGCGCCCGGGCGACGGCCACGCGCTGCTGCTCGCCGCCGGAGAGCTGGGTGCCGAGCCGGTGGGTCTTCTCCCCCAGCCCGACGGAGGCGAGCAGGCCGTGGGCCCGCTCCCGCATCTCGGGCTCGGGAAGGCGGCCGAGCTTGCGCATGGGCATCATGACATTTTCCAGCGCGGAAAACTCCAGCATGAGAAAGTGGAACTGAAACACGAAGCCGATATGCCGGCCCCGCGCGGCGGTGCGGGCGGCGTCGTCGGTGTTCGACATCACCTGGCCATCGATCGCGATCTCGCCAGCGTCCGGCTGGTCCAGCAATCCCAGCAAATATAGCAGCGTGCTCTTGCCGCAGCCCGACGGACCCACGATGGCCTCCACCTGCCCCCGGCGGGCCTCGAAGGAGACTCCCTTCAGGACGTGCACCCGGCCTTCGTCGCGGCCGAGGTAGCGATGGAGCCCGGAGCAACGGAGGACCACGTCGCCTAGCGGCGCCGGCGATGCAGCGGCCGCCTTCATTGCGCCGTCCCCCGGACGATGTCACCCGGCTCCAGCCGCGCCGCCCGGCGCGCGGGAATGATGCTGGCGATCATGACCATCACCACGGCGGTACTGACCGCCTCGACGTAATGCCAGGCCGACCAGGCCACGACGTAGTACTTGGCAGAGAAAATCCCGCTGATGCCACCGTTGCCCAGGGGCATCTTGGAAATCCCATAGGTGGCGGCCGCCCCGAAGAGGCAACCAACCGCTGCCCCAATGGAAAGCACGATAACCGCCTGCCAGAGGAAAATCCGGGTCACATCCGATCGTTCGTAGCCCATCGAGCGCAGGATCGCGATATCCTTGGTCTTCTCGATCACGATCATCGCAAGCGTGTTGAACATGGCCACGCCGGCGATGAGGGTGAAGACCAGCACGGTGATCGCGGAGGAGACCTGCAGGGCGCCAAAGGCCGAGAGCCACGATTTCTCCCGCTCCTGCCAAGGCTGCGCATTATACCGCACCTCATCAACGATGCGGTCCGACTCGACCGGAGCCCGGGAGGCATCGGCGAGCTGGAGCTGGAGATAGGACACCCCGGTCGGCCGATGGAGCACCGAGGCCGCGTCGGAAAGCGACAGATAAATCCGCTCCCGGTCCAGGGCGCTGATGCCCGTGATGAAAATCGCCATCACCTTGAACCGCTGCGGCGGACCGCCGGACTGACTAACCTGGATGAAGTCGTTCAGCCCAATCAGGAGGCGGTCGGCCAGCTCCCGGCCGATCATCGCCCCGGCGGGGCGGGTGCGGAAATCGTCCACGCTGCCTTCGACGATCTTCGATCCGAGATTGGAGACCTTGAGGTGCTCCTCGATGTTGATGCCGTACACCCGGCCGGTGTCGGACCGGGCGGCACTGGCGATGTCCACCGAGCCCTTGAGCACCGGCGAAGCTCCCAAGACGGCGGAGTTCCGGGCGAGCGCCCGCAGCAGGGGCGCCGGCTCCTCGATGCCCGCCTGCAGCTTCACGTTGTCCTGGGTCGTGTCGATGTTCACGCCCGAACCGTGCTCAGTCTCGAAACTGGTGTGACCCGCCTGAATCTTGTCCTGGATCAGCACCGCCCCGTCAGCCCCGATGATCGTCTCGATAAACAGGGCCTGGAACCCCGTGGTCGTGGCTTGGGTGACCACAAACAAGCCCACCCCGAGCACGATGCAGGTGAGGCTCATCACCATCGCCCGCTTCTTCGCGGTGAGAAAGCGGAAGGCGATGCGGAAATTCGGCGACATGGACGGCTAAAGGGCAGGTTTCCGGTGCGCGTTCACTTGGCCGTATCCGCCGGCCGCGTCCGCACCCGCTGTCCGTTACGGTACAGATCCTGACGCTCCACGATCACGAGTTCACCCGGCTCCAGGCCGCTGAGGATCTCGACCACATCACCCGAGTCGTAGCCGGTCCGGGGGTTCCGGACCTCCACCACCCCATCCCGCACCACAAAGAGCTGGTTCTGGAAGATCGCCCGGCGCGGCACGCGGACCTTGGCCTCGCGCTCGTCGATGGTGATGACGCCATCCCCCGACTGGCCGGTCTTGTTCAGCAATGCCGGATCGATCCTGAGGTCGAGGTGGGCGATGTAGCGCAGGGTCTGGGCATCCTGGTTCGGGAGGATTTTGGCGATGGTGCCAAAAAAGTCGCCATTCATGCCGGTGAACCGGACGCGCACTCCCAGGCCCTCCTTCACGCCCTGGGTGATGTTTTCCTCGCTGATCCGGGCTTCCACGATCCGGGTGTTGGTGATGAGCGTGGCCACGGTCTGGCCACCGCTGATGTAGGCACCCTTGGAGAACTTGATGTCGGTCAGGGTCCCGGCAAACGGGGCCAGGAACTTCATGTTCGCGAGTTCCAATCTCTTCCCTCGCAACAGCAGTTCGGTCCGGGCAACGTTGTCCTCGGCTCGCACTCGGTCCAAGTCCTGGGTCCACTCCAGCTGCTCGACCTGTTCCACGGCCCGGTCGTACTCGACCGCCGGAAGCACCCCCGCATTTTTCTGGGCCAGCTTGAATTCGAGGTTCTTCTTTTCCCGCAACAGCCGGCTGGCCGCGACCTTGGCATCGATCCCGTTGATGGCCCGAGTGGTCTTGAGGGTATTTTCGATGGTGTCTACCTCCAGCTGCTTGGCTTGGGGGTCGACCTCGACCAGCAGGTCGTCTTCCGCGATGATCTGGCCTTCCTTCAATTCATTGAGCATGCGACCCGTCGCCTCGACCTTGATTTCGAGGGCATTCTCAGCCCGGACGCGGATCAGGGTCGGCACGGCTTTGGCCACCTTTCCGCCCTTGGCCTCCGCCACGGTGGCGACGGGGCGGAGATAGGCACTGACCCCGAAGTAGCCCGCGGCGAGCACGGCCGCGGCGACGAGGAGTTTGATTCCGGATTTATTGGCCATGGCGGAGATTGGCGGGCAGTTGGTTGACCATCGGGTCGGCCCCCACGAGGGAGACGAAGTCGGCCCATTGCTGGAGGAAACTGGCCCGGGCACCGAAGGCCGAGATCTCGGTTCCCCGATAGGAGATTTCGGAGCGCTCGGCGTCCACCGGGGCCTTCAGTCCGGTGAGGACCTGTTGCCGGTCGAGGTCACGCAAGCCGAGGGAGATCCGGCGGTTCTGCTCGGCCAAGGCCATGGCGCGGTATTCCAAGGACACCTGTTTTTCCCGGCTCGTCGCGTCGTCGCGGGTCGTGTCGAGGTAGGCCTGCAACTGGCGCTCGGTCGTGCGTCTCGCATTGGCCGCGCCCAGCTTGGCGGCCTTGGCCGAACCGGCGTCGAAGAAGGTCAGGCCCATGCTGACCCCGGCATTGCGGCCTTGGACGAAACCCTGGGAAACATTCCCAAAGCTGTCGGAGGAGGTGTTGGCCGAGACACTGGCTCCCGTGCTCAGTGAAAACTTCGGATAATTGGTGTATTTCGCCACCTTGGCCCGCAGGTCGTTCTGACGGAGGTAAAGCGCGTAGGTCTGGGCTTGGGGCGTTTGATCGATTCCTCCACGCAGAAAGGCTGCGAGCAAGGCCGCGGGTGCGCCGTCAGCCAGACGGGGCTCAGGGATCGAATCGGGGATGGCATCGTCGGTGGGGAGCGCGCCGCCAGCGAGCCGACTGAAAAGTCGTTTTGAGTTTTCGAAATCGAGCGCCTGCCGGTCCGCCGCCAGCCGCACCGTCTCCGCGGCCGCCTCGGCGCTGGGCAACTCGGACGGGGCGCTTTCGCCGCGGGCGATGCTGTCGCGTTTCACGACCAATTCTTTATCCTGCGTCGCCACCTGCAGCCGGGTCTGAGTGAGCATGGCCTTTTTCACGACCAACTGGAGATACTGGTAACGCAGCGTGCTCGCCAAGCTGAGGTAGGCGGCCTGATAGTTTTTCTGGGCGATCTGTTGCCCGAGCTTGGCGATGTCGGACTGGGCCTTGATGGCGCCTTCCTGGAACAACGGCTGGCTCAGGGTCAGTCCGTAGGTAAAACCGCTGGAGGAACTGGAAGAACTGGAGGTCGCCGAGGCGGAACGCGCCGAGGACACTCCGTAGCCGGCTCCGCCGGTGAGACGGGGATAGAGGGCGGAATTGGCCGCCATCTTGTCCACGTCGGCCTGGGCGAGAGCAATGCGCTGGTCGAGCATGCGGGGCGCGAGGTTCAACGCGTCCGTGAGGATGGCTTTCAGCCCGGGCAGGTAGTCCTCCGGCAACGTGCCGGCCACGGATTGACCGAACATCGCCCCGGGGCCGAGCGCGAGGATCGCCAGGACGATCCGGGGCCGCAGCAGGCGATGAAATAGAAGGAAAAACATGGGACGCGGAGACACCGAATCAGCCGGGGGCCGATGAGCGGGCGCAATCTTCCGAGGCATGGCAATCCCGAAAACCCAACCGAACCGTTGACCTCCGTTTTCAAGCCCGACCTTGCCACACCCGCAGGCAACCCCAAGGTTGGCGCTCGCCCTGCCCTGCCATGCGGATTCCCATTCTCGATCTCAAGCCCGCCACCGCGGAACTGCGCGCCGATCTCGATGCGGCGTGCCGGCGGGTGCTGGACTCGGGCCATTTCCTGCTGGGCCCCGAACTCGAAGCCTTCGAGCGCGAATACGCCGCCAGCACCGGGGCGGCCCACTGCGTTGGCGTGGCCAACGGGCTCGAGGCGATGCAGCTGGTCCTCCTCGCCTGGGGCGTGGGGCCGGGCGATGAGGTGATCGTGCCCTCCAATGGCTACATCGCCACCTGGCTCGCCGCCAGCCAGGTCGGGGCGACCATCGTGCCCTGCGAGCCGGATCCGCGAACCTACAACCTCGATCCGTCGAGACTGGCCGCGCTGGTCTCGCCCCGCACGAAAGTCATCCTGCCCATCCACCTTTACGGCCAGGCCGCGGACATCGAGGCGATCAACCTCGTGGCCCGGCCGCGCGGGATCAAGGTACTGGAGGATGGAGCCCAGTCCCACGGTGCGCGGCAGGGCGGCCGCCAGTGCGGCAACCTCGGCGATGCGGCGGGGATCAGTTTTTATCCCAGCAAGAACCTCGGGGCGCTGGCCGACGGCGGGGCGGTGCTGACCAACGACGCCGGCCTGGCCGATCGCAGCCGCCACCTGCGCAACTACGGATCGAAGGTCCGCTATCAGAATGAGTACGCCGGCTTGAATTCGCGGCTCAGCGAACTGCAGGCGGCGTTCCTCCGCGTGAAGTTGGTGCACCTCGCCGCCTGGAATGCGCGCCGGGTCGCGCTGGCCCGGCGCTACCGGGAGGCCCTGGCGGGGATCGACGGCCTGACGTTGCCCTGGGTGCCCGCTTGGGCGGAACCCGTCTGGCACCTTTTTGTGGTCCGCACCGCCCGCCGCGATGCCCTGCGCGACTTTCTCACGAACCGCGGGATCGGCAGCCAAGTCCACTACCCCATCCCTCCCCACCTTTCGGGCGCTTACCGGCACTTGGGCTGGAAAGCCGGGCGGTTTCCCCTCGCGGAAGCTCTTGCCCAGGAGGTCCTGAGCCTGCCGATCGGTCCGCATCACACGGCTGCTGAAATCGACGAGGTCGCCCACGCCGTCCGGGATTTCTTTGGCCAAGCCTGAGGCGCGCCCGTCTTTTGCCTTGAAGGCATCGCTTCGCTTGCTGGCATGCAGCGAACTCATGGCGGCTCCTGTCTCCCGATCGTTTCTCGCCGGACTCAATCCACTGGTCCCGCTACGCCTGCTGAGCGGCCGGCGGGAGTTGCTCTGGCAATTCACGAAGCGCAACTTCGAGGCGAGACACAAGGGAAGCCTGCTCGGAATGGCGTGGTCGGTCCTGAACCCACTCCTGATGCTGGGACTCTACTTCGTGGTCTTCGGCATGATCTTTCCCGGCGATTTCGGAGGCATCGCGAATGCCCGCAAGGCGGACTTCGCGCTCGCGCTGCTCACGGGCCTCACCATCTTTCATTTCCTTTCGGAGGTCATCAACCAGTCGCCCACCCTGATTGTGGCCAATCCCAATCTCGTGAAGAAAGTGGTCTTCCCAGTTGAGATCATCCCGGCCGCAAACCTTGGCGCTTGTTTGGTAAACTTCGCGGTCTGCCTACTGCTGGTGGTCGTCGGTCAGGCCATCTGGGGCCGCCTCGGGGCCGGCAGCAACCTGCTCTGGCTGCCGGTGCTGGTTACGCCGGTCGTGCTGCTGGGTTTTGGCCTCGCCTGGTTCTTCGCGGGCGTCGGCGTGTTTCTGCGCGACGTGGCGCAGACCACCCAGTTCCTGTCCCTGGTGCTGATGTACGTGAGCGCGGTGTTTTTCCCGGTCGCCCGGATCCAGGAATACCCGCTGCTCTGGGAGGTGCTGAAGTTCAACCCGGTGCTCCAAGCCATCCGCCTTTGCCGGGAAACGCTCCTGTGGCACCACCCCGTGGACCTGTTGCTGCTAGGGTGGCTGTATGCCGCGGGCGTGGCGGTTTTCGCCGCCGGCTACGCCTGTTTCGCCTGGCTGCGCCCCAGCTTCGCCGACGTTCTTTAAGGTTGCGCCGTCCCTGCCCAGACTGCGTCATTTTCCCCTTTGCCATCGCCCGTTTACCCGATTGCCGCCGCCTTCATGCCCGCCATGCCCACTTCCCGACCCCTGCCTGCCACCCGCGCCGCCTGCCTCGGCCTGGCGGCCGCGCTCCTGGGAACGATGGGATGCGCCAAACAGGCGGCCTCCCAAGCGGAACAGGAAGCGGAGGCCAAGCGACTCTATGTGCGGGCCGACGACTTCGTGCGCAAGATCGGCGAGGGCGCGTATTCCTACGAGTACATCAATTTCCACTATAACCAGGCGATGCAGAACGTGGATCGCATCCTCACTGCCTACCCCGACACGGAAGAGGGCCGGCGCCTGCGGAACGGCGAGCTGAAGTTGGGCAATTACACCCTCGACCAGTTCCGCGACACCATCCTGCCCCAGCTCGGCGATCTGAAGGAGGCGACGGAAAGCTTCACCAATTGCGCCACCTACCTGCACACCCTGCCTGAAGCCAATCGCGCTGAAACACGCGGCGCACTCGCCCTGATTCTGGAGTACCTCTGCCGCTCCGCCCGTGCGGATGAGGCCGTCATCTTTGCCACCCTGAACGAGGACCAGCTGCTCAAGGACGAGACGATCATCCGAATCGTCGCCTCCGGGTCGGCGAAAAACCTCGGCCTCAGTCTCGTGAAGGGCGCCGATGAGAAGGATCAGCCGCGACTCGCCGGAGCCTACGCCCGGGGCCAGGCCGTGGGCGGCGCAAAGCTGGAAACCCTCACCGACCTGCCCGCTCTTTATCCCGCCCCTGGCCGCGAGGTCGAACTCGGTGTGCTCCAGGGCATGATCGAGCGGATGCGGATCATCCAGGGCAACGTCCGCGACGAGGAGATGCGCCAGAAGGCCGAAACGGCGCGCGAGGAGCAGCTCAAGACCCTTTACGCCTACAACGCCAAGAAGGAAGCAGCCGGTACCGTACCGGCTGCGCCCAAGGTGGAACCCGTCACCTACGACGTGGCGGCCTATTACCGCGAGACCTTTGGCAGCCGGCCCCTGCCGGCCGCCACGATCGCCTTCGCCGGCCACCGCGCCCTCAATGGGGCACTGGAGGAGGCACGGGCCCTGGTCGCCGGCCTTGGCGACGAGGCGCTCGCGACGGTCATCAGCAACTACTACGACTATCTCGGCCTCAATGACCGGCTGACCGGCCGCGAATCGTTGGCTCGCGATTGGGGCCTGGGCGCCGCCGCCGCGACCAAATGCGAGCTCAAGCTTGTCGAGTACCTCACGCGGAACGGACTCAAGCCGCAGGCCGACCAGCTCCGCACCGCCGCCGTCGCCGCGAATGGAGCCCTGCGCGACCAGTATACGCGCAGCTACATGCGCGGCGTCTTCTACTCGCGCGTGGAGCTTTTTCACCTCACGAAGACGACGCTGATCGACCTCGACATCCGCGACCCGGCGATCTGTGCCGAGATCCTGCTCGACTGGGCGCTTTCCCCCAACCGTCTGCAACACGGCGATTCCTGGGGAGCCGACCAGATCCTCTTCAAGTATTTCTCGATGCAGCGGGAGGACCGTCCAGCCTCTCGGCAGTTCGGGACCAGGCGAAAGTAGTCTCCACCCCCCGGCGGCCTGCGGCCGCCACGTTGCGTCCCCGCCCCCGCCATGAATGAATTCTTCACCAGCCTGCGCGCGGCCTTCGAGCCGGCCGGAGCGGATGAAGCCGGGCGCATTTTCAACACCTACTGGTTTGTGGCGTTCGCGGTCGCCACGACCCTCGCCTACTGGCTCCTGCGCAAGCCCGCCCTGAGACTGTCGTTCCTGGCGATCGCCTGCGTGCTTTTCCATTACCATTTTGCCGGGCCGGCCGGCATGGCACCGATCATCGTCCTCGGCATCCTCACCTACCTGATCGGGCTGAGCCGCCACCGACTGGCCTGCGTGGCGGGAATCGTGGTCGCGGTCCTCGCGCTCTGTTTTTACAAGTATGCCCACTTCTTCGTTCTGGACGTCCTCGGCCTGATCAATCCGGCGTGGGGTCAGGCCATCGAAAAGGCCGCGCGAGCGAGCCTTCCCAGGATCGCCTCTCCCGAAGGCGGCACCTTCCTGTTCATTCCCCCGCTCGGGATGAGCTTCTTCGCCTTCGAGTTCGTGCACTATCTCTACGAGGTACGGAAAGGCGCCGCGCCCTTGAAGAATCCCCTGAAGTTCGTGCTCTTCTCGATCTTCTTTCCCTCCCTCGTCGCTGGACCAATCAAGCGCTTTGGCCAATTCATCCCTTCGCTCGAGGCTGGCGCGGCGGGCGTCAACGCCGACGACGTCGCCGTCGGTTTCCGCCGCATAGCGATGGGCTTCCTCAAGAAGGTCGTGATCGCGGACAACCTCACCGGCTACTTGGAACTGAACCTCGGGACCTATGATCACCCGAACCTGGGGAACTTTGCCGGCGCCGGCTTGGTGCTCCGCTGGTTCTACCTTGTCCTCGTCGCCCTGCGGATCCTGTTCGACTTCAGCGGCTACAGCGACATCGCGATCGGGCTCGCGCGCCTCCTCGGCATCCAGCTTCCCGAAAACTTCAATTGGCCCTACGCCGCGCGGAGCATCCAGGACTTCTGGCAGAGGTGGCACATCTCCCTGAGTTCGTGGATTCGGGACTACGTCTACATTCCCCTCGGCGGCAACCGACACGGCGCGGTGCGCCGCATCGTGAACGGCCTCATCGCCTTCGCCCTCTGCGGCCTCTGGCATGGGGCGGCGTGGAATTTCGTGGTCTGGGGCCTGTACCACGGCATCGGGCTCGCCGTCTGCGCGACCTACCGCAACGTTCCCGGAGTCGGGCGCCTCCTCGGCTGGATGTTCGGGAAGTTCCCGGCGCTCGCCTGGCTCGTCACCGAGGTCTTTGTTTGCATCGGCTGGTTGCTGTTCTTCTATCCCCTTCAGAGCGCGTTGTTGATGGCAACGCAGCTATTCGGCTACACCCGATGACGATCAAGGAGATCTTCCAAACCCTCCGCGCCGGCATGGTCACCCGCACCGTGCTGGCCGGCATCGTGATCGGTTTTGTCGGGCTGTGCCTGCTCGGCCGCCGTGCGTCCCGGACGCCCGCCATGGAGAGGTTCGTCCGGTTCACGCAATACACCTCAAACGAGTCGAAGTACTACGTGACCGTGAACGAGATGATGTCGATCGTCCGGGCGAAAATCAAACCGGGGCAGATTCTCGTGGTCGTCGGCGGCAACTCCATCCTGCGCGGGGTGGCGCAACTTCCGGACCAGTTGTGGACCCAGAAGCTCCAGGACCGGCTGGGGGATGGCTACTGCGTGGTGAATTTCGCCTTCAACGCCTCCCTGATCACCGACGCCGCCTCGGTCGCCGCCGAAGCCCTCGCCAAAGAGTTTCCCCGCCAGATCTACATCGCCAATGCGGCCCCCACCCAGGCCCCAACCCCGGGCGGGAGCCTGGTGTACCGCTGGGTTTATTGGGATGCTTACTACAAGGGACTCCTGATCGACGACCCGGCCCGCGCGAAAAAGATCGCCGCGAACATGGCATTTCGGATCCCGCAGCCCGACGGCAGCTTCTTCTATCCCTTCAAGGGCAATATCCAGGAACTCAAGCTCGCGAGCTGGTTGGACAGCTGGTGCTACTTCAATGATTTCTGGAACGACGTCGCCTATTCGGACTTCAACACCATCTGGAATCCGCTGATGCCGGGCCTGGTCGACTTCATGCAGGCGCGAAGCAATTGGCGGGATCCGGATCCCGACGGTTCGTTGTTCCCCTTGACCGTGAGATTCCCCACGGAAACGCGAGATGGCGAACTGGTGAACATCCGCGGCAACAGCGACCGGGCCTTCAACAAGGATCCCAACGGAGTCTGGCAGGCTTATTTGCCCCTGTGGGACGACGTCTTCCAGAGAGGAATCGAGGATATCTTCCCCCCCCAGCTGAAAGCCCGCACCCTGATCCTCCTCAGTGGCACGGCCACGTACTATAACAAGTGGCTCACCGACGAGGAACGCGAGCGGGACCGCATCACCTACGAGGAGGCGGTGCGGCGATGGAAGCTCGGCGGGTTCGATGCCCTCGAGTACGGCCGCGACTTCGCCGTGGAGGATCATTTTGATCGCACCCACCTCACCAAGACAGGCGCCGCCAAGCTCGCGGACGTCGTCGCTCCCAAGGTGAAGGAAATGGCCCAGAAACTCGGCTACCTCAAATGAGCCAGACCCCCGAGAAAATCGTCCGCTCCAGACTGGCCCGCCACGCCTTCTCCCTCGTCGTCGGCCTGGCCGTGGGAGTGTTCCTCCACTATCTCCTCTACCGGCTCGGCCTCCCCGTCCAGCCGTTCATCTACGTGGCCTTCTAATGTCCCTGCTCCCCCGCATCCTCCGGCCCGCCGCCCTGTTGCTGCTCACCGCTGCCGTGCTCCGGGCCGATGCGCTCGACGAGTGGACCTGGCGCAGCCCCGAGGCAAAGGGCAGTTTCAAGGGCGAGAATTACAACGGCCTCGCCTATGCGGCCGGCACCCTGGTCATCGCCGCCGGCAACGGCCGGGTGCTCGTGCGCCAAGATGCTGCCGGAGTCTGGCTCCGGCCCGAGACCGGCACGCAGCGGCCGCTCTATGGCGTCGCGACCGCCAACCAGGTCTTCTATGCCGTGGGCGCTCGCGGCACGGTCATCACCTCCAAGGGCGGCGAGACCTGGGTGGCGCGCAACTCCACCGTCACCGAACCGATTTTTGCCCTCACGTACACCGACAGCACCTTCGCCGGCGTGGGGGCCGCGGGCACCGTGGTGACCTCTGGGCGCAGCGGGCAGTGGAGTTCCCAGGCCTCCAGCACCCGGGAATCCCTGTTCGGGGTCGCCTACTTTGACCAGAAGTTCATCGCCGTCGGCGCGGCGGGCACGATCGCGAAATCCGACAACGCCAGTCTCTGGCTCGCGCGCCCGTCCGGTGTGACGACCGATCTCCGTGCGGTCGCCACGGACGGCCGGCGTTTTGTCGTCGTGGGCGACGAGGGTGTGGTGCTGACGTCGCTCGATGGCGACCGCTGGACACGCCGCAACCCGGGCACCACGCGCGCCCTGTTTGGCGTCACCTTTGCCCGGGGCATGTTCGTGGCCGTTGGCGAGGAGGGCGCGATCCTGACGTCGCCGGACGGAGAGCGTTGGACTGCGCGCAAATCCGGCGTGGCCCACCTGCTGAAGGCGGTGGCACTCGCCAAGGACACGCTTTGGGTCGTCGGCGACAACGGCGCGATCCTGGAGTCAGGCACCCTGGGTCGGTAGACCGCACCGGCTCAACGCATGACCCCACGCACCGACAGCGATCCCGACGACGTCGCCATCCGGGTCTCGGACCTCTCCAAGACCTACCGCATCTGGAGTTCGCCCTCCGCCCGCCTGAAAAAACCGCTGCTTTCGGCGGCCGCCGGGTTGCTGCCCGCCGGCAACGCCACCCGGGACCGTCTGCTTGCCGGGGCCGAAAAATATTCCCACGAATTCCACGCGCTGCGGGGATGCTCGTTTGACGTCCGCCGGGGGGAAACCTTCGGGATCGTCGGCCAGAATGGCGCGGGCAAGTCCACCCTGCTGCAGCTGATCGCGGGCACGATCACCCCGACCGCCGGCTCGGTGGTCGTGCACGGCCGGGTCGCTGCGCTGCTGGAACTGGGCTCGGGCTTCGACCCGAACTTCACCGGCGTCGAGAATATCTTCCTCAACGGCAGCATCCTCGGCCTCGGCGACGAGGAAATCCGGCGGCGTTTCGACGCCATTGTCGAGTTCGCCGACATCGGTGACTTCATTCACCAACCGGTCCGCACCTACTCAAGCGGCATGGTGGTGCGGCTCGCCTTCGCCATCTCGGTGTGCGTCGACCCGCAGGTGCTGATCGTGGACGAGGCGCTCGCCGTCGGGGACAATTATTTCGTCAACAAGTGCTTTCGCCGCCTGAACGAGCTGAAGAGCCGCGGGGTGACCATCCTCTTCGTGAGTCACGCCGCCACGATCGTGACGAGCCTCTGCAGCCGGGCCCTGCTGCTCGACAAGGGCCAGACGCTTATGCTCGGCGACGCCGAGGAGGTGGTGAACCGGTACAACCAACTCATCCGCGAGCGGCAGAGCGCCGACGTGCAGCGCCTCAGCCAGACCGCCTCCGCGGCCATGGCCGCGCCCGCCGCCCCGAGCCCGAAGCCGCCGCCCGACCCGGACTTCGCCGATCCCGCGCTGGAGGAGCGCTGCCGCACCACGCGCTTCGGCAACGGCGGCGCCCGCATCGTCAGCGTGCGCCTCGAGGACACCGCGGGCCACCCACGCACCGAGTTTGTCCATGGCCAGAGTGTCGTGATCAGGTTCTTCTGCGAGTTCCACGAGGACGCCGACAACCTGGTGATCGGATATTTCTGCCGGACCGACACCGGCATCAACATCACGGGAACCAACACCGAGGTGGAGGGAATCCGGATCCCGCGCCAGGCCGCCGGCAGCCGGGCCCAGATGCTGTTCCACACGACGCTGCCGGTGCGCCCCGGGATCTATTCGATCACGATGGCCCTGACCGGCCGCCGTGGTCAGGACACGGAGATCAGCACCCTGGACTGGGTTGACCTCGCGGCCTCCTTCTCGGTCCATCTCGCCCCCAACCAGCCGGCCTTCGAACAACAGGTGCTCATCCCCCACGATTTTGAGTTCCACCCGGTGGAGACGAAGTGAAGGCATCGCCCCCTTCAACCCACTCCGCCCCCATTTCCACTCCCCCGCCCTTAACGTGATCACCCTGGCTCAGATCGGATGCGGTTACTGGGGACCAAACCTCCTCCGGAACTTTGCTGCGCTCCCAGGGGCCAGCGTGAAGTTCGTCGTGGATCGCAGCGCCGAACGCCGAAGCTACGTGGAAAAGAACTACCCCGGCATCCAGACGGTGGCCGAGCTTGAGCCGGTGCTGCGCGATCCGGCGATCCAGGCGGTCGTGATCGCCACCCCGGCGCGCTCGCACTTTGCCCTTGCCGAGCGCGCCCTTGCGGCCGGCAAGCATGTCTTCGTGGAAAAGCCCCTCGCCATGAGCGTGGACGAGGTGGATCGGCTCGATACCGCCGCTCGCGCCCTCGGTCTGACGCTGATGGCCGGGCACACCTTCCTTTATCATCCCGCGGTGCTCGCGCTGAAGCAGTTGATCGATGCCGGCGAACTCGGCCGCATCTACTATCTCTACACCCAGCGGCTGAACCTCGGCGTGGTCCGCTCCGATGTGAACGCGCTATGGAACCTCGCCCCGCATGATGTCAGCATCGCCAACTTCCTCCTGGGCACTCCGCCGCTGGCCGCCAGCGCCCATGGCACAGCCTACCTGCAGCCGGGGATCGAGGACGTGGTCTTCGCCAACTTCGAGTACCCCGGAGACGTGCGCGCGAGCGTGCACGTAAGCTGGCTCGATCCCAACAAGGTCCGGAAGGTCACCCTCGTCGGGAGCCGCCGCATGGCCGTGTACGACGACATGGCGGAGAACAAGCTGACGCTGTTCGACAAGGGTTTGGACGCCCCCGCTGGTCCGGGCCAAGCCCTGACCTTCGATCTTCCCCTGGCTGACCCGCGCCTCGTTTACCGGTCCGGCAAGGCCACCACGCCTCCGGTCGGCACCGCTGAGCCTCTGCGTGAGACCGCCCGGGATTTCCTTGCCGCCATTACCGGCCATCGGCAGCCGCGCGCCAATGCCGTCGGAGGCCGCGCGGTCGTCGCCGCCCTCGAGGCCGCCAGCCGATCGCTGGCTGAGTCGTCGCGCCGTGTCGCCATCCCCGCCTCATGAGCGCCGCCGTCCCCACCGATCTCGAGCGCGAGCACCTCCGGCGCATCGCGGACCACTACGAACAGGCCCCGGCCACGCCAACCCGCGCCGCCGTGGCGTACCGCGCAATGCTTGCCCACTATTACAATCTCCTGATCCCGGAGGACGCGAGCGTCCTGGAGATCGGCTGCGGCGCGGGAGAACTGCTCTGTCGTCTCCGCGCCCGCCGCAAGACCGGAATCGACCTCTCGGCGAAGCAGATCGCCGCCGCCCGCGCCCGGATGCCCGAGGGTGCGTTCTTCGTGCAGGCCGGGGAGGAACTCCAACTGGAAGGGCGCTTCGACTACATCATCGTCTCCGACACGCTCAACCTGGCCGCCGACGTGCAAGCCCTGCTGTCCGCGTTGCACCGCGTGTCGCATCCTGGCACCCGCCTGATCGCCAATTTCCACTCTTCGCTCTGGCGCCCGGTCTTCGCCCTCGCCCGCGGCCTCGGCCTGCGCCAGCCCGCCCCGACGAGCAACTGGCTCGCGACGTCAGACGTGTGCAACCTGGGCCGACTTTCCGACTGGGAGATCATCACGATCCAGTCACGGCTCCTGCTGCCGATACCGCTTATGGGAATCGACCGTCTGGTCAACCGCTGGCTCGCGCCGCTCCTCCCGGGACTCTGCCTCACCGTTTTCACGATGGCGCGCCCGGCCCGGCCGGCGGACCGCGCGGGACGACCCACGGTTTCCATTGTCATTCCCGCCCGCAACGAGGCGGGCAACATTGCCGCCGCCGTGACCCGGACGCCCCCGATGGGCGGAGGCACCGAGCTCATCTTCGTCGAGGGCCATTCGCGCGAGGACACCTGGGCGGAAATCCAGCGCGTCGCGGCCGCCCATCCCGACCGGCAGATCAAGACCCTCCGCCAGACCGGCAAGGGCAAGGGCGACGCCGTGCGGGCCGGCTTCGCCGCCGCGACCGGCGACATCCTGATGATCCTCGACGCCGACCTGACCATGCCCCCGGAGGAACTGCCCAAGTTCTATGACGTCGTCGCCTCCGGCCGCGCCGAGTTCGCCAATGGTTGCCGCCTGGTGTATCCCATGGACGAGAAGGCGATGCAGTTCCTGAACCTCTGCGCCAACAAGACCTTCGGCGTCATCTTCAGCTGGCTGCTGGGGCAGCCGGTCAAGGACACGCTGTGCGGCACCAAGGTTCTGAGCCGCGCGCACTACGAGCAGATCGCGGCCAACCGCGCCTATTTCGGGGACTTCGATCCCTTCGGCGACTTCGACCTGCTCTTCGGCGCGGCCCGCCTGAACCTGCGCATCGCCGACATCCCCATCCGCTACAAGGAGCGGACCTACGGCACGACGAACATCCAGCGCTGGAAGCACGGCTGGCTGCTCCTGCGGATGGTCCTGTTTGCCGCGAAGAAGGTGAAATTCGTTTGAACGCACCGATGAATCCCGTGCTCCAGCTGATCGACCGCTTGGCCGACGGCTTCAACGACCTGTCCTGCTGGAAGGGGTCCTGCCGTGTCTGGGACCTGCGCATGACCTCCCCGACCTTCGAGCGGTGGCTTTACCTGCGCGTCCACGGGCTGGGCCTCATGGGCCGGGAAGAGCGGCGATTCCTGGAGGCGTTTGTCCGCCCCGGCATGCGGATCCTCGACGTCGGCAGCAACCTCGGCCTGTACTCGGTCCTGATGGCGCGCCGCATCGGGCCGACCGGCCGCGTCCTGTGTTTCGAGCCTGACCCCGTGCTCTGTGCCACGCTCCGGAAGAACCAGGAGCTCAACCAGGCCGCCAACCTCGACGTCCACGAGCTTGCCCTCGGGGCGGCCCCGGCCGAGCTGGAACTGCACCGCTCGATCACCAATTCCGGGGACAACCACCTCGGCCGCCAGGACAGCCAGCTTTTCCGGCGCACGGTCACCACGCGGGTCGTCCGGCTCGACGACCATCTTCCCGGGCTCGCCGTCGACTTCATCAAGATCGACGTCCAGGGCTGGGAACTGGCCGCCTTCCAGGGCATGGCCGGCACCCTGCGGGCCAACCCCGGCGTCGGTATCCTCTTCGAGTTCTCGAAGATCGGACGCTCCCGCGCGGGGTGCTCCGGCCAGGATGTCGTCGCCTTCCTGCGCGCGGAGGGCCTGCGGATCTTCGCTCCCGCGGACGGTCGCGAACTCGACGATGCCGCCGTGGGCAGGCTCGCCCGCTCCCTCGCCGCCAACGGCTACACCAACCTGTTTGCGGGCCGCCGGTCGCCCGTCTCCGGATGAGTCTCCGCCCGGACATGGCCAAGGCCGTCCTGCGCCTCGCGCTGGGGGTCGTCGCCCTGGCGGCGCTGACGCTGGTCATCCACAACTACGCGTTCAACCTCCTGCCATACGTCTACGACGTCGTCGACCCGGGGGCCATCAAGGCCGATCCCGGCAGCCGGCTGACCTGGATCACCCCGTTCTCCGCCAGCGAGCCGGACCGCCTGTACGACGGTCGAAGCCGCACCCGCATCTTCGAGGATGGCGCCATGCTGGCCGGACCACCGGGAGCCACGGCGGTCGCGCGCACGGTCGGCGGGGGAAACTGGTCACACGATCCCGGAGTGATCGTCTTTTCCAGCTCCGACGGCTCGGATCCGCGCACCAACAGCCGCGCGTACGCCCTGAGCTACCCGGTGCTTTACGGACGCGCCGTCGGTCGCGCTGCCCTCGCGGCCCTGGTGGCCTCGGCCCTCGGCCTGGCCTGGCTCACACGGCGCGACTCCCCCACGGTGCCACCCGCGCCCGCGGCGGGGGCGCATTGGAACCGCCACCTTGTCGGTGCGAGCCTGCTCTTCCTCGCCGGGCTCTACTGCTGTACCGGTTCGCTGACTCCCTACGCGATCACGACGATCCCCCACGCGGCCAAGGCCAGCACCTACCTCTACAATCCGGACCACATCCACTTCCAGGCGCTGTTCAACTTCGTGGACGGGCGCGATCGCTCCACCTGGGACCACGCCCTGCTCCTGCGACGGATCCTCTACAATGTCCTCGCCTATCCCTTCATGAAGCTGGGTGGCTGGGAAGTCGGTGGCACGATTGCGAGCCTCACGTTCAACCTCGCGGCCTTCGTGGCGTTTGTGCTCGGGGTGCGCCGGCGCGTCGGGGAACGCGGCGCCATCCTCGCGGCCTGGCTGCTGGCCCTGTACCCCGGCGCGGGCTACTGGGCCGGGCTGCCCTACCTGTACGCGTTGATCGTCCCGGTCAGCCTGGTGCTCATGGTCGTGCTCGCCGAGCTCGCGGAGCGGCCCAGCTGGCGGGCCATGCTCCTTTGCTCCGCCGCCCTCGGCGTGGCGAATCTCGGCTACGAGTTCTTCATCTTCTTCCTGCCCGCCTCGGTCCTCGTGCTGCTCGGGCGCCGACGCTGGCTGGCAGCCTTGGTTTCTCCCGTGATCCAGGCCCTTCCCCTGGGTCTCTGGCTCTTTCTGCTGCAGCACCACTTCGGGCAGGACCTCGCGAACAGCAACTCGTCCTCCTTCGGCGCGATCGCCGGATCCTACCTTCACGTGCGTGACCCCGCCCGGTGGCTGGAAATTATTGCGGCTTCGCCGGAGACCGGAATGGAGGTGTTCTTCGGCGCCAATTTCCTCTTCCTGCCGCTCCTTTTCCTCGTGGTGGCGTTTGTCAATGCCGGCACCTCTCGCGTCCGGCCCGGCCTGCCGGAGGCCGCCCTGCTGGCCGCGGGCCTCGGTTTCTTTCTGTTCGCGAACCTGGCCCCCGACTATGTGGCGCAATGGCAGCTGCGCGGCCCCTGGATCTCCCGCCTCTACCAGCCCGTGCTCCCCGCCCTCCTCTGGTTCATCGCCCGCTGGTACCAGCACCTGCCACCGCTGGCCCGGTTGGCCCGGGTGGGAATCTTCGCCGTCCTCGGACTTGCCCAGGCCGGCAACGCGCTGGTGCTCTTCGGCCCGATCCTCGACAATCCGGGAACTATCTCCGAGGTCGCATTCTACCGCTTCTACGATCACGCCCCTCACGTGCTCTACCCCTCGAACCTAAAGCAGTACGGCCGTCGTCCGCTCGGGTTCCCACTCCGCCCCAAGCAGCCATGAGTATCGCGGCCATCCTTTCCGCCGGCCGGCGCCTGCTCGGCGATGCCTTCACCACGCCGGCGCCCGCCGCGGCCTGCGCCGTCCGGTAAAACCGCCTGATCTGGCTGGTGGCGCTCGTGCCAGGAGCCTGGCTCCTCGCGTACAAGCTGCAGTGCTACTACGCCCTGGACTACACCTCGGACATCTTTGTCTTCGTGCAGCTCGCCACGAGCTGGCTCAAGGGCCGTTTCCTCTTCGACAACTACTATGGGGATCACCGCTCGATCCATACCTACTTTCTTGCCCCGCTGCTCGCCCTGTTCGTGAAGCCGTTCGGCGCACCGGGACTCCTGATTGCCCTCGCCGCCGCGTTCTCGGCCGGATTCGCGGCCGCAGCCAGGATCCTGCGCCTCGCGGGCGTGCCCCTGCCCTGGGCGATGGTCGGCGGCCTGCTGGTCTCGTTCATGCCCCTTTCGGTGCATCACTATCAGGACGAGACCTACGGCTTTCACCTCGAGCTGCTCATGCCGGCCTTCGGACTCTGGCTGGGTTACTTCCTGCTGCGTCGATCCTGGTGGGGATCCCTGGGCGCCGCCGCCGCCCTCCTCGCCATCAAGGAGGAGACCCCCCTGGTCACGGCGGCCATCGGGGGTGCCATCTTCTGCGAAGAACTCCTGCGCGGCCTGCTGCGTTGGGACGGCGCCAGGGGCTGGTTCCGGCGGCACGTCAACCTGCCCGCCCTCACTGTCGTCGCCCTCGCACTCGTGGCCCTCCCGTTACTCCTCATTTTCCTTAAGGACCACGCCCTCGGAGCGACCTCTCCCGGCAGCTTTAGCCGTATCAAGGTCCCGGGCGGTGGCATCACGATCGATGGTCCCTACGTTCTTTTCGCCTATGTCCACGATGATATCGAAACGTGGCTGAACTCAGGTGAGACGGACCTCTGGTACCAGCTGGCATTCGCGGGATCGTTCGGTCTGGCCGTCCTGCGGCCTCACTTCCTGACGCTCGGGGTGGTCACGGGTCTGATCTCGTGGCTCGCCCGGGACAACCTGACCTGGGCGCCACGGCTCTCGCCCTCGCTCGCGTTTTTCCAGTTCATGACCGTCTTTGCCTTCGCTTCCCTGCACCATCTGCTGGTCAGGAAGCGTTCTCCCGGCAAGGTCGTCACTCCCGGCAACGTCGTGTTCGCCCTTGCTCTCCTAGTTCTCGTCGTCGGCGGCTGGCGCCAGCAGGCCCGGCACGGGCCGCGCGCCGCGGAATTCTACACGCTGCACCCGCGTCACCAGCTGGAAACGACCTTGCGGAACGAGGCCGACCGGGTGTACTCCGCTTATCTCCGCGACCACCGCCCCGGCGACGTGGTCTACGTGAACCAGTTCCTATTCCGGTACGCCGACGCCTCGATGGACACCTATTGGCTCGACCGCATCACCTCGCGTCCCCCTGCTACGTGGGTCCTCAAGGATTTCAAGCAGCCCGTTGAGAAACCCGTCTACGAGGATTTCATCTTGGTCAGTCACTCCGGGCGCTTCGCCCTGTTCCCTGCGCCCCCTACCCGCTCTCCTCCCCGCTGACACCCATGCCCCGCCCCCGAATCCAACCCAATGCCATTACCGGCCTGAAGTGCGGACGGAATGTCACCCTCGTCGAGCCTGCCAATCTCTATGGCTGCACCCTCGGTGACGAGGTATTCGTCGGTCCCTTTGTCGAGATCCAGCGCGGTGTGGTCGTCGGGGCGCGCACCCGGATCCAGTCCCACAGTTTCGTCTGCGAGCTCGTGAGCATCGGCGACGACTGCTTCATCGGCCACGGGGTGATGTTCATCAACGACACCTTCGCGAAGGGCCGGCCAGCCCGGGGCAACCGGCAGCTCTGGAAATCGACCTCCATCGGAAACCGGGTTTCCATCGGTTCCAACGCCACCCTCCTGCCCGTTCGCGTATGTGACGATGTCGTCATCGGCGCCGGCGCGGTGGTCACGAAGGACATCACCCGGCCCGGCATCTACGCCGGCAACCCGGCGCGCCGGCTCCGACGTGCCGCCCGACCGGCGTGACCTGCGTTCCACTCGATGCAACCATCTCCGGCTGGCTCCCGCTTCACGCTCGTATTCCTGCTCCTTGCAGCCTTTCTGGCCGGTTCCGCGCTTGGCACCCAGCTGCTGGACCGAGTCGACGTGGCGAACAAGGCGTGGACCTACCAGCGGACCGTCCCGACGCTCTCGCCGTTGGGATCAGACCTCCAGATATTCACCGAGGCCTCAAAGCAGATGTACTACCAGCAGAATCCGCTGGGCCCGAACTACAACTCACCCCCGCTCACTGCCGCGGTGTTTTTTCCCTTCGTCCTCCTGTCGTACCAGATGGGCTACCGGGTGATGCTGGTCGTGAACGTCGCCTGCAACCTGCTCAGCTTGGTGCTGGTCATGGTGCTGGCCTTCCGGGTGTTCGCGGCCGACCCAGGTGGCTCCCAATCCCCGGTGGTGCCCGTTGCCATCGGGGCCGGCCTGCTGGTCGCCGGCGTCAGCCAGTTCTTCGGCTATGCCCTGGAGTTCGCACTCGAGCGCGGCAACTATGACAGCCTCGCCCTGACGGCGATGCTCGCCGGCGTCTGGCTTGGTGATCGGTTTCCACGGATGATCTGGCTGCAGGTACTCTCGCTCAGTTTCGCGGCCCACCTGAAAGTGTATCCCGCCCTGCTGCTTTTCCTGCCACTCTGGCGACACGGATGGAAGGCGCTGTTGCCGGTCGTTGCCATCAACACCGCCATGCTGTTCTACTTTGGAATCCACCGCGGCCAGGAGTTCCTGGTGGGACTTTATCAATACGCTTCCCATCCCTATATCTGGGTTGGCAACCATTCCGCCGCGTCGTTCTCAAGCCTTGTCTTGGAGCCTTGGATGGCCCGGGTACTGCCCCGCCCGTTCGTGCACGGCGCGTGCCTCGCTTTCCTGCTCGGCACCACGCTTGCCTTATGGGGCCTCGGCCTCCGAAAACTTTTCCGGCATGGCCGGGAGGAAGGCCGTGCGCTATGGGCCTTGGCCCTTTCCATTCCCCTGATGTCCGCCCTCACCTCGGTGAGCAACGACTACAAGCTCGTCATCATGCTGGTCCCCGTGTTTCTTGCAGTCACGACCCTGGCCCGGCGATTTCTTGAGACCGGCCGACGGAGGTATGCCGTGGTCCTGGCCTTGGTACTCTTCGGTGTCATCCTGATGCAGCGATCCGTCCTGGCCCCGGCGTTGATCGTGACTGCAAACAAGTTTCCGGTCGTCCTGCTGCTCGAAGCAGTCGTATGTTGGCTGGTCTGGACTGGTGCAGCGTCCCCGCCGGAGTCGGAGACCACGGCCTAACCCCGACAAATTCCCTTGGCGCTTTGCGCCCAAGCGGAACAATGGCAGCCGATGGCCGCCACCCCGCTCGTCCCCTTCAACGACCTGCACGCGCAGTATCGCTCGATCCAGCCGGAAGTCGACGCGGCGATCGCGCGGACCATCCGCAACTCGGCCTTCATCCGCGGCCCCGAGGTGGACGCGTTCGAGCGGAATTTCGCCGCCGTCGTCGGTGCAAAGCACTGCGTCTCCTGTGCCAACGGTACCGACGCCCTCTTCATCGCCTATCGCGCGCTCGGCCTGCAGCCCGGCGACGAGGTCATCACGTCCGCGCACTCTTGGATCGCCACCGCCGAGACGATCACGCAGGCTGGCGGCCAGGTGGTGTTCGCCGACACCGATCCGGCGACCTTCACCCTCGATCCTGCCGACGTCGCCCGGAAGATCACCCCGCGCACCAAGGGTCTCGTGCCGGTCCACCTCTATGGTCAGCCCGCCAACCTCGGGGCCCTCGGTGAGCTCACCCGCCGCCACGGACTCTGGATGGTCGAGGACTGTGCCCAGGCCCACCTCGCGCGCTGCGGCGGTCGGACGGTCGGCACGTTCGGAGCCATCGGTACCTTCTCGTTCTATCCCGGGAAAAATCTCGGCGCGATGGGTGACGCGGGCTGCCTCGTCACCAACGACGACGCCCTCGCCGCCTTCGCTGCGAAGTTCGCCCGGCACGGCGGTCTGAGGAAGGGCGAGCATGAGATCGAGGGCATCAACAGCCGGCTCGACGGTCTCCAGGCCGCCATCCTGAACGCCAAGCTGCCGCACCTCGAGCGCTGGACCCGGGAACGTCGCCGGCTCGCTGCGGAGTACGACCGGAAACTCGCCGGCGTCGGCGACCTGGTCCGGCCTCCCGTGGCTCCGGGCCGAGACCATGTCTTTCACCTCTACGTCGTCCGAACAGCCCGCCGCGACGCCCTGCGTGCCCATCTTGAGACCCGTGGCATTCAGACCCAGATCAACTACCCCGCCGCCCTGCCTTTTCTTCCCGCTTACCAACGCTTCGGCCACCAGCCGGCGGACTTTCCCGTGGCCTATGCGCACCAGTCGCAGGTCCTCTCCCTGCCGCTTTTCCCCGAGATGACCGCCGGGCAGCTCGATCAGGTGGTGGACGCAATCCAGGCCTTCTTCGGCGGACGGGTGGCACGCTAAGTCATGTGCGGCATCGCGGGTCTGCTTCAGCTGGAAAAGCCCGTGGATCGCGGCGAACTCGCCCGTTTCACCGATGCGCTTGCCCACCGGGGGCCTGACGGCCGCGGGTTCCTGCTCGACGGGCAGCTCGGTCTCGGGCACCGCCGGCTCGCCATTCTGGGACCAGGCCGGCAAGGACGCTGCCCGATGCCCTTCGGCGAGGGCACACCGACCCCTTGGCCGGCGCGTCTCCGTGGCACGATCGCCGGGCTGGTCGACGGCGACTGGGCGGACGCCGCTTTCTCCTCCGCCCGCTACTGGATCACCTACAACGGCGAAATCTACAACTTCCTCGAACTGCGCACGGAATTAAAGCGCCTCGGCCACCGGTTCCGGACCGAGACGGACACGGAGGTAATCCTCGCCGCCTATGTGCAGTGGGGCGACGCCTGCCTGACTCGCTTCAACGGCATGTGGGCCTTTGCGCTCTGGGACCGGCAGGAGAAATCCCTCCTGCTCGCGCGCGACCGCTTCGGCGTCAAACCGCTCTACTTCCTGCATGGGCCCGGACGCTTCGCCTTCGCATCGGAGCTGAAGGCCTTTCTTGCCCTCGACGGTTTCCGGCCCGCCTTGGATCCCGAGGTGGCTCCAAGGTATTTTCTCGAAAGCGCGTACGCCCTCGAGGGCACGACCACGGAGACTCTGCTCCAGGGTGTGCAGCGGCTGCCGGCGGGGCATACGCTGCGGATCGCGGCCGGCGGCCATCCCCACGTGCGGCGCTGGTGGGAAACCCGCGATCACCAGCCGGAGGTCCCGGCCCGCTACGAGGATCAGGTGGCGCGATTCCGCGAACTTTTCCTCGACGCCACTCGGCTGCGCCTGCGAAGCGATGTCCCCGTGGGGTCGTGTCTCAGCGGCGGCCTGGACTCCAGCGCGGTAGTGTGCGCGATGGCCCACCTTCACCGGCAGCAGGGCGCCGACCTTGCCCGGAGCCCCCTCGACTGGCAGCGCGCGTTCATCGCCGATTTTCCCGACACCGTTCTGAACGAACGCAGCTATGCGGACGAGGTGGTGGGTCACATCGGCGCCCGACCCTGCTACTGGCGATTTGACCAGTCTGCGGCCGTTCACCATGTGCTCGACTCCGTGTGGAGCATGGAGGACATCTATGGCGGCCTCGCGACCCCGGGGTGGTGCCTTTACCGCGAGCTCCGACGCGCCCGGGTCGTTGTCTCCCTCGACGGCCATGGGGCCGACGAGCTGCTCGGCGGCTACGCGTGGTACCTCGACTGGCCGATGGCGCAGGCCAATGCCTTCCTTTACCGCGATTTCCACGCGACGCTGCTGCCGGCCATCCTGCGCAACTTCGACCGCTGCTCAATGGCGCACGGGGTCGAGGTGAGGATGCCGTTCATGGATTGGCGCCTCGTGACGTTCGCCCAGGCCCTGCCGGCCGAAAGCAAATTCGGCGGCGGTTACACCAAGCGCGTGCTCCGCGACGCCATGGCCGGCCTGATGCCGGATCGAGTGCGCCTCCGTCGTTTCAAGATCGGCTTCAACTCCCCCATGGTCGAGTGGTACAACGGCGGCCTCGCTCCGCTCATCACCCGGCTCGTGCAGCATCCGCTCTGGCTTGAAAGCAAGATCTGGGACGGGCCCGGACTGCGTGATGTCGTGCTGGCAAAGACTTCCGCCCGTGGCTGGACGATGGCCGACTGGGCCGAGACGATTCACCTCTGGACCAAGTTCAACCTCGTACTCTGGCAGCTGCTCTTCGTGGAGCGCTCGACCGCTGGGCTCGATCTCCCGATGCCGGCCGACACAACCCGTCGCGGTCCATGAAATTCCTGCAGCTTTTCCCCTCGTACGGCGAGTACCTGCAGGATTTCTCCTCCCGGCATCCCCGCCTCGCGGAGCTACCCTACGCGAAGCAGAACGCGCTGCTGCGCGACGATGGCTTCGGCATTGTCCACATGTTCGCCCGCTACCTCGGCGAGCGGGGCTACGAGACGGAGCTGGTCTTCACCGAGTGCGAGTCGGTCCAGAAACAATGGCTCGCTGAGCACGGCGGCACCCTGACGAATCCCGACGACTGGCGCCACGAGATCGCCGCGCGCCAGGTGGACGCCGCACGGCCCGACATCCTCTACATCACCGAGCCGGTCGCCTATGACCGCAAGTTCCTCGACCGGCTGCGACACCGCCCGCGCCTGGTCATTGGCTGGAAGGCCGCCGCGACCCCGCCCGGCACGGACTGGCGTGGGTTCGACGCGATCCTCTCGAACTTCCAACTTACATTCGATGTCGGCCCCAGCCTCGGAGCCAGCCGCGTCCTGCATATCACGCCCGGCTTTCCCGAGACCCTAGCCGACGAGCTTCCCCCCGAGCCGAAAACCTGGGATGTGAGCTTCCTCGGCAGCGTGAGCTCCGAACACGCCAAGCGGAACGAGTACCTCAACGGCCTCGCCCGCTCTCAACTGGTCCGGGAAAACGATTTCTCCCTCGGCTACTTTCTCCGCACCGCCGAACCGGCGATCGTCCCGGTCGGCATTGCGATGCACAACCGGGGCCCCGTCTGGGGTGCCGCCATGCACCGCATCCTGAAAGGCAGCCGCATCGGGCTGAACATCGGCATCGACCTCGCGAAGGACCAGACAGGCAACATGCGCATGATCGAGGTCACGGGTCTGGGGACCTTCTTGCTCTCCGAGTACAAACCCAACATCGGGACCTATTTCGAGCCCGGGGTGGAATGCGAAACGTTCCGCTCGGCCGGGGAACTGGATGAAAAGATCGCCCACTACCTGCAAAACGCCGAAGCCCGCGAACGCATCGCCGCCGCCGGCCGCGCCCGTTGCCGCCGCGATTTCTCGATGACTCGCAGCCTCGATCGACTGGAGGAGATCATCCGGAAACACCTGCCGCGCTGAGCATCCCTCTTCGGTAGCCCGGGAATGGCGAAGACGCCAGAGGAGGAACCGGCCCTATCGGGTCTCCTTGGTCCCGCGGGACACCGCGATCCGGGCGGCCAGGTCGGCCGAGAAGCGGGCGGCCTCGACCGCCGTCAGATGGCTGCCGTCGTAGGTTTCGTACCCATCGGCGGCAAAATTCAGCCAGGTGCCGCCGGCCGCGGCGAAGGCAGCCGCGAAGCCGCGGGCGTCGAATTTCCCCACGTCGTCCTCCAACGCGACCATCGCGAGGGTGGTCGGAGGACGGAAGCCGTAGACGTTGACGCCCGAGCGGACGGTCGTGCGGATCCACTCGAGAAGGTCCTCGACTTGTCTGGGCGAGACCGGATTGTCGGCGAGGTTGATCCGGTAGCCTTCGAGCGACGCGGTCGGATTCCGCGGCTCCCAGTCGGAGGCGATCCAGCCGTCCTCATGTCCGAGGAAAAAGCCCCGTCCGGTCGCATCCGCGGTGTCGCGGAAGATCGGCCGGGCGGTGCCAGGGAGCACGGACGAGCAGGCGGCCAGCCAAGTGCGTAGGCGCCAGCGCAGGGCCAGTTCGGCCGCGGGCACCGGCTCGGTGAGCGTGAAGCCGTTCTCACGGGTCGCCCGGGGCGTGAGCGCAAACGGCGTCACCCCGATGACCAGCATGCGCCCCGGTGCCGCCGGATCCAGCTTCGCGGCCGCGGTGTCGAGGTAGGCCGGCACGAGCGCCACGCTCGAGAAGCCGTAGTTGGCGATCCGCGTCCCGGGCAGGACACGCGCCATCGCCGCCGGCGAAACGCCACGGTACACCCGCGAGTCACCCGCCAAAACCAGAGTGTAGTCCGCCGGCCACTGGCGCTTGCGGCTCCAGAACAACTTCTCGCTGTCCAGTCCCTGCACCGGCACCGGATAGGGCCGCAGCACCAGGAATAGGCCGCAGAAAAAGGCGGCCCAGAGCGCGGTGCGGGTGAGTCGGTCTTGGAGGACAGTTTTCAAAACTGGAAATAGATGAAGGTGGCCCCGGGACCGCGTAGGAAGACGGCGGCGGACGCCGCGGCGCCCAGGACGCCGCAGGCCCACGCACGCGCCCGCGGGCCACCCCAGGACG
>OMJT01000183.1 GCA_900299415.1 Opitutales bacterium
CATCGCCGCCGCCGCGGCCGCCCAGCCGGCCTGGGCCGCCCTGCCCCACACCGAGCGCGCCCGGCTGCTCGGCCGGATCGCCGACGTCCTCACGGCGCGGGCGAAGGAGTTCCAGCAGGCGCTGGTCGACGAGGGCGGCTCGTGGATCGGCAAGGCCATGTTCGAGACCGGCTACAGCGCCGGCGTATACCGCGCGGCGGCGGCCGCCGCGTATCAGGTCAACGGCGAGATCATCCCGTCGGAGTACGGCAAACTCAGCCTGGTCGTGCGCGAGCCGCTTGGCGTGGTGTCGGTCATCTCGCCGTGGAACTTCCCGCTCATTCTGTCCTCCCGCGGCTTCGCGGTCGCCCTCGCCGTCGGCAACACGATCGTGCTCAAGCCGTCCGAGGAAACTCCCGTCGCCGGCGGCCTGCTGCTCGCCGAGATCCTCGAGGATGCCGGCCTGCCCAAGGGTGTGGTAAATGTCGTCACCTACTCCCGCGAGCGCGTCGGAGAGGTTGGCGATGAGCTGATCTCCAACCCGACGGTCCGCGGGGTCAGCTTCACCGGCTCGACTGCCGTCGGCGCCCAGGTCGCGGCCAAGGCCGGCGGGTTGCTGAAGAAATGCTGCGTCGAGCTCGGCGGGAAGGACGCGCTGATCGTGCTCGAGGACGCCGATATCGAGCAGGCAGTGAATGCCGCCACCTTCGGCGCGTTCATGCACCAGGGTCAGATCTGCATGTCGGTCGAGCGGGTGATCGTGCACCGCGCCATCGCTGAGGAGTTTACGGCCAAGTTCGTCGCCAACACGCGGAAGCTGAAGGTCGGCAACCCACGCGAGCTCGGCAACTGTATCGGGCCGATTATCAACCAACGGCAGCTCGACAAAATCCGCGACCAGGTCGACGACGCCGTCGCCAAGGGCGCCAAGGTCCTCTGTGGCGGCAAGCACCAGGGCCTGTTCTTCGAGCCGACTATCCTCACCAACATCACCCGCGACATGAAGGTCATGCGCGAGGAGACGTTCGGGCCCATTGCTCCGGTGATCACCGTCGGGAGCGAGGCCGAGGCGGTCGCGCTCGCCAACGACACGGAGTACGGCCTCTCTGCTGGAATCATTACGAAGAGCGAGGAACGCGGCCTGGCCGTGGCCCGGCAGCTGAAGACCGGCATGGCCCACATCAACGACGCTTCCGTGCTCGACGAGCCGCACGCGCCGTTCGGCGGCGTCGGCTGGAGCGGCCTCGGGCGCCACGGCGGTCGGGCCGGCATCGAACAGTTCACGGAAATGCGCTGGATCACGATCGAGCGGGGCGGCAGGCATTATCCGCCGCCATTCCTGATGAACCCGAAACACTGATCGGAGTTTTTCCCTTTCTTAATGAAGTCCCTCGTCACCTTCGAGATCACCGACCGCATCGCCTGGGTGCGTTTCAACCGCCCCGAGAAGCGGAACGCGATGAGCCCCGCCCTCAACCGCCGCATGTTGGAGGTGCTGGACGAGCTGGAGTTCCGCGAGGACGCCGGCGTCGTCGTTTTGACGGGAGAAGGCAGCGCGTGGTCCGCCGGCATGGACCTGCAGGAATACTTCCGCGAGAACGAAGCCAGGGGCCTCGGCGCCGTGCGCCAGGCCCAGCGCGAGGCCTACGGTTGGTGGCGACGGCTGCGCTGGTACCAGAAGCCGACGATCGCGATGGTCAACGGCTGGTGCTTCGGCGGCGGCTACGCCCCGCTCTTTGGCTGCGATCTCGCGTACGCCGCGGAGGACGCCAAGTTCGGCCTGAGCGAGATCAATTGGGGCATCCTGCCCGGCGGCGGTGCCACCAAGGTCGCGCGCGAGCTGCTCAGCTTCCGCCGCGCGATGTACCACGCCCTCACCGGCGAGACCATCGACGGGAAAAGGGCCGCCGACTGGGGCCTCGTGAACGAGGCCGTGCCGGCCGCGCAGCTCCGGGAGCGCGTCACTGCCGTCGCCAAGGTGCTGCTCGAGAAGAACCCCGTGGCCCTGAAGGCGACCAAGGACGCCGTCCGGCGCGTCGCGGAAATGACCTTCGACAACGCCGAGGACTACCTCGTCCGCGCCCAGGAAGCCGCCAACTCCTTCGACAACGAGGGCCGCAAGGAGGGCATCCGGCAGTTCATCGACGAGAAGAGCTACAAGCCGGGGCTCGGTGCCTACCGGAAGAAGCCGAGGAAGTGATCCGCCCCCGCGACCATGGGCAACCCGGTGGACCTCCTCGCGCTGCAGGCGCGCCTCCAGCCCGGGCGCCTCGCGGCGGTTGACCTCGCCAGCGGGCGGCGCTGGACGCATGCCGGGGTCGACCGCGCCATCAACCAAGCCGTCGCCCGCCTGGCCCGCCACGGGATCCGCCTGAGTGACCGGGTGGCCGTTCTCGCCAAGAACCGCGTGGAGCTCGCCCTCCTCCATTTCGCCTGCGCCCGGCTTGGCGCGATCTACGTGCCGCTGAACTGGCGGCTGTCGGCCCCCGAGCTGCGCACGATCGTCGCCGATGCCGAACCCGCCCTCGTGCTGGGTGATGCCAGCCTCGCGACCGCGGGGCTCGACGGCGTGCCACTCGACGAGTTCGCCCGCGAACTGGACCGTACCGACCCGGCCGAACCGGCGCCCATCGATTCCGACCGGCCCTCGCTCATCCTCTACACCTCGGGCACCTCCGGCCGGCCGAAGGGCGTGGTGCTCACGGAGCGGAACCTCACCACGAGCGCACTCAGTTCCTGCGTGATGTCCCGTGTCACCCATGAGAGTGCCTTCCTCGTCGACGCGCCTATGTTCCATGTCATCGGGCTAGTGGCCAACCTCCGCCCGGCGCTGATGCAGGGCGGGGCCGTGCTGATCTCGGACGGCTTCAATCCCGCCCGCACGCTCGAGCGCCTGGGCGACCCCGCCCTCGGGGCGACGCACTACTTCTGCGTGCCCCAGATGGCCGCGGCCCTGCGCGCCGAGCGATCCTACGACTCCGCCCGCTTCCGGCGCCTCACGGCGCTGTTCACCGGCGGGGCGCCGCACCCGGCCGCCAACATCCGGTCCTGGCTCGCGGACGGCATCCCGGTCGTCGACGGCTTCGGCATGAGCGAGGCTGGCACGGTCTTCGGCATGCCGGTGGACCGCGCCCTGATTGACGCCCACGCCGGGTCGGTCGGCCTCGCCACGCCGCGGCTGGCCCAGCGCATCGTCGACGCCAACGGCCGCGACTGCGCGCCGGGCGAAGCGGGCGAACTCCTGCTCAAGGGCGACAGCATCACGCGTGGCTACTGGCGGCTGCCCGACGAGACCAAGGCCGCGTTTACGGGCGACGGCTGGTTCCGCACCGGGGATGTCTTCCGCGCCGACCCGGAGGGGTACCACTGGCTCGTGGACCGCCTGAAGGACATGTACATCTCGGGCGGCGAAAACGTCTACCCGGCCGAGATCGAGGCCGCGTTGGCTGGCCATCCCGGTGTCTCCGCGTGCGCGGTTGTCGGCATACCCGACGAGCGCTGGGGTGAGTCCGGCCATCTCTTCATCGAGCCAGCGGGCAGCACGCGGCCCGACGAACGCGCGGTCATGGCCCACCTCGAGGGCAAGCTCGCCCGCTACAAGCTCCCCAAGCGGATCTCCCTGATCGATGCCCTCCCCCGCAATGGCGCCGGCAAGGTGTTGAAGATCTTGCTCCGCACCCGGCGCGGGTGAAGCTTGGTTCACTGTATACGCGAATTCGGTTTGTTCGGAACCCCGCGGTCTTCAACACTGCGGCGTTCGCGGCTCATTCAACCCTGTCTTCCCCGCCCCATGAAAACCGCTGTCGGCCTCGCCCTCGTTTTACTCAGCTCAGCCTGTCTCGTTGCCGCTGACGCACCGCCGTCCGCGCCCGCGCCCACCGGTCAGCGCGGCGGGGGTGGACGCCGCGGCCCGGCCCCCGCGCCCGCGGGCACCACGGTCGGACGGAACCCTGTGTTCAGCAAGCCCGGCACCATCGAGCCATCGCTCGATCTCTATCGTCCGGATAAGGTCACCGGCACGC
>OMJT01000184.1 GCA_900299415.1 Opitutales bacterium
CCGGCGGTGTGCTCTCCCGCTCTCGGCGCGGCCCCCGCCGCGCTGCCCCCGGCCCGCCCCGCGTTCGCCGGCTACGCGCGGTGGGAGTCCAATCCCCGGTGGGACTTTGGCCCGGGCGCGAAGGGACCGCAGCCCGCCGTGAAGGAGTTCGCCGAGCTGGATCGCCTCGCCCACGCCGCCCGCGCCCTGCCCGCTCCTCTCGCGGCCAGCCTCGCCTTCCGGCGCTACCTGGCGGCGCGCGACGCGTTTATCCGCCGCAACGCCGCCGAGGTCTTCCGCCTGCGCCGCGCCCTGCATACCCAGGGAGTCTCCGACTTGCGCATCCGCGGTCCGATCGAGTCGCTCGCCAAGGAGGCCAGGCTGTTCAGTGCCGCGCTCTGGGCCGGCGACCGCGCCGCGCAGGCCATGTGGACCCGTACCCGGGAGGGCCGGGCCACCGGCCCGAATGTCGCCCAGTTGCACGAGGATGCCCGTCGGCTCCATGAATGGCAGCACTGGCTGATCCGGGCCCGCGAGCACCCGGCGATCGTCGACCACGCCACGCCTTTCTGCGGCGCTTGGCAGCTCATGTTCATCGTGCACAACTTTGCCCCCGCGCTGCAGAAGGTAATCGTGGAGGCCCGGCAGCCTGACGGCGCCTGGACGGAACTGGGCGCCCGCTTCACCATCGAGTTCCGCGCCGCCTCGGCCCGGCCGCGTTCCACGCTCACCCGCGAGTTCAGCGTCGGCGTGCCCGCGGCGGACATTCCCCTGCGGCTCGCGGTGCGTGGCGTCGGCCAGGTGCGGATCTCCCGCGTCTCGCTCACCAACGGCGTGACTGCGCTGGCCCTGCGTCAACCGCCGCCCGCGACAGGCCGGCTCCTCGGCCGCCCGGCCCCGCAGCAGGGACTGCCGGTCCTCGACTGGAACAGGAACCAGGACGTGCTGAAACTGGACTTCCGTCCCGCGCCGCGCTGAAGGCGCCGCAATCCGGCCGGGTGAAAGCATCCGGCCCGCCAAATCAGGGCGCCGGATTCTTGGGTGGGTTCCAACTCGCGACGAGGCGCTCGAGCTGCGCGGCGCGGGATTCGAGGAAACTCCGCGGCGAATAGCCGTGGCGGCCCGCCACGCCCTCGAGCTCGTCGACCAGCTTCGTGAGCTCGGCCCGCGACAACACGGTGGCGGAGAGCTCGGCCAGGATGGCGCGGTAACGGGCGTTGACTGCGGGATCGTCGAAGAGCCAATAGATCAGCGGCTGGTTACCGCTCCAGGGATTCATGAAGTCGGCCCCACCAAACATGCCGCTGCCGCTGCCCATCGAGATGTCCTGATCCCAAGGGATGAAGCGGAATTTGTCGTCCTTGGAATCGAGGTAGAAATAGTAGTTGTGACCGCCGCGGAGGTAGCTGTCGCCGTTCTGGATGAAGGCGTTGATCGCGATGAAGCGCAGGAACTCGTCGACATCGAGGTAGGTGCCGACCTTCGACCGGAAGAGCGCCACGTCGGTCTGGGAAATCAGCTGGCAGAACTCCATGATGCGCTGCCGCTCGTGCGGCGTGGCCTCGCGGTCCGGGTAGAACACGCTGGCGTACGAGGCCCAGCTGCCGTTGCCCTGCATCTGGATGCCGCCCGACGTGCCCTCGGGCTTCATCAGCAGGCCGTCGCCCGGCGGGAGCGCGTTTTTCAGGAAGCGTCCGCCAACGTTTTCGATCAGGGTGTAGACGTAGCCGGCAGACGTCTCCTTGTAGAGGCCGGGCACATTGAAGGTGACCTGCACGTAGGCCGTGCGCGGCGCCGGCACGCCCGCCCGGCGGAAAAGCGCAAACGCCGCCGCCTCGCGGACGTTCGAGGTGTCCACCACGCCTGCGTTCAGGTTGAGGCTCTTCTCGCCCTCCCACGAGCCCTTGGTCCCGAACACGTCGAGCTTCAGCTTGAAGTTGGCCCGGAACGGCGCGTAGCCGGATGAGTTGCTGAAACTCCCGTTGCCGCGGTAGCGCAGGCCGACGTTCTTGAACTCCTCGCCGTCGAGCGTCGCATCGATGTGCGCCCAGGGGAAGAACCCGCCGAACCCGCTGCCGATGTGGATCGGGCGGCCGTCGGCCTGGACGTAATCGGAGCCCTTGATGCCCCCGCCGCCGCGCGCGCTGCTGGTCTGGAGCACGGCCCACTCGCCCGCCGCGATCTCGAACCGGAGCTGGTGCAGGTTGGTGTGGCCAAAGATCTCCCCACCGGCCGCCGCGGGCGGCTTCGCCGCCAGGAGCACCGGCGGCGGGCGCACGGCAGGGGCGGGTTCGGGCGCCGGGGCCAACACCACGGTGGGCTGGGGCGGTGCCACGGGAGTCGGCGGAGGGACGGGCACCGGGGCCGGACCCACCGTCACAACCGGCGCTGGAGGAGGCGTCGCGGGCGCCGGCGTCCGGCTAACGCACCCGGCCGCCAGCAAAGCGAGCAGGCCCAGCGCCGCGGCGGGACGCCGATTCACCGGCAGGAAACAGAAAGGCGGGCGCATCGGTCGGACGGGGGATGGGGACGCGAAAGGGCCAAACCGTGCCGGCCTTCTTTCCCATGGCAATGCCGATTGCCGCGGGCGATTCCATGCCGCGCCCACACTCCGGTCATGCCTTTTGCCTCGCGCCACTGCGCCGCGTTCCAAATCGTGGCGGCGATGAAGCTCGTTTCCTGGAACGTCAACGGCGTGCGCGCCGCGCTCCGCAAGGGCATGATGGACTACCTCGAGTCGGGCGCGGCCGATGTCTTCTGCCTCCAGGAGACCAAGGCGCATCCAGGCGACGTGCAGCACGTGGCGTGGCCGAAGGGCTACCAGGCGTTCTGGAACAGCGCCGCGAAGAAGGGCTACAGCGGCACGGCGATCCTCACCCGCGTGAAGCCGCTCGCCGTCGCGCCCGACATCGGCCTCGCGGTACACGACCAGGAGGGCCGCGTGCTCACCGCGGAGTTTCCCGACTTCCACCTCGTCAACGTCTATCAGCCCAACTCGCAGCGCGGGCTGACGCGACTCGCCTACCGCACCGGGGAATGGGACGGCGCCTTCCTCGCGTTCCTCAAAAAGCTCGGGAAGAAGGGCAAGCCAGTGCTCTTCTGCGGCGACCTCAACGTCGCCCACCAGGACATCGACCTCGCCAACCCGAAGACCAACCGCCGCAACGCCGGCTTCACGGACGAGGAGCGAACCAACTTCACCACGCTGCTCGACGCCGGTTTCATCGACACGTTCCGGCACTTCGAGCCCGGCCCCGGCCACTACACCTGGTGGAGCCAGATGATGAACTGCCGCGCCCGGAACATCGGGTGGCGCGTCGACTACTTCGTCGCCGACGAAAAGCTCAAGCCGGCTCTGAAGAAGGCGTGGATCAGCCCCGAGGTGCTGGGCAGCGATCACTGCCCAGTGGGGCTGGAGATCAGATAAGCCGATCCGTCTTGAACCACGGATTTCACGGATGGCAAGGATGAGGATTCGGAAACCAACCCTATCCGTGTAATCCGTGAAATCCGTGGTTCAAAAATCCGCTCCCCTGCCTAGCATGATTTCATGAAAGCTCTGCCCGACCTGAAGCGGCTCATGCTCCGCCGCCCGCGCCGCACCCTCGCGGTGGCGGAGAGTGTGACCTGCGGCCGCATCCAGGCGCGGATCGGGTCGATCTCCGGCGCGTCGGAATTCTTCCTCGGCGGCATCACGACCTACACCCTCGACGAAAAGGTGCGGCACCTTGGCGTGGACTGCACCGCCGCCCGGAAGGTCAACTGTGTCTCCGCCACCGTGGCCGCCGAGATGGCTGCAGGCGTCTGTACCCTCTTCGGCAGCGACATCGGCGCGGCGATCACCGGCTACGCCGAGCCGGCGCCGGCGCAGAAGATCCACGAGCCCTTCGCCCACTGGGCGATCGCCGTGCGGCGCCGCGGACGCACACGCCTCGCCGCCCGCGGCATCATCGGCTGCCGCGGCTGCAACCGGACCGACACCCAGCGCCATTTCGCCGACACCGTGCTCGCCGAGTTGATCGCGTGCCTCGAGGACGGTCGCGGCTGATTTCGGCGCGCCGTGCCGGTCGGCTCCGGGACGGGCATTGAGTTTGTACCTTGCCGGGCCGGAAGGACGGATTGCAACCGCGCCATGAAACCAAATTGTCACGTAATCGCCGCGATTCCGTTTTGCGGCCTGCCGTCTCGGGAGGCAACGTGAACCGAAGCTCCCTACCCATGTCCAAGACCCGCCGACTGACCCTGCTGCTCGCCGCCCTCGGCCTCGGTGCAACGCTGCTCGCGCAGTTCGGGGGTTTCCGCGGCTTCGGCGGCGGCCAGATCTACGTCGACAACGAGACGAAGACCGCCCGCGAGATCGGCACCCGCAGCGTGGGCACGCCGGAGTGGACCATCCCGGTCGGATTCGAAAAGGACGTCTTCACCTTCGCCCGGCTCCGGTACGACTCGCCCGGCCGCAGCATCCCGGTCGGCCGCAACCGCGGCGGCTGGACGACCGACCTGCCCGATGCGGACCTGAATCTCTCCTACCGCCTGCAGCAGATGACCGCGATCAAGGTCGACCCCAACGCCCGCCTCGTGCGCGCCACCGACCCCGACCTCGCCGACTTTCCCTTCCTTTTCATCTCCGCCCCCGGCTCGCTCGCGCTAACCGACGATGAGGTCACCGCCCTGCGCGCCTACCTGCAGAACGGCGGCTTCATCCTCATGACCGATTCCTGGGGCGACAACGACGAGAACAACGTGAACCGGGTCTTCCAGCG
>OMJT01000185.1 GCA_900299415.1 Opitutales bacterium
GGGGGCGGATCCTGCTCGTGACCCTGGTCGCGGCGCTGTTCTTCGCGGTGGTCTGCCTCGCCACCGGCGTGGCGGCGCGGGTCCTCGGCCTGGCGCGGGCGGACCGCATCGCCGCGGTCTTCTGCGGCTCGAAGAAGACCCTGGCCTCGGGCGTGCCCATGGCGAAACTGATGTTCGGCGCGAGTCCGGCCCTCGGCGTGATCCTGCTGCCGATCATGATCTACCATCCGCTGCAGCTGGTGGTGTGTGGTTTCCTCGCCGAACGCTGGGGCCGTCAGAAGTGATCGGGTTCAGTTCGCACAGGAGGAAACGGAGGCAACGGAGCCGGCCGTTTGGAATTTCTCCGTTCTCTCCGTTGCCTCCTGTGAAAAACTGATTTCATCTCCAGCGATGAATCCAGCCGATGAATCCACGGTGGTGCACAACGCCGCCGCCCAACGCTATGAGATCGCGGCCGGCGGGGCCACCGCGGTGGCGGAGTACTGGGACGAGAACGGCCGGCGCGTCTTCCATCACACCTTCGTGCCACCGGCCCTGCGGGGCCGCGGTCTCGCCGAGAAGCTCGTGCGCCACGCCCTGAGCGAGGCCCGCGCCGCCAACCGCCGGGTCGTGCCGGCCTGCTCGTACGTCGCGGCGTTCGTAGAGCGGAATCCCGAGTTCAAACTCATCGTCGACTGAGTCCCCTTCATGCACCCTGCCTCACCCGATACCCTGCTCGCGGCGCTCCGTTGGCGCTATGCGGTCAAGAAATTCGATCCGGCCCGGAAGATCCCGGCCGCGACCTGGACCGCGCTCGAGGAGGCGCTCGTGCTCACGGCGTCGTCGACCGGACTCCAGCCGTGGAAGTTCGTCGTCGCGACCGACCCGACCCTGAAGCAGCAGCTCGTGCCCGCCGCCAAGGGCCAGGCCCAGGCGGCCGACTGCTCGCACTTCGTGGTGTTCGCGGTGCGCCGCGACCTCGATGCCGGGCACGTGGATCGGCACGTCGCGCGGATGGCCGAGGTCCGCGAGCTGCCCGTCGAGTCGCTCGGCAAGTTCCGCGCGATGGTGGAGGGCAACCTCACCAAGGCCAAGGCCGAGGGCCGCCTCGACACCTGGCAGACGCACCAGGTCTACATCGCGCTCGGCAACTTCCTCACTTCCGCCGCCCTGCTCGGGGTCGACACCTGCCCGATGGAGGGCATCGATCCGGCCAAAATGGACGAGACCCTCGGCCTCGCCGGCACCGGTTACTTCACCGTCGTCGCCTGCGCCGCCGGCTACCGCTCGGCCGACGACAAGTACGCCACGACCCGCAAGGTCCGCTTCAAGGCGGACGATGTGATCATCCGGCGGTAAGACCCGAGAAACCGCTGATCTGCGCTGAACCACGCCCATCCATGGCCAAAGCATATTGGATAAACACGTTTCGCGTCATCCGTGATCCGGAGCGACTGCAGCAGTATGCGGCGCTCGCTGGACCGGCGATTCGGGCGGCGGGTGGCCAGTTCCTGGCGCGAGGCAATCCCGTTGCCGCCTTCGAGTCCGGCACCTGCACGCGCACCGTGTTGATCGAGTTCCCAAGCGTGGACGTGGCGGTGGCCCTCTACCACAGTCCGGGTTATCAGGCGGCGCTTGCTGCGCTCGGCGATGCGGCGGAGCGTGACCTCAGGATTATCGAGGCCATAGAGGCCTGACGCATTGGATACCTTCTCTTGGCTCCGAGGAGCCGAGCAAAAGGATCGGGCCTCGGATCGTTTCATGATGCGGCGCGGACCGCCCGGAATCCCGACTTGGGTCACGCCAAGATCGCGCTTCGCGCCAGGGCAAAGTTCGCCAAGGGATGCCATCCTCAAAGACCGGATTGCCGGCTCGACTTTGGCGTTCTTAGCCTTGGCCGCTGTTAGTGGCCCCTCTTGGCGTGTCCTATCCTCCGGCAGGGGTCTGCCGGAGCTACAGTTGGAGATCGGGACGGCTCAAAGGCGGTGCAGCGCGTTGGCGACGGTTTCTGGCGTCAGGTCGGCGAGGCGGCCGCCGCCGGTGGGAGGGCAGCCCGGAGGCTGGAGCATGGTGACTCCGGAGACGAAGACGGGGCCGGTGCGCACCGGGTTGGTGGGGCCGAAGAGCCCGATCACGGGGACACCGACCGCGTTGGCAAGGTGCATGCCGCCCGTGTCGTTGGTCACCATGAGGCGGCAGGTGCGGAACGCGGTGACGAGTCCCGGCAGATCGGTCTGGCCGGCCAAGTCTGTGATCCGTGACGCCGGGAATCCCTGCGCGATCTCTGTCGTGATCGCCCGGTCGCCGGCAGTCCCGAAAAGCACGAAGCGCCGGTCGGGAAAGGCCTCGATGAGTTTCCGCCAATGCTCCACCGGCCAGCGTTTCTCGGGCGCGTTCTCCGAGCCGGCGATCAGGCCGATCGGGGCGTCGGCGGCGGGTACGGCGGGCGGCAGGACCGGCGTGCGGTCGGGCGGGACGGCCAGGCCGAAGGTTTTCAGGAAGTCCCCCCAGAGGCCGAGCTGGTGGTGGGTGGCCTCGTCGTAGCCGGCGGGCAGGTCGTGCCGGTGGGTGAGCAGCGGCCGGGGTTTGCCGTCGCGACCGATGCCGAAGCGCTGCGGGCAGCGCGTGAGCCAGGCCTCGAGGTCGCCGCGGAAGGAATTCGTGAAGAGCAGATACAGATCGGGGTAGGCGAGGCGCCGCCGCCAGAAATGCAGGAAGTACCCGGCGCCGCGCGCGGGCAGGGGCTCGTAGCGGTCGGCGACCTGCCACGCCTGCAGCAGCGGCAGAAAAGCAGCGCGGCCGATCACGGTGATCTCGGCGTCGGGCCGGGAGGCGCGGAGCGCGCGGAGCAGCGGCACCGCCATGACGACGTCGCCGAGCCAGTTCGGCAGCCGGATCCATAGACGGGTGCGGCGGGGCAGGGCCGCGATTCCGCGGGCGCGTTGCTCGGCGGCGAGGAGGTTGCGCTTGGCCTCGAGGCGGAGGCGGCGGGGCGGCATATCCTGGTTCCGCCAGCGGTCGTGGACCCAGAGCCACGAGGCGCAGAGGTTGTCGTCGGTCGCGAGGCGCGACTCGAGCCAGCGGTTGAGCGCAAAGGTGGCACCGTCCGAGCTGCCGTCGTGCTCGAGCAGCTCGACATCGATCTCGACGCGCCAGAACCCGAGCCGGCGCGGGAAGATGCCGTAGACCCGGGCGTTGAACTTCTCCGCCATCAGGCCCGGCAGCTCGCTCGTCGAGCAGACGCGGCCGAGGAGGGTGGTGAGCGCGCCCTGCAGGCCGGCATTCTGGTCGAAGAGCACGCCGACGAAGCCGCGGCGCCGGAGGATCTTCAGCGCCTCGGCGAAGCCATCCTTGCGGGAGAGCAGGCGCATGCCGAAGCGCTCGCGCGAGCGCCGGACCCAGGCGTCGGCCGCGGCGTGGTCGAGCGGGCGGTAGATCGTGCCGAACTCGGGGAATTTCCCTGGGATGACGAGCGCCATGCTCGTCTGGGCCTCCCAGTACGCGAAGTGGGGCGAGCAGATGAGGGTCGCGGCCGGGTCGCGCTCGTGCCGCGCGTAGGCGGCGAGCAGCCCACGCGCGCCGCGGATGATCCGGCGCAGGCGGTTCTCGCTCAGGTGTGGTGTGGCGAGGGAAAGGAAGGCCGTCTCGACCAGCCGGCGGCAGCTCGAGCGGGCGATCCGCCGGTGCCACGCCGGCGGTCGGTCGGGGAAGGCGTGGTCGAGGTTGGACCGGATCAACCGCCGGCGGCGGGGCAGGGCCCGGTAGATGAGTTCGCCCAGGACGGCCGCGGCGAGATGGAGGACTTTCTCCGGGGTGTGGGCGACGAGCCAGCCGAGGATTTGAAGCAGGAGGAGGGGCACGCGGGCGGGGCGGAGGGATCCGTGCCGAAGGGATGGGTGCTCTTGCGCTGCCGGTCAAAGCAGATTGCCGCGGCCCCGGGAAGCCGGGCCGGGCGCGGGTTAGCGTTTGATTTCCGCGAGGAAACGAAATGAATAGCACGGCTGCGGTGGCTGCGCCCGGGTGGCCGTCGCGACTTCCGTGCCCGAACTCCTCATCCTTAAGCCCTCGTCGCTCGGCGACATCATCCACGCCCTCCAGGTCGCGACCACGATCAAGGCGCAGCGGCCGGACGTGCGCATCAGCTGGGTGGTGCGGGAGATCTTCGCACCGCTCGTCCGCGCCTCCGCCGCGGTCGACCAGACCTATGTGTTTGAGCGGAAGGGCGGCGCCCAGGGATTCCTCCGCCTGACCCGCGAGCTGCGGAAGGTGAAATTTGACTATGCGTTCGACATGCAGGGCCTGCTCCGCACCGGGCTGCTGATGTCGCGGGTCCAAGCCAAGCACAAGGTCGGCCGCAGCGACGCCCGCGAGGGCGCCCGCTTCTTCTGCAAGGAGAAGGTGCCGCTGCCGCCCGACGGCCGCCGCAGCCACGCGATCGACATCCTCCTGCAGTTTTGCCCTGTGCTCGGCCTCAAGCCTGAGCTGCAGGGCAAGCTCGCCTTCCGCGAGGTCGACAGCCTTAACCTCCGCCACCTCGAGGGTGGGCGCGCCGGCCAGCGGCCGGTGGTGGTCTTTCCTGACAGCCGCCGCGAGGAGAAGCGGTGGCACGGCTTCAAGCAGTTTACCGAGCAGCTCGTGCGCGAGCCCGGCGGCCGACGGGTGATTTGGGCCGGGAACAACTATATCCCCGATGGCGGTGCGATTCCCGCGGATCGTTTCCTCAACCTCACTGGCAACACGAGCCTCGTGTCGCTGCCGGCCCTCGTCCGCCGCGCCGACTGGGTCGTCTCGAACGACAGCGGCCCGATGCACCTCGCAGCCGCGATGCAGGTGCGCACGTTTGCCATTTTCGGGCCGACCGACCCGCGCCTTTTCGGGCCCTATCCGCTCACCGCTCCGACCAACCATGTCATCCAGGCCCCGCTCGGCGATCTCCGCCTGCTTGTGGTCAAGGATGTGCTCGCCCGGTTCCGCCGGATCGACACCGTCGGCCATAACCGTCCCGCCGCCTGAACTTTCCATGATCGACCCGAAACTCCTCCGCGACTCGCCGGACCTCGTCCGCGCCGCCATCGCCAAGAAGCACCTGGCCGTTGACCTCGACGCCGTCCTCGCGCTCGACACCGCCTGGCGCGCCGCGGTGCAGGAGGTCGAGTCCCTCCGCGGCAAGCAGAAGGCCGCCAACACGGCGATGGCCGCACTGCCCAAGGGCTCGCCCGAGTTCCAGGCCAATGTGGCCGAGATGAAGGCCGTCTCGGCCCAGGTGAAAGAAAAGGAGACGGCGCTCAAGGACACCGAGGAGAAGTGGCGGCATGCGCTGCTCACGGTGCCGAACCTGCCGCACGCCTCGGTCCCCGAGGGCCGCACCCCCGAGGATAACGTCATCCATGCGCTCCACGGCAACCACGACGAGCCGCGCCCCCACGCGCTGCCGCACTGGGAGATTCCCGGCTTCGACAAGCTCTACGACTTTCCCCGCGGGGCGAAGGTCACCGGGGCGGGCTTTCCGTTCTTCATCGGCGACGGCGCCCGGCTGGTGCGCGCGCTGCTGAACTTCTTCCTCGAGGAGGATGTCCGCGCGGGGTACACCGAGGTCAGCCCCCCGATCCTCGTCAACGCCGCCAGCGCCACCGCCACCGGCCAGCTTCCGGACAAGGAAGGGCAGATGTACGAGACCACACCCGACCGGCTCTTCGCCGTTCCGACGGCGGAGGTGCCGCTGACGAACTTCTTCCGCGACGAGATCCTGGAAGAGGCGGCACTGCCGGTGAAGCGCTGCGCCTACACCCCGTGCTTCCGCCGGGAGGCCGGCAGCTACGGCAAGGACGTGCGTGGTCTCAACCGCGTGCACCAGTTCGACAAGGTCGAGCTGCTCAAGTGGGTCCACCCGTCGACCAGCTACGACGAGCTGGAGCAGCTCCGCGACGACGCCGCGCGCCTGCTGCAGAAGCTCGAGCTGCCCTACCGCGTGCTGCTGATGTGCGGCGGCGACATGGGCTTCGGCCAGGCCAAGAAGTACGACCTCGAGGTCTGGGCTGCCGGCCAGAAGCGCTGGCTCGAGGTCTCGAGCTGCTCGAACTTCGAGGCCTTCCAGGCGCGCCGCGCCCAGATCCGCTTCCGTGCGAAGGAAACCGGCAAGCCCGAGTTGGTCCACACGCTCAACGGCTCCGGCCTCGCCGTCCCGCGCGTGCTCGCCGCGCTCCTCGAGAACAACCTTCAGGCCGATGGCCGCGTCCGCCTCCCGGCGGCGCTCGTGCCGTATTTCGGCAAGGAGTTCCTGAGCTTCAGCTGACCGCCGGCCAACCCGGCCGCCCGTGTCCCGTCCCCGGCCGATGAAACGGAAATCCCCGCCCGACTGGCCCGCGATCGCCGCAGCCCTGGCCGCGCGCCTGCCGCACAGCGTGCTCCACCCGGGGGCGATGCTCACGGCCTGGAACCTGCACGAGCAGGCGAGGCGACGCCGGGCCCGGGCCCCGGGCTGGGCTCTGGCGTTCTCCGGCGGGGCCGACTCGCTCGCGCTCCTGCTGATCCTTTGGGCGGAGGGCGAAGTCCGGTGGGGCCGGGGCTTCACGGTGCTGCATTTCAACCACCGCCTCCGTGGCCGGGCGGCCGACGCTGACGCGAGGTTCTGCGCGGAGGTCTGTCGCTCGCTGGGCGTGAGATTGGTCACCGGCCGCTGGCGCAACCCGCCGCGAAACGCGAGCGAGGCGCAGGCCCGGGAAGCGCGGCACGCGTTTTTCCGGCGCGAAATGACGCGGCGTCGCCTCCGACTGCTCTGGCTCGCCCACCAGCAGGACGATATTGCCGAGTCTATGCTGATGCGGCTCGCCCGCGGGAGCGGCACTTCCGGACTCGCCGCGCCGCGGCCGGCGCAACCGATGCCGGGCGGACGCTGGCATCTGCGGCCGCTGCTTTCGTTGCCCAAATCCACGCTCGTGGCCGCCCTCCGCGCTGTCGGTGCCTCTTGGCGCGAGGATGCGACCAACGTCGGGGATGACTTCCTGCGCAACCGGATCCGGGCCCGCGTACTGCCGGCCTGGAGGCGCGCGACGGCGGGACGCGACGCCCTGGCCGGCGCCGCACTTGCGCGGGAACGCCTGGAGGAGGATGACACCGCTCTCGAGGCCTGGGTGGACGCGCTTGGGCCGCTGCGGACTGGCGGGATTTTGGATTTGGCGCGACTCCAAGGGCGGCCGCGCGCTGTCTGGCGCCGGGCCCTGCACCGCTGGCTGCTCGCGCAGACCCCCGTGCCGGAGCTCTCCCGGGCGGGTTTTTCGGCGCTGCTGGCAGCCTGCGAGGCGTGCCGTCCGACGCGGCAAAGCCTCGACCGTCAACATCTCGCGGAAATCCGCGCCGGGCGGCTGGTCGTGCGTCGGGCGCCCCGCACGTGAGGAAAAATGCCTACCTGATTCCGCGCCGCGCTCATTGACTTGGCGGCCGGAACAGGCACGGTGCCATCCGGTCCATTCCCCCAAGATGTCCGATCTCGACAACAAACAGAAACGCCGCCTCCCGCCCAAGAAGCTTCCGCCCGAGACTATGATCTCGAAGACGTGGATGGTCTGGCTCGTCATCGCGATGCTGACGATCGGCCTCCTGATGTGGAAGACTGAGAACACTGCGGGCCCGGAAACGGTGAATATGCAGCAGGTCCTCGACCTCGTCGAGGCCGGCAATGTCACCAAGGGCACGATCCAGTACGACCTGGCGCTGGGCCCGACTGCGGCGACCATCACCGGCACGGTGAAGGCCGAGGCCGCGTTCCCGAATGGGTCCACCACCTTTCGCACCCAGGGCCGCGTGACCGAGGCGACCGCCGAGGTGCTGCAGCGCTCCAAGGTCTTCACGGAGGTCGCCTCCGAGACGTTTGTCCGCGCCCTCGTCTACAATGTCCTGCCGTTCATGCTCGTGATCGGCCTGGTCTATTTCCTCTTCGTCCGCCAGATGCGCTCGACCGGCCGTAGCGCGCTCAACTTCGGCAAGAGCCGCGCCAAGCTGCTCACCCGCGACCGCGACCGCATCACGTTCGCCGACGTCGCCGGCTGCGACGAAGCCAAGGAGGAGGTCAGCGAGGTGGTCGAGTTCCTCCGCGACCCGAAGAAGTTCCAGAAGATGGGCGGCCGCATCCCGAAGGGCATGCTCATGGTCGGGCCCCCGGGCACCGGCAAGACGCTCCTCGCCAAGGCCGTGGCCGGCGAGGCCGACGTACCGTTCTTCAGCATTTCCGGCTCGGACTTCGTCGAAATGTTCGTCGGCGTCGGCGCCAGCCGCGTCCGCGACATGTTCGAGCAGGGCCGCAAGAACGCCCCCTGCCTAATCTTCATCGACGAGATCGACGCGGTCGGCCGCCAGCGCGGCGCCGGCCTCGGCGGCGGCAACGACGAGCGGGAGCAGACCCTCAACTCGCTGCTCGTCGAGATGGACGGCTTCGACACCACCGAGGGCGTCATCATCATCGCCGCGACCAACCGGCCCGACGTGCTCGACAGCGCGCTGCTGCGTCCGGGCCGCTTCGACCGCCAGATTTACGTCGACCTCCCGGACATCAACGGCCGCGAGCAGATCCTGCGCGTCCACGCCCGCAAGATCAGCCTCGCCGACAACGTCGACCTCCAGGTCATCGCCCGCGGCACTCCTGGCCTGTCTGGCGCCGAGCTCGCCAATCTCCTGAACGAAGCCGCGCTCCTTGCCGCCCGCCGTAATCGCAAGAAGGTCGAGATGGTTGACGTCGAGGACGCCCGCGAGAAGGTGCAGTTCGGTCGCGAGCGCCGCCGCCTGATGGACGATGAGGAGAAGAAGCTCACCGCCTACCACGAGGCCGGCCACGCCCTGGTGCAGGCGGTCCTCGATGACGGCCACATGCCCGTCCACAAGGTGACGATCATCCCGCGCGGCCGCAGCCTCGGCAGCACGATGTTCATTCCGAAGAAGGACATCCTCACCCACGCGATGAAGCGGATGCTCAACCAGATCGCCATGGGCCTCGGCGGCCGCATCGCCGAGGAGCTGGTGATGGGCGACATCTCCAGCGGCGCCGCCGGCGACATCAAGCAGATCACCAAGATCGCCCGCCATATGGTTTGCGACTGGGGCATGAGCCCGCTCGGCCCGATCTCGTTTGGCGACAACCAAGACACCGTTTTCCTCGGGCGCGACATTACCCGGAGCGAGCACGTCTCGGAGGAGACCGCGCGCAAGATCGACGCCGAGATTCACCGCATCATCGACGAGCAGCACACCCGCGCGCGGCAGATCATCGAGCAGAAGCGTGAGGCCCTCGACAAGATCGCCCAGGCCCTTCTGCAGTATGAGACCATCGAGGGCCGCCATGTCCTCGAGATCCTCGAACACGGCGAGATCCGCTCGCCCGTGGTGCCCGTGCCGCCGCCCAAGCTTGACGACAAGGGCGGCAAGAAGGGCCCGGAGAAGACCGCCTCGCCGGAGCCCCTCTGTGGCGGCGCCCCGGCACCCACGCCGGCCTGAGTTGGCCGGTCGATCCCGGGGTGGGGGTCCACCCCGGCTACAATTCGAGATTGGATGTAGCGCCGGCAGACCTCTGCCGGCGATTTGGCGATCCGCGCTTCGTAAAAATCCGCCTTGGATTCGCCCGGGCGGCCCGCAGAGTTAGCGCCCAATAATATGAAGATCTGCTGCATTGGCGCCGGCTACGTCGGCGGACCCACCATGGCAATGATCGCCCGCAAGGCGCCCAAAATCGAGGTGCGCGTCGTTGACATGAACGCCGCCCGTATCGCCGCGTGGAACTCCGACACGCTCCCCGTTTACGAACCCGGCCTCGACGAGGTGGTGCGGCAGGCGCGGGGGAAGAACCTCTTTTTCTCGACCGAGGTCAACGCCGCCATCCAGGCCGCGGACATCATTTTTGTGGCGGTCAACACCCCGACCAAGACCTACGGCGTTGGTGCCGGTCGCGCGGCCGACCTGCGCTTCATCGAGTCGGTCGCCCGCACCATTGCCGAGATCGCGACGACGCCGAAGATCATTGTGGAGAAGTCCACGATCCCCGTGAAGACCGCGGAGACGATCAAGGACATCCTCGCCGCCAACACCCGCGGGGTGAAGTTTGCCGTGCTTTCGAACCCCGAGTTTCTCGCCGAGGGCACCGCGGTCGCCGACCTCGAGAACCCCGACCGCGTGCTGATCGGCGGCGAGCCCACGCCTGAGGGCCAGGCGGCCCTCAAGACCCTGGTTGATGTCTACGCCCACTGGGTGCCGCGCGACCGGATCGTGACGACCAATCTCTGGTCCTCGGAGCTCTCCAAGCTCGTCGCCAACGCCTTCCTCGCCCAGCGCATCTCCTCGATCAACTCGATCTCCGCCCTGTGCGAGGCCACCGGCGCGGATGTCGACGAGGTGGCCGGCGCGATCGGCCGCGATTCCCGCATCGGGCCGAAGTTCCTCAAGGCCTCGGTCGGTTTCGGCGGCTCCTGCTTCCAGAAAGACATTCTCAACCTGGTCTACCTCTGCGAGCACTTCGGCCTCCCCGAGGTCGCTGCCTACTGGGAGGGCGTGGTGAAGATGAACGACTGGCAGAAGCACCGCTTCGCCTCCCGCATCGTGCGGTCGCTCTTCAATACGGTCGCGGACAAGAAGATCGCCGTCCTGGGGTTCGCCTTCAAGAAGGACACCAACGATACCCGCGAGTCGCCCGCCATCTCCGTGGTGCGCGACCTTCTTGCCGAGCAGGCGAGGGTGGTGGTGTACGACCCCAAGGTCCCGGCCGACGAGATCAAGCGGGACGTGACCGGCGGCAAGGACGAGCCGCGCCTGACCGTCGCCGCCTCGGCCTACGAGGCAGTCGCCGGCGCGCATGCGGTGGCGATCGTGACGGAGTGGGACGAGTTCCGGAAACTGGACTTCGAGAAGGTCCATGCCGCGATGGTGAAGCCGGCCTTCGTATTCGATGGCCGCAACATCCTCGACCTGGCGAAGCTTCGGGCGATCGGGTTCCGCGTCCACGGGATCGGCAAATAGCCGCGACGGCCGCCCGGGAGGTTACGCAATATTTGCGTCCTTTGTCCTGATTCCTTGCCACGCGGGCGGGGTTAGCCAATCTGGCGATCCATGCACCCCGAGCTTCACCGGCCCTATTGGGAACGGCGCGCGCGCTCGCTTGCCTGCTGGATCAACCTCGGGGCGTGGCTGGAGCATTTTGCCCCGGTGTTCTTCGCCATCGCCACACCCGCGGCCGTGGCGATCTACCCGCTGCGACGCCAGGATGGCGTGCCGCCGCCGCTGGCGTACACCCTCGGCATCCTCGCGGCCCTTGCGGGGCTCATCGCCCTCTGGCGCGCCCGGCCGAATTTTTTCCGCGCCGCCGAGGCGCGCGTGCTGCTGGAGTCAGGCCTGCTCCTCGACAATCGCCTGACGGCGGCCACTGAGGGCGTAGCCCACTGGCCCGCCGCGCAGGAGAAACCCCGTGCGGTGCTGCAATGGCGCCTCGAGGTCCCGGCCGGCTGGCTCGCCGGCGCCGTCGCGCTGCTCGGTTTGTCCGTGCTCGCCCCGATCGGCGAAACCTCGGCCCTGCCGGCCTTTGCCGGCCCGCCGCCCTCGCTGACCCAGACGCAGGAGATGATCGGCGCGCTGAAGGCGCTGGAGGTGGCCTCGCCGGACGCACTCGAGAAACTCGCCGAGCGTGCTGCGGAGCTGGTCCGCCGCCCGCCGGGGTCGCAGTTTGAGGTGACCGCCGAGAATTGATCCGCTGGCGGCGTCAGTCTGGGGCCGATAGAAAGGAACCCAGACGATGAAAGGCAAACGACAC
>OMJT01000186.1 GCA_900299415.1 Opitutales bacterium
ACGCCGCGCTGGTAGTGCAGGCCGATTTCGTCCCAGAGCGTTTTCCCGGAACGCATCCGGTAATCCCACGGGAGGTGGTGGAACCAGAGCAGGAATTCGTCGGGACAAGTCGCGGGATCGGCCCATTTTTGCGCGGCCTCGGGGGCGTATTGGCCGAGGGCGTTGGAACCGGCGGCGGTACGATCGAAGCCGATGCCCTGCTCGTCAGCGCGGTGGTAGTAAAGGGAGGTCCAGTCGGCGCGGCCGCCGGCGACCCAGGGCCCGGGTCCCTGGTGATGGTTGCGCGCCATGATGTGGTGCAGGCCGAGCGGCATTGAGTAGTCGACCATGGCCTCGCGGGAGGCCAGGAGCATCCCGACGATGGGGCGCACGACGCGGTCTTCGGAAGAAAACGTCTGGCGGGTCCACTCCTCGGCAATTGTGGCGGAACTGAGCGCATGATCCCAGGCCAGCCGGCCAAAGGCGTACCAGTTGGCCGGAGCGAGCTGGTTGCCGCTCCAATTCCGATCCGTGCCGGTGTTGGCGACCCCTGCGATCACGGAAATCGGGTGCCCCTCGGCGGAGCCGTCGATCACGCGGGCGACCGTCGATCCCGCCCGGGGTCGGAAGGTGTCGGCGTCGAGCACCTCGCGCCACATCGGCGCCAGAAACGCGAGCTCGCTGGAGCCGCCGGTGTATTCCTGGGTGATCTGGAGTTCCAGGGCGAGCGGCGTCCTCGGCATGAGCCCGAAGAGTGGATGAAACGGCTCGCGCGGCATGAAGTCGATTGGGCCGTTCTTCACCTGCACCACGACATTGGGGCGGAACTTGCCGTCGAGCGGCTGAAACTCGTTCACCGCCTGCTTGTGCCGGTCGTCGGCGATCTGGTCGTCGTAGACGAAGGCGCGCCAGATCACGATGCCGCCATGCGGGCCCACGGCGTCCGCGAGCAGGTTGGCGCCGTCGGCGTGCGTGCGCTGGTAGCTCTGGGGGCCCGGCTGACCCTCGGAGTTTGCCTTCACGAGGAAGCCGCCGAAATCGGGAATCAGGCGATAAATCTCCGCGGCCTTGTCGGTCCACCATTTGATGACGTCACGATCGAGGGGGTCGGCGGTCTTGAGTCCGCCGATCTCCACCGGCGCGCTGAACCGCGCGGTCAGGTACATCCTGATCCCGTACGGCCGGAACGCATCGGCCAGGGCGGCGATCTTCGCGAGGTAGGCGGGGGTGAGAAACGTGGAGTTCGCGTTCACGTTGACGGGGACGACGCCGTTGATGCCGAGCGACGCATTGGCACGGGCGTAGTCGCGGTAGCGGGGGCTGAGCTCGCCGGGCAGGCTGGGCCACTCCCAGAGCGACTGGCCGGCGTAACCCCGCTCGACGGAGCGGTTGAGGTTGTCCCAGTGGTTGAGCAGGCGGCGTTGGATTTTCGGCGCGCTCGTCACGTCCAGGGCCGCGATCGGGTGCCGGAGCTGCCCTTCGCGCAGCAGGGCGAACGCGCCGTAGAGCACGCCGATGTCGCGATTGGCGGAGATCACGACGGTGGGTTTTCCGCCCCGTTGGGTCATGCGCAGCGAATATCCCTCGTCGCCGCGCGCGGCGGCGGTCGCCGCTTTTTCGAGCGCGATGACCGGGGTGCCGCCGGTCAATCCGCCCCAGCCCGCGATGAGTTCCTCTCGGGCAGCGGCGATCGTGGGCGACTCGGCGCCGCCGGGTGTGGTGAGGACGATCCGTGTGCCGGCGTAGCTCGCGCGCAAACCGGCATCGGGGATCGGTTCGTAGCGCAGCCAAAGGCGATAACCGTCCTCGGCCGAGACGAGCGGGGTGAGCAGGAGCCAGGCGATTCCCGTCAGGATGCGATGGATCATGGGTGAGACATTAAGCGTGGTTTTTGGGCGATGCACTCGTTTGACGCCCGGGGGAAAGTTTCCCAACATGCCTGAAGCGGATCGCTTCAGCCACCCCAATTATGCGCCCCTCCGTCTCACTGCTCGCTGTCGTCAGCTTTGCCCTGCTCGGTCGGCGCCTGGCCGCCCAAACCGCCACCCCGGCCGCGCCGCCACCCAATGCCGCCCAAGCCGCCAACGCCGCCGCGCTGGCCGCGGACCGCGCCGATATGCTGAAGCAGCTCGGCATCACCAGGCTCCGCCCGGGACCGAGTGGTCAAGTCGGCCCGAACGTCACCAATCCCGCCAACTACGATCCGGCGAAAGCCGATCCGTTTCCCAATTACCCGGAAATCCTTACGCTGAAGAATGGCCAGAAGGTCACCACAGCCGAACAGTGGTGGACGCTGCGCCGCCCGGAAATCGTCGAGGATTTTGAACGTGAGGTGCTGGGCCGGGTGCCCGCGAACGCCCCGAAAGTCACCTGGGAGGTCACGCAGACCGTCGAAACCAAGGTCGGCGAATATCCCGTCGTCGCGAAGCGGCTCGTGGGCCATGTCGGCCACGCCAATGCTGCCGGTCACACTGATACTCCGGTCGATCTCCAGATGGTCGTGGTCACGCCCGCCGGCGCCAAGGGTGTGCCCGTTTTGATGATGTTTGGCGGGGCGACCATCCCCGGCGAAGGTGGACGCGGCGGCCGGGGCGCGGCAGCGGCGGTCACCGCCCCTCCCGCGGCTCCTTCCGGGACCGCGGCCGCGGCGCTGGCGGCGGCGGCTTCCGTGGTGAATTCCGGACGCGGGGGCGTGCGTCCCACCGGCCCGAGCTCGCAGGAACTGCTGATCGCCGCCGGCTGGGGCTATGTCGGGATCAATCCGGGGAGCATCCAGGCCGACAACGGCGCCGGACTCACCAAGGGTGTGATCGGCCTCGTGAACCAGGGCGGCTTTCGCAAGCCCGACGACTGGGGCGCGCTGCGCGCGTGGGGCTGGGGCGCCTCACGCGGTCTCGACTACCTTGAAACCGATCCTGCCGTCGACGCTAAGCGCGTCGGCATCGAGGGCGTTTCGCGCTACGGCAAGGCGGCGTTGGTCACGATGGCGTTCGACCAGCGCTTCGCGGTCGTGCTGGTCGGCTCCTCCGGGGAAGGCGGCGCCAAGCCGCACCGCCGCAACTTCGGCGAAGCGGTCGAAAACCTGACGGGGAGCGGCGAATATCACTGGATGGCCGGGAACTTTTTGAAATACGGCGCGGCGGAAGCGACCTTCGGGTCGAAAAACGCGAACGACATCCCGGTCGATTCCCATCAACTGATCGCGCTGTGCGCTCCGCGGCCGACCTTCATCAGCTACGGCATCGCGGAATGGGGCGACGCCAACTGGCTCGATCACCGCGGGAGCTACATGGCGACCGTGGCCGCCGGGCAGGCCTACCGTCTGCTAGGGGCCAAGGATCTCGGGGACACGACCGACTATCGTGCGGCACTGCTGCCGGCCGTGAATATCGGGAAATTCGACGGCCAGCTCGCCTGGCGACAGCACGACGGCGGCCATGAGGACCAGACCAACATGCCGTACTTCATTGCGTGGGCCAGCAAGCAGCTGAATCACACTCTGCCCGGAGCCAGGGCCGCCGGCCCATGATTCGGCGCCTGCTGCTCTCCTCGGTCGCGAGCGTCGCCCTCTGCGGCAGTGGGGCGTTCGCCCAAGCCCCGGCCCCCGCCGACCAGGCCGCACCGCGCACGGATGCCAACTCGCTTAAGGCCCATGAGCAGCTGCTCGAGAAAGCGAAGCAGGGCGGCATCGACGTTTATTTCGTCGGCGATTCAATCACGCGCCGCTGGGGGGCCACCGACTACCCGCAGTTTCTCGCCAACTGGAACCAGAATTTCCACGGCTGGAATGCAGGAAACTTTGGCTGGGGCGGCGACACCACGCAGAACATCCTCTGGCGCCTCGACAACGGGGAGCTCGATGCGGTGAACCCCAAGGTCATCGTGATCCTCGCCGGCACCAACAACGTGGGCCGGGAGGTGGGAAACGAGGCCAAAGTGGCCGATGTCACCCGCGGTCTGAAGGCCATCGTCGATCGTTGCCGCGCGAAAGCCCCCAACGCCACTCTCGTGCTCACCGCCATTTTCCCGCGCAACGACAACCCGGCCGTGGTTCCCACGCTCAACGCCATCAATGCGGGGCTCGCCCGGCTCGCCGACGGGAAAAAGGTCTGGTTTCTCGACGTGAACGCCAAGCTGGCGGACGCGGACGGAAAACTTTTCGACGGGATGATGGGTGACCGGCTGCACCCTTCGCTAAAAGGCTACCAGGTGTGGGCCGATGGATTGAAACCGATCCTGATGGAACTACTTGGACCTCCCGCCGCGACGGATCACGCCCCGCCGCCAACCGGGGATCCAAGCGCCGCTGCGAAAAAATAGCGCGTACGACCCAGGGAGTTGGGTCGTACCCTGTCACATTTTTGGCGGCAAAGCCGGGAGCCCATCGCCCGGGCCGAGCGGCTCGCAAGACCGCGGGTCC
>OMJT01000187.1 GCA_900299415.1 Opitutales bacterium
AACCTGCTCCGCGAGATCGCCTACCGCCACGGCGGGGCGTTTATCGCGATGCACGACTTGTACTAGGCTTTCCGGCGGGACTTTCCCGACTTCAACTCCTTGCCGGCCATCTGCGTGAGGAGGCGGGTGAATGCTGGGTGCTCGCGCAGTTCCTTCAAATCGGCGTCCTTCATCATCCAGGCGAGGTCCGCGTAGCCGAGGTCCACCGCCTGCCGCAACGCCCGCAGCGCGTCGGCTTTGCGGCCGCTGAGCGCAAGGCTGCAGGCGAGGTTGTAATGGGCCGTGGCGTTCTCGGGCTGGAGCCGGACCATGCGGCGGTCCATCCGCAGGCCGTCGGCGATCCGGCCGTTCTTGGTGTAGAGACCGCCGAGGATCTCGATCACATCGGCGTAGCCTGGGCTGCGGCGGAGCACCGACTCGAAGAAGCTGATCTCGAATTCTGGGTCCTCGGGGGGCGGGCGTGACATATTTTTCAGCCGCGGCGCGGGCAACCGCCCGTGCGCCGGAAGATGTCGCAGGTCGCACTGACCTGCAGTCGTTGCGAGACCGGGGTGAGTCCGAGTTTGGAAGAGACCGTGTTGCCGTACCATCCCATGAAGGGCGCGCTGATTTCGAAGATGCGGTTGCAGTCGACACAGACCACCTGTGCGACTTGCTGGTCTCCGCCCTCCCGATTGGGTCGATAGAATTTCTCGCCCGTCCCGATGTCCACCTCCCGCAGCAAGGCGCTCTCGGTCATGACGGGCAGCGTCCGGTAGACCGTGGCTCGGGAGATCTTCACCTTGGGGGTCCGGGCGCGGGCATAATCCAGGAGTTGTTCCGCGGTGAAGTGATCTGCCTGGGCAAAGGCCGCATCGAAGATCGCGAGCCGCGGCTTGGTCACGCGCAGTCCCTTTCGGGCGAGGAAGGTCTCGAATTTTTCTCGCGCAGCGGGGATCGTCACGCCCCGAGTCTGACCGCCCAGTGGCCCCGGCTGTCAATCGCGGAGCATGGTCTGGGGAAGACCCGGGGTCAGGGCGAATCGGGGTTGCATCGGCCCGGGGCGGTGGACGTCATCGCGCGCATGATCGTCGGCGTCCATCCGCTCGCGGGGTTCGACAAGGTGCTGCACTACACCGTGCCGGAGCATCTGCGAGCTGACACCGTGGAGGGTGTGCTGGTCCGGGTGCCGATCGTCAACCGGCTGCACCTCGCGATCGTGGGCGAGGTCGGGGCGCCGCGGGATTTTCCGATCGAGAAGCTCAAGGCTGTCGCGGAAGTCGTTTATCCTTTCCCGGCGCTGCCGCCGGACCTGCTCCGGCTCGCGCGCTGGATGGCCGGGTATTACGCCTGCGGGCTCGACGCGGTGATCGAGACGATGATCCCCGCCGCGGTGCGCCGCGGCGCCGCGCTGAAGCAGGAGAAGCGACTGGCCGTGGCGCGGCGCGCGGCCGACGACGAACTCGCGACGCTGCGTCGCCGGGCGCCCCAGCAGGCGAGGCTGTACGAATTCCTCGCGCAGCAGTTCCAACCCCAGGCCAAGGCACTCGTGCTCGAGCGCCTCGGCCTCGGCGCTGCGGTGGTGGTGGCGCTGGTGAAGCGTGGCCTGCTCCGCGAGGAGCTGCGGCGCATCGAGCGCGTTGCCTACGCGGACGACTGGGCGGAGGGCGAACTGGTGGCGAGCCAGCCGCACGCGCTTAACCCCGGCCAGGCCCGGGCGGTCGCAGCGCTCGAGTCCGACCTCGGCACGGGCAAGTTCGGCGTCACGCTCCTTCACGGCGTGACCGGCTCCGGCAAGACCGAGGTCTACCTGCGGGCGATCCACGCGGCCCTCGCGCACGACGGCGGCGTGGTCTTCCTCGTGCCCGAGGTGGCGCTGACGCCCCAGACCGTGGCGCGGCTGCGGGCGCGGCTCGAGGCGATCGCCCCCGGGCACCGCTGCGTCGTCTGGCACAGCCATCTCAGCGAGGGCGAGCGGCTCGACGGGTGGCTGGCGCTGGCGACCGGCGAGGCCCGGATCGTGGTTGGAGCCCGCTCGGCGGTCTTTGCCCCGGTGCGGAACCTGCGCCTCGTGGTCGTGGACGAGGAGCATGAGCCGGCCTACAAGCAGGACGAGACTCCGCGGTACCACGGTCGCGACGTGGCGGTGATGCGGGCCAAGCTCACCGGCGCGCGCTGCGTCCTCGGCTCGGCGACGCCGGCGCTGGAGAGCTTCGCCAACGCGGAGGCCGGCAAGTACGGGCTACTCCAGCTCCTGGAGCGCGTCGACGATCGCCGGCTCCCGCACATCGTCGTGGTGGACCAGCGGATCGAGGCAGCGCGGCAGCGGACGCTGCCGACGCTGTCGCAGCGGCTGGTCGACGGCATGCAGGCGCGCTTCGCTCGGCGGGAGCAGACGATCCTCTTCATCAACCGCCGCGGCTACTCGTCGTCGATGCAGTGCCGAACGTGCGGCCATACCGAGGAGTGCGACCACTGCAGCATCGCGCTGACTTACCACCGGACCGACGAGACGCTGCGCTGCCACCTCTGCGGGCACGTCCGGCCGGCGCCGGTGCGCTGCCCAAAGTGCCAGGCGCCCGACATCCGCTGGCGCGGGCTCGGCACGCAGCGGGTGGAGGAGGCGGTGAAGCGCGTGCTGCCCCGGGCCCGGGTGGAGCGGATGGACACCGACGCGATGTCGAAGAAAAACCGGCTCCGGGAGATCCTCCGGGATTTCCGGGCGGGCCGGATCGACGTGCTGGTCGGCACGCAGATGATTGGCAAGGGGCTGGACTTCCCGAATGTCACGCTCGTGGGCTTGGTCGACGCCGACCTCTCGCTGCATGTGCCGGACTTCCGGGCGAACGAGCGGACCTTCCAATTGCTTGTGCAGGTGGCGGGGCGAGCGGGCCGCGGCGACCGGGCGGGCGAGGTGGTGGTGCAGACCTTCACGCCGCAGGCGGAGCCGATCCAGTTCTCTCGCCACGCGGATTTTGCCGGGTTCGCTGCCGCCGAGCTGACCCAGCGGAAGGCTTTCGGCTACCCGCCGTACCGCCATCTCATCCAGCACCAGTTCCGCGGGCGCAACGCCGAGAAGGTCGGGTTCTTCGCCCGGCAGTGGGCCAAGCGGGTGGAGGAGGTGTTCGGCCAGCGGCTCGAGCTCCGCGGGCCGGCGCCATCCCCGACGGAGAAGATCAAGGACGAGTACCGCTGGCAGTTATGGTACTTCACGCCGGCGGTGACGCCGGTCATGCCCGAGCTGGCCAAGCTGCGGGCGGAGTTCGCCTGGCCGGATGACGTGATCGAGGTGCTCGACGTGGACCCGGTCAACCTGGGGTGAGGGTCAGGCCCAGGAGTGGGAGTCCGGCCGAATCGGGCCGGGGGTAGGCGGGTGCAGGCTCTCGCTGAACTCGGCCTGCGCGAGGTCGAGCTGGGCGAGGGCGTTCTCCAGGGCCAAGCCGGCCATCTCCGACTGCCGGTGCACGGCCCCGGTGATGGTGGCGAGCGTGGCGCGGATGATGCGCAGGTCCTCGTCGAGCACTTGGGGCGTCAGGGAGTCCGGTGGGTTCATGCCGGCTTTCGACGCCGATCCGTCCGGAATGTTTCCGTGCGGTGCAAAAATCTCACGAACGTCACGCGGATTTACTTCCGCGGATTCTGAACGCGGATGACACGGACGTTTCCAGGGCGCTCACGACACCGAGAGGACGGCGTAGGTGCGCTTGCCTTTGCGGAGGAGGAGGTGCTTTCCGAAGAGGAGGTCGGCCGCGGTGAGGTGCCGGGCGGCGTCGTTGACGCGGACGTTGTTCACGTAGATGCCGCCGCCCTCGAGGTCCTTGCGGGCCTGGCCTTTCGACGTGCAGAGGCCCGCGTGCACGAGGAGCTCGGTGAGCGCGGTGCCGGCGCCGTCGAGCTTCGCCCGCTCGAGACACTTGGTGGGAATCTCGCCAACCACATCGCGGAACGTCGCCTCGCTGGTATCGCCGATCTCGGCACCGAAGAGGATCTCGCTGGCCTTGACGGCGGCGTCGAGCGCGGCCTGGCCGTGGACGAGGGTCGTGATCTCGCGGGCGAGGGCGCGGTGGGCCTCGCGGGCGCCGGGGTTGGCGGCGTGGGCGGCCTCAAGCGCCTCAATCTCCGGGCGCGCCAGAAAGGTGAACTTGCGGAGATATTCGCCCACCTTGGCGTCCTCGGTATTGATGAAGAACTGGTAGAAGCGGTACGGACTGGTCTTCTGCGGGTCGAGCCAGACGGCGCCGCCCTCGGTCTTGCCGAACTTGGTGCCGTCGGCCTTGGTGATGAGTGGGAAGGTCAGACCCCAGGCCGTGGCGCCGAGCTTCTTGCGAATCAGGCCGGTGCCGGCCGTGATATTGCCCCACTGCTCGGTGCCGCCGATTTGCAGCTCGCAGTTCATCGCCTGGCGCAGGTGACAAAAGTCGTTTGCTTGGAGGAGTTGGTAGCTAAACTCGGTGAAGCTAATGCCGGACTCGCTGCCGAGGCGGTTCTTGACGCTGTCCTTGGCGATCATGCTCGCGATCGAGAAGTGCTTGCCGACGTCGCGCAGGAAATCGAGAAAGCTCACCGGGGCGGTCCAGTCGGCGTTGTTGACGATCCGCGCGGGATTGGCCGGCGCGTGGAAATCGAGCAGGCGCTCGAGCTGGGCCTTGATGCGGGCGTAGTTGTGGGCGAGCTGCTCGCGGGTGAGAAGGTTGCGCTCGGCGGATTTGCCGCCCGGGTCGCCGATCATGCCAGTTGCGCCGCCGGCGAGCGAAATGGGGTGGTGCCCGGCCAGTTGGAAGCGGCGCAGCACAAGCTGGGGCACGAGGTGGCCGACATGGAGGGAATCGCCGGTCGGGTCGAAGCCGCAATACAGCGTGACCGGTCCCTCGGCGAGGCGCTGCGCGAGTGCGCAGAGGTCGGTGCAGTCGGCGACGAGGCCGCGCCATTTCAGGTCATCCAGGAGGCTCATGCGATGGGGCCGGAGTTATTCGGGTGCGGCGGGGCAGGGTCAAGCGCCGGCAAATGCTGCGGCGTTCCGTTGGTTTCGTCAGCCGAACACGAGGCGGCGTTCCGGAGCGGAAAGCTCCTGCCATTTGCCGGGTGCGAGGCGGCCGAGTTCGTACGCCCCGATCCGCACGCGTAGCAGCCGCAGGGTGGGGTGCCCGATGGCGGCGGTCATGCGCCGGACCTGGCGGTTCTTGCCCTCGGTCAGCTCGAGGCTGAGCCAGCAATCGGGCACACTTTTGCGGGCGCGGATCGGCGGGTCGCGCGGCGGGACGACAGGGGCGGGCTCGAGCCGCGTGACTCGGCAGGGCTGCGTGCGGTAATCGCCGAGGTCGATGCCACGGGCGAGTCGGGCAAGGTCGGCCTCGGCCGGGAGGCGCTCGACCTGGGCCCAGTATTCCCGGGGATGAGCGTGCTCCGGGTCGAGCAGGCGGGAATTGAGGCCGGGCTCGTCGCTGAGCAGGAGCAGGCCTTCGGAGTCGGCGTCGAGCCGGCCAAGCGCATAGACGCCCGGCGGCAGCCCGAAGTCCGCGAGAGTGCCCCAGCGCGAGCCGGGTTCGGGCGTGAACTGCGAGAGCACGCCATAGGGTTTATGGAGGGCGAGGAGCAAGCGGGTGGAAAGTAACCGGGACGAACGGCCCGGTAACAAGCAACATTCCGGCGGCTGCGGTGTTATTGCCAGGGCACCGCCCTTGCCCCGTACTTAGCTTCAACCCCGTCCCCGGCCGAGATGAAACCTATCCCACTCCTGCGGCGTTGCGTCGGCCTAGCCTTGGTTCTATTCGCCGCTCCGACGGGTTGGGCGGCAGAAAAGTCGCTGAACCCGGCCTATGTCGGCCAGATCTTTGGCCTGACCAAGCTCCACCGAATCGAGATCGTGGTACCGGCGGCGTCTCTTTTCCGCTTTCAGGACCGCAATGCCGCCCGCGTGCGCGGGACGATCAGCTTTGACGGCACCGTGCTGCACGACATCGGCGTGCGGCAGCAGGGCGGCACTTTCCTGCCTTACGTGGGGATCAACGGGAAGCCCTCGCTCAGCCTGAAGTTCAATGAATTCACGCCTGGCCAGGAGTTGTTCGGCCTGAAGAAGCTGATCCTGAAGAACCAAGCTCAGGATCGCAGCCTGGTGAACGAGCACCTGACCTACGAGGTCTTCCTGCGGGCCGGATATCCTGCCCCTTTGACGTCGTTCGCCCAAGTTAAGCTTAACGGCATCGACCAGGGTATCTACCTGTTGCGCAAGCCGATCAACCAGCAGTTCCTCGCCCGGCACTTCGGCAAGGACCGGTCGAAGGGCAAACTTTACGAGATCGTCCAGGACATCGACCCGGTCCGGTTCCCGGAGCGGCTCGACCTGAAGGACGAGCAGGAGGAGAAGCGCTCACGCAACGATGTTCGCTCCCTCGCCGTCGCCGCGCGGTCCGCCACGCCGGAAACCTTCGCGAAGGTCATCGCCCCGCACCTCGATCCCGACCGGTTCATCACCTACTTCGCGCTGGAGACGGCGACGAGCCACGCCGACGGCTACGCCAACAACACGAACAACACGTACCTCTACCACGTGCCGATCGACGACCGTTTCATCTTTCTCCCGCAGGGCGCGGACCAGAGCTTTTGGGCGGCCGCCAAGCCGAAGCGTATTTACGCGCCGGGGCAGCTGCGGACCGCTGGGTCGCTGGCGCGGCAGGTCCTCGACTCGCCGGAGCTGAGGAAAAAATTCGACGCCGAACTGCACCGGGTGGGCCACGCGCCGGTCTGGGACAAGGACGCACTGCTGGCGCGCGTTGCGGAGGTCGAGCGGTTGCTCGGCTCCGCCACGCCGAGCGCACGGGTCACGTCGGACATCGCCAAATTCCAACGGCTGCGGCCGGTGATCGAAGCTTTTATCAACAACGGGGGGACCACGGGCGGAACGGCGAACCTACCCTAGGCTTTCTCCGCTGTAATGCAGGCGTGCGGCCGCGCTTGTGAACGTGGCAATTTTTGTCACTGGTTACCGGCCCACCCGAATTACGCCAATGCGCTCGCTGCAGTTCACCGCTGTCAATCGGATCACGCTCGTTGAAGGCCCGCCGCCCGTCGCCGTTCCCGGGGCGGCGGTGGTCGCGGTGCGCGCAGGGGCGCTCAACCATCGCGACATTTGGATCAAGTCCGGCCAGTATGCCGGCCTGAAGTACCCCTGCACAGCGGGTTCCGACGGCGCGGGCGTGGTCGAGTCGGTCGGCGCCGGCGTCGACCCAGCCTGGGTCGGTCGCGAGGTCGTGATCAACCCGGCGATGGACTGGGGTGCGCGCGAGGGCGCGCAGGGACCGGGCTTTTCGATCCTCGGCATGCCGCGCGACGGCACACTGGCAGAACGGGTCCTGGTGCCCGCGGTCCAACTGGCCGACAAGCCGGCGCACTTGTCCTGGGAGGAAGCGGCCGCGCTGCCGCTCGCGGGGTTGACGGCCTACCGGGCCCTGTTCACCCGGGCCCAGCTACGTGGGCCGGAGCGGATTCTTGTCACGGGGGTAGGTGGCGGCGTGGCGGCGATGGCGGTCCAGTTTGCGGTCGCGCACGGCTGCGAGGTTTGGGTCACCTCCGGTTCGCGGGAGAAAATCGCCCGGGCCGTGGTGCTCGGGGCGCGCGGCGGCTTTGACTACCGGCAAACCGGCTGGCCGGTCGAGGCGGCGAACACGGCCGGGCCGTTCGACGCGATCTTTGACAGCTCCGGTGGTGCCGGATTCGAGAACCTCATCGATGCAGTCGCCCCCGGCGGGCGGATCGTCTTTGTCGGCGCCACTGCCGGCAACCCGGCCTCGCTCCCGATGCGGAAGGTCTTCTGGCGCCAGATTTCGCTGCTTGGCTCGACGATGGGCTCGCCTGCCGACTGGGAGGCGATGCTCGCTTTCGTGAAGCAGCACCGCCTGCGGCCCGCGATCAGCGCCGTGTTCTCCCTCGACCGGGCGGCGGATGCCTTCGCCCAAATCGAGCGTGGCGGGCAGTTCGGCAAGGTGATCATCACTCCGTGACCCGTTCGCCGCGCAACCTCCGCCGGTGGTGGCTGGCCGTGCTTCTCACGGGCACGGTGGTCGCGCAGTACATCAACTTCCCGATCGAGCCGCACCGCGGCCGGACCGTGCCGCTCGAGGGTGGAGGCTGGGTGGACGAGGACTCGCTCCGCACGGCGCGCGAGACCGTCTCGCACAGCACGGACACCCCGAACTGGGGCAATCCGGTGGGATTTGAAAAGGACGTTTTCACGTTCGCCCGGATCAAATTCTACTCGCAGACCACCACGATGCGCTTTCAGGGCTACGGCGGCCGGCTGAGCTGGTGGGTCGACTATCCTGATGCCGACCTGAACCTCTCTTACCGGCTCCAGCAGCTGACCACGATCCGGACGGATCCCGACGGGCGCGTGCTCTTCCTCGATGACCCGGACCTGACGGACTTTCCGTTCGTCTTCATGTCGCACCCTGAGAACATGGTGCTGGACGAGGCCGAGATCCGCGCGTTGCGGAACTACCTCACGAACGGCGGGGTGCTGGTGATGATCGATCTCTGGAACGAGGAGGGCTGGCGGAAGTTTGCCGCGCAGATCGCGCGGGTGCTGCCGAACCGCACCTGGACCGACATCGATACCTCCCATCCGCTGTTCCACGCGGTGTACGACATTGACGGTCCGCTGGACCGTCTCCGCATCCCGACGCTGCAGTTCTGGGATGAGGGTTACATCGAGGGCGAAGACCCGCCTTTTCGGCTCCAGCGGGTCGATCGCGGGCCGGGATCGGATGTAATGCACGTGCGCACGCTCAACGACGATCAAGGTCGCATCATGGTTCTGGCCATCCACAACTCCGACGTCAGCGACGGTTGGGAACGGGAAGGGGAGAACCACGCCTACTTCGAGAAGTTCTCCGAGAAAAAGGCCTACCCAATCGGGATCAACCTGGTCATTTACCTACTGACGCACTGAAACGCGTGGGTCGTGCTGTCCCGCTGGGTCAGCCGGGTTAACGGGTTGTCATCGCGACCGGGCCAGCGGCCCGGCCCTACCGTCGTGGGCCGCCCGGAATCCGGCATTGACCGGCCCCGTGGGAATCGAGAAGTTGAACCCTCTGCCGGACTGAATCCGGCGGCCCGATTTACACCGTGAACATCCAAGTCAACGACGTCTCCGAAACCCGCAAGAGCCTGGTCATCACCCTCGACGCCACCGAGGTCGCGACCGAGCAAAAGGCCGTGCTGGCCGAATTCACCCATTACGCGCAGCTGCCCGGCTTCCGCCCTGGCAAGGTGCCGCCCGCCATGGTCGCCCAGCGTTACGGCAAGCAGATGGCCGAGGAGCTCAAGCAAAAGGTAGTTAATCGGGCCTATCGCGGTGCCGTGGAGGACAAGAAGCTCCCCATTCTAACCGTCGTGAACGTCGAACCGGGTGATGTCGCTGCGGGCCAGAGCGCCAGCGTCAACCTCACGGTCGACATCCGCCCGGAGTTCAAGCTGCCTGAGTACCATGGCCTGCCGGTCACGGCCGAGCCAACCGACCCGACCGACGCCGAGGTCGAGACGATGATCACCGGTCTGCGCGGCGAGCGCGCCGATTTCAAGGTTGCCGAGCGTGCGGCCCAAAAGGGCGATTTCGTGAAGCTTTCCTACACCGGCAAGATCGATGGCAAGCCGGTCTCCGAGATCGCCCCTGACCAACAGATCTATGGGGCCGTCCCGCAGACCTGGGAGGAAGTCGAGGGTGAGCACCCCGGCATCCTGCCCGGCCTCGGCGCCCAGCTCACCGGCCTGAACGCCGGCGACCAGAAGACGGTCGCGATCAACTTCCCGGCCGAGTTCTCCGCGGTGCCGGCCCTCGCCGGCAAGGCCGCGAGCTATGAGGTCTCCATCCAGGAGGTCCGCGAGCGCGTGCTTCCGGCCCTCGATGAGGCGTTCTTCAAGGCGCATCAGGTCGAGAATCTCGAGGGTCTGCAGACGCAGGTCCGGGCGAACCTGAAGATGCAGAAGGACTACCAGAACCTGGGCGCCCAGCGCCGCCAGGTGACCGAGGCGCTCGCCGCCAAGATCGATTTCCCGGTGCCGCAGAGCATGGTCGACGCCGAGGCCCAGCAGGTGCTCCGTCAGTTCATCGAAGAGAACATGCGCCGCGGCGTGCCCGAGGATCAATTTCAGAAGGACAAGAAGCAGCTCGTCGAAGGCGCCCAGAAGGCCGCCCACGGCCGCGTGAAGCTGCAGCTCCTGCTCGCGCGCATCGCCGAGGAGGAAAAGCTCTCTGTCACCGAGCGCGATCTCGACACCTTCATCTATCGAGAGGCCGCCCGGACGAACGAGAAGCCGGACAAGTTCGCCAAGGAACTTGCCCGCAACCGCGAGCAGCTCCGCGCCGCCCAGCAGTCCATCCTTTTCGACAAGGCGGTTGATTTTCTGGTGTCCAAGGCTAAGGTGACGCCCTCCGCACCGCAGCCCGCCTGATCAACATCACCTCGTGAGCTATTACGTTCCCATCGTCCTCGAAAACACCGGCCGCGGCGAGCGGTCGATGGACATCTACTCCCGCCTGCTGAAGGACCGCATCATCTTCATCGGCACCCCGATCGACGACATGGTGGCGAACCTGGTGATCGCTCAGCTGCTCTTCCTGCAGATGGAAGACGCCAAGAAGGACATCTTCCTCTACATCAACTCACCCGGCGGCGTGGTCACGGGCGGGATGGCGATCTACGACACGATGAATTTCCTGCAGTGCGACATCCAGACGTACTGCATCGGCATGGCCGCGAGCATGAGCACGGTGCTCCTCGCGGCCGGCACGAAGGGCAAGCGCTTCGCGCTCCCGAACAGCCGGGTGATGATCCACCAGCCCTCGGGCGGTGCGGGCGGCCAGACGGCCGACATCGCCATCGCCGCGAAGGAGATTCTCCGTTGGCGCCAGACGCTCAACAACACGATCTCGCGCCATACCGGCAAGACGGCCGATCAGGTGGAGAAGGACTCCGACCGCGACTACTACATGAGCGCGCAGGAGGCCAAGGACTACGGTATCGTCGACCACGTGGTCGAGTCGACCCGCGAGGCGCAGTCGCTGGTCGTGCCGAGCGCAGCTTGACGGTGGAGCGCGTTGCTCCCAACGCGCTGGTTGCCGCCGCCGGAGCCAAGAGCGTCCGCATCAGGGGTATACCTCCTTTCACGTTTGTTACGGCGGGCCCCGGGGCGGCGTCATCTCTGTCCTCGACACTCCGCCCGCTATTCGCAGCCTTTTCGCCTCACCCGCCATGGCCAAATCCTCGCGCATGACCCTGTGCTCCTTTTGCGGCAAGTCGCAGGCGGAGGTGAAGAAGATCATTGCCGGGCCGGGCGTTTACATTTGCGACTCCTGCGTCAACGTCTGCAAAACGATCATTGATCGCGAAGTGAAGCAGCCGGCGGTCGACGCGAACCCCGCGATCCGCCTGACCAAGCCCGCCGAGATCAAACGGACCCTCGACGAGTACGTCATCGGCCAGGATCACGCCAAGAAGGTCCTCTCGGTCGCGGTCTATAACCATTACAAGCGCCTGATGTTCGAGAACGCGCAGTCGGCGCGGAACCCGGCGGCAATCACGCCCGAGTTCAACGACGTTGAGGTCGAGAAGAGCAACATCCTCCTTGTGGGCCCGACCGGCTCAGGCAAGACGCTGCTTGCCCGCACCTTGGCGCGCATCCTCGACGTGCCGTTTGCGATCTCCGACGCCACCACGCTCACCGAGGCCGGCTATGTTGGCGAGGACGTGGAAAACGTCGTCCTGCGCCTGCTGCAGGCCGCGAACTACGACGTGAAGAAGGCGGAGTGCGGCATCATCTACATCGACGAGATCGACAAGATCGGCCGCAAGACGGAGAACGTTTCCATCACCCGCGATGTCTCCGGCGAAGGCGTGCAGCAGGCATTGCTCAAGATCCTCGAGGGGACCGTTTGCAACGTGCCGCCCCAGGGTGGCCGCAAGCACCCGAACCAGGAGTACGTGCAGATCAACACGGCCAACATCCTCTTTATCTGCGGCGGCGCGTTCGTCGGCCTCGACGGCATCGTGCAGCGCCGTATGGGTCGCCGTGGTCTCGGCTTCGCCTCCATCAAGTCCCAGCAGGAGGAGATGTCCCCCGAGGAGCTGATGCGCGGGCTCGCACCGGAAGATCTGATCCGCTTTGGCATGATCCCCGAGTTCATCGGCCGCCTGCCGGTGGTCTCGGTGCTCGACCATCTCGCCGTCGCCGACCTCGAGAAGATCCTCCTCAAGACGAAGAACGCGATGGTGAAGCAGTACTCCAAACTCTTCGCGATGGACGGCGTGCAGCTCCGCTTCACGCCCGACGCCGTCAAGGCCATTGCCCTCAAGGCGATCGAGCTCAAGACCGGCGCCCGCGCTCTCCGCTCGATCATGGAGAAGATCATGCTCGAGGTGATGTACGAGCTGCCCCAGCTCGAGGATATCTCCGAAGTCGTGATCGACGCCGCCGTCGTGGCCGGCAAGCGCCGCCCGACCCTCCGCCGCGCTGGCAAGGCCGAGTCCGCCAAGGACGCCGCCTGAGGGTGGAGCGCGTTGCCCCCAACGCGCTGGTTTGACGAATCGCGCGATCCCCGGACCGGGATCTTCCCGGGGCTACATGCCCCCCAGCTGCTGGAGGGCCGTCCGGGAACGGGTGTATTCCGGGTGCCGCCGCAGATTCTCCCGAAACTCGGCGAAACCCTCCTCGCTCTTTCCGGCAAGCACAAGCGCCACGGCGTAGTTATGCCGGATCTCGGCGTCGCCCGGTTCGAGGCGGACGGCCTCGCGCAGGTTCTCCGCGGCCTCGGCGTTCTTGCCGACGCGGAGGAGTACGTTGCCGAGGTTGAAGCGAGCCTTGGTGTGGTTGGGCTCGAGCCGCACTGCCTCGCGCATCTCCACCTCCGACTCCGGCCAGCGCTGCAGCAGGTCGAAGACATTGCCGAGGTTGGTGTGCGCTGCGGCGAAGTCGGGCTTGAGGCGCAGCGCGGTCCGCAAGGCCGCCTGGGCCTCGTCTGTTTTTCCCGCGCGGGCGAGTGCGTTGCCAAGATTGTTCCAGGCCCGGGCGTTTGCGGGACGTTGGGCGATTGTGGCCTCCAGGATCGAAACCTCGCTACGGTAGTCGGCATTGCGCGCCACTGTGCGGGCTCCGAGCGCGACGCCGAGAGCAAGGCAGACGAACAGCCCGCGGCGGCCGAGCGTAGCATGCAGCGTGGCGGCGACGCCCGCCGTGACCGCCGCCAGAGGCAGGGACATCCTGTGCTCGGCGATGGTCTGCGTGACCAGCGGGACAAAACTCGAACTGGGCGAGAGGATGATGAAGAACCACGCACCGAAGCATCCGGCAAGGGATCGACTCCGCAACGCCACCGCGGTCGCGGCCACCAGCACCAGCACCGTGAGCCCTTGCGGGATCACCTGCGTGGCTCGGGTGACAATGTCCGTGCCGTAGTCGACCACCAGCGTCCGCGGCCAAAGGGCGAGACCGAGGTAGGTCGTGATCGCCTCGCACTGGGTGAGGGCGTAGGTCCAAGGCGTCACTCCGAGTCCGAAACCCGCCGCGGTCCCGCGGTTTCCTCCCGAAGCAAACAGAAGAAACCCGAGCAACAGCCATGACGCGGCCAGCCCGGAGTAGAGACCCTTGCGCTGTTGCCACGCTCCTTTCCAGGAGCCGGCGAGGAAAGTGCGGTCGAGCACGAACAGGACCAAGGGAACCGTCACCATCACTTCCTTTGTCGCCATTCCGGCAAAGGCGGCGGCAATCGCGGCGGCGTACCAGCGCCCGGGACGAGCCGAGGTGGCGCCGCGCACCGCGGTGTAGAGAGAGAGCAGGTAGAACAGCCCGAGCATTCCCTCGGTGCGCTGCACGACACAGGTGACCGTCTCGGTCTGCAGCGGATGGACAAGCCAAAGTCCGGCCACGGCGAGGGCCCAGCCAGTCGCCGGTTCCGCCGGTTGCCAAGCGGCCAGGAGGCGGCGTACGAGCCCGAAGAGAGTGAGACCGGTCAATAGGTGGAGGAGCAGGTTGACCGCATGGTACCCGAACACGCTGGTGCCTCCGGCTGCGTAGTTGAGTGCGAGGGAGAGATTAACCAGCGGCCGGCCGGCGACCCCGCTGCCGTTTTCCGGCGGGGAAAGCACCTGGCCCAGCGCCGAGAGGTCGCGGATCGTGGGGTTCTCCAGGATCGCGAGACGGTCGTCGAAGAAGAACGGGACGCGCAGCGTGTTCGCATAGACCGCGATTCCCGCCAACACGAGCGCCCCGACCGCCGCCCAAGTGTGCTGCCGGGGAAATGCGGGCGTCGCGTTCACCAGTGCGCGTAATCGCCCCGCTCGAGGCCCGCCGCGAACTCGACCAGCAGTTTCACGCAGTTCTCGGCATCGTTGAGGTCGATCAGTTCGCTCGGAGTGTGCATGTAGCGGAGCGGCACGCTGACGAGTCCGGTGGCAACGCCGCCGCGGCCCATCTGGATCGCGCGGGCATCGGTGCCCGTCGGGCGGGGCTCGGCCTCGACTTGGTAGGGAATGCGGAGCTTTTTCGCGGCCTTGATTAGGCGCTCGTACACCTTGGGATTGATGTTGGCGCCGCGGCAGATGATCGGGCCGCCGCCGAGCTTGGTCTCGCCGAAGCGGCGCTGGTCGCAGTCTGGGTGGTCGGTCGCGTGGCCGACGTCGACCGCGACCGCGATGTGCGGGTTGACCGCGTAAGCCGCGGTGGTGGCGCCGCGCACGCCGATCTCCTCCTGGGTGGTGGCGACAGCGACGACCCGGGCGGCGGGCTTTTTCTTGGCCTTGGAGAGCCGGATGAGCGTCTCGCCGATGATGTAGGCGCCGACCTTGTCGTCGAAGGCCCGCGCCACGCCGATTGAGCCGTGCAGCAGCTCGAAGCCGCAGTCGTAGGTCGCCGTGTCTCCGATCGCGACGCGGGCGAGGGCATCGGTCTTGGAGGACGCGCCGATGTCGATCCAGATCTCGTGGCGCTTCGGGACCTTCTTGCGGTCCTCGTCGTCCATGAGGTGGACGGCGCGCTTGCCGGTGACACCCTTGACCGGGCCGTGCGCGGTTTGGATGACGACGCGCCGGCCGGAAATGACGCTGAGGTCGTGCCCGCCGATGGTGTCGAAATAAAGGAAGCCGTCCTTGCTCACGTAAGTGATGATCAAGCCCAGTTCGTCGATATGACCGGCCAGCATGAGCACGGGGTCGCCGGCAGGATTGAGGGTGGCGAGCCGGTTGCCGAGGGCGTCCTTGGCATAGGCATCAGCGGCCGGCTGGACGTGCCGGTCGAACACGGCCTGGGCCTCCATCTCGTAGCCGGAGGGCGAGCGGGCGGCGAGCAACTCGGTAAGAAACGCGGAAATGGTCGGAGTGGGCATGGGAGTTGGAGGAACGCTCAACGTTCAACGCCTAACTCTCAACGCTCAAATATGGGCACTTGAGCGTTGAACGTTGAATGTTGAGCGTTGAGCGTTCCCCGCCCCTTAAGTCCGCCGCTACGGCGGCTTCCCCATTCATGCCGAGTTCATCCCCATCCGGTCCCGCCTTGCCCCGTCACTACAAGTGGACGGTCGTCGGCATGCTCTGGTTCGTGTGCTTCTTCAACTACGCCGACCGGCAGATGATCTCGTCGGTCTTCCCGAAGCTGAAGGAGGAGTTCGGCTTCACGCCGGTGCAGCTCGGGCTGATCGGCTCGGCGTTTGCCTGGGTGTATGCGGCGGCGGCGCCGGTGGCGGGGTTCATCGCGGACCGGGTGGCGCGGCGGCACCTGATTCTCGGCGGGTGTGTCTTCTGGAGCGGGGTGGCGATGACGACCGGGTGGTGTCGGACGCTGTGGCAGTTTATCACCGTCCGGGCGCTTGAGGGCTTCGGGGAAACGTTCTATTTTCCCGCGACGATGTCGCTGGTGGGCGACTACCACGATCGCCGGACGCGCTCGCGGGCCTTCTCGTTCCACCAGTCCAGCGTGTATGCCGGCACAATCGCCGGCAGCTGGGCGGGGGCGTGGTTCGCCGAGATGCACGGCTGGCGCTCGGGGTTTTATCTCTTCGGCGGGCTGGGCATGGTGCTGGCGCTGGTGCTGTACCGCTTCCTGCGCGAGCCAGCCCGGGGAGCCGGCGGAGGCCGGGCGGCCGCGACGGTGCCCCCGCTCGGGCTGGCGGAGACGGCCCGCGAGATTCTCCGCCGGCCCTCGGCCCTGTTGCTGATGGGGGCGTTCCTCGGGGCGAACTTCGTGGCGACGATCTTCCTGACCTGGACGCCCACCTTCCTGGTCGAGAAGTTTAACTTCCGCCTGACCGCCGCGGGCCTGTCGGGCAGCGTCTTCATCCATCTGGCCAGTGCAGTCAGCGTGCCGCTCGGCGGGTTGCTCGCGGACCGGCTGGCGCAACGGTTTCCCGGCGGACGCATGCTGGTGCAGGCGGGCGGGCTTCTGATCGGGGCGGCGTTTGTCGCGATCGTGGGCCTGACCACGAGCACGGGGACGCTGCTGGCGGCGATGGCGTGCTTCGGCGCGTGCAAGGGCCTCTACGATGCGAACATCTTCGCCGCGGTCTTCGACGTGATCGAGCCCCGGGCCCGCGCCTCGGCGGTCGGGATCATGAACGCGGTCGGGTGGGGGGGCGGCGCGCTCGGGCCGGTGGCGGTCGGCTGGGCGACCCAATACGGCCGGCACGCCAAGGAGGTCGACAACATGAGCGAGGCGATCGCGTTCGGCGGGATCATCTACCTCGGCGCGGCGGCCCTGCTCCTGATCGCGGCGCTTGGATTTGCCCGCCGGGATGTGCTAGAAGCTTCCTCAACCCCAACCCGTTCATGAGATCACTCCTGCTGCTGGCCCTGTTCCTTCTCGCCGCCGAGGTCCGGGCCGCCGCGCCCGTGTCGCCGGCGATCCTGTCCTCCTGCTTCATTAACGACGGCGCGCCTTATCCCGAGTGCCATGCCTCGACGATCGTCGAAGTCGCCCCCGGCCGGCTGGTGGCCGCGTGGTTCGGCGGCACGAAGGAGCGTGATCCCGATGTGGGCATCTGGGTCTCGCGCCGGGAGGGCGGCAAGTGGCTCCCCGGCGTCGAGGTGGCCAACGGCATCCAGGCCGAGGGCCCGCGCCTGCCGACGTGGAACCCCGTGCTCTTCCAGCCCCCGCAGGGACCGCTCGTGCTGTTCTACAAGGTCGGGCCATCGCCCAGCACCTGGTGGGGCATGATGATGACCTCCGCCGACGGCGGGAAGACCTGGACCAAGCCGCAGAAGCTGCCCGACGGAGTGCTCGGCCCGATCAAGAACAAGCCCGTCGTGCTCAAGGACGGCACCTGGCTCGCCTCCTCCAGCACCGAGGGCGGCCCGAACGGCTGGCAGGTGCACTTCGAGCTGACGCGCGATGCCGGCAAGACGTGGCAGGTCGTCGGCCCGCTCGACAAGGGCGCCGACAAGCTCAGCGCCATCCAGCCCAGCGTGCTCTTCTATGCCGACGGCCGGCTGCAGGCGCTTTGTCGCACGAGCAACGGTGTGCTCGCCACGACCTGGTCGAGCGACAACGGCCGCACCTGGAGCACCCTCGCCAAGACCACGCTGCCCAATCCGAATTCCGGCACCGACGCGGTGACGCTCAAGGACGGCCGCCAGCTCCTGGTCTACAACCATTCCTCCCCGCCGCCCGAAACCCCGACCAAGGGACTTCGGTACCCGCTCGATATCGGGATCTCGACCGATGGCGTCACCTGGAAACGGGTGCTCACGCTCGAGTCGGAACCCATCGGCAACGGCTACGCCTATCCGGCGGTGATCCAGACCTCGGACGGTCTGGTGCACGTCACGTACACCTGGAATCGCCAGCACATCAAGCACGTGGTGCTGGACCCGAAGAAGCTCTAGGCGGCAACGCCGGCTTGCATCCGCCGGGCCGACCGCCTCCCTAGGGGCGTGGCTGTTTCACCGACCTTGCTCTGGTTCCGGCAGGACCTGCGCCTGCAGGACAACCCGGCGCTGAATGCCGCGGTGGCGCGCGGCGGACCGGTGGTGCCGGTGTATGTGCTCGACGACGCGGCGGAGGGCCGCTGGGCGCCGGGCGGGGCGTCGCGCTGGTGGCTGCATCATTCGCTGGCGGCACTCGACGCGGCGCTGCGGGAGAAGGGCTCGCGCCTGCTCCTGGCCCGCGGCCCGGCGGCGGAGATCATTCCCGCGCTGCAGACCGCCACCGGGGCCAGCGCGGTTTTCTGGAACCGGCGCTATGAACCGGCGGCGATCGCGCGCGACACGGCCCTGAAGGCGGCGCTCACCGCGGCCGGCGTGGAGACGAGGAGCTGGAACAGCGCGCTGCTTTTCGAACCCCACGAGGTGAAGAACCGCGAGGGAGGTCCGTTCAAGGTGTTCACGCCGTACTGGCGTCACTGCCTGACCTTGCCCGTGACCGAGCCTGGGCGTGCCCCTGCAGGATCGATCCTGGCTCCGGCGCGCTGGCCGGGATCGCTGGCGCTGGCGGAACTCAGCCTGCTTCCGCGGATCCGGTGGGACGCGGGCATCGCCGCGGCCTGGCAGCCCGGCGAGGCCGCGGCGCGGGAACGGTTGAAGCGGTTCGTGGCCGGCGCGATGGCGGACTACGCCGACCAGCGGGACACACCGGCGACGGCCGGCACCTCGGGACTCTCCCCGGCGCTGCATTTCGGTGAACTCAGCCCACGCCAGATCTGGGCCGCGGTGCGGGCGGCGGGGAAGGCTCGCGGGGTGTTCCCACCCGGCAAGGGCGCGCAGGTTTTCCTCGCCGAGGTCGGCTGGCGGGAGTTTGCGTACCACCAGCTCTTCCATTTCCCGCACACGCCGGCGGAGCCGCTGCGGGCGGAGTTTGCGCGTTTCCCGTGGGCGGAGGATCCCGGCGGTCGTCGGCTCCAGGCGTGGCGGCGCGGCCGCACCGGGTACCCGATCGTGGACGCCGGGATGCGTCAGCTCTGGCACACGGGCTGGATGCACAACCGCGTGCGGATGATCGTGGCCTCGTTCCTGGTGAAGCACCTGCGCCTGCCCTGGACGAGCGGCGCGGAGTGGTTCTGGGACACGTTGGTCGACGCGGATCTCGCCTCGAACACGCTCGGCTGGCAATGGACCGCGGGTTGCGGCGCCGACGCCGCGCCGTATTTCCGGGTGTTCGCCCCCGTGCTGCAGGGACGGAAGTTCGATCCCGACGGCACTTACGTGCGTCACTGGGTGCCGGAGCTGGCGAAGCTTCCCGCGGAGTTCATCCATGCCCCCTGGGAGGCGCCGGCTTCGGCCCTCGCGGAGGCGGGATTGACCTTGGGCGGGAAATATTCGGTCCCGATCGTGGACCACGCCGAGGCCCGCGCGGCGGCGCTGGCGGCGTGGCGTAGCCTGAGAACGGAGCCCGCCGAGTGAGGGCTCCGGCCCACCTCGGATCACCTCTTTTGCCGGCCGGTAACCCTCAGCGGGCGAATCGGCTTCGTTGCCGCCACAGTCCCAGCAGGCCGATCTAGCCGCCGAGCAGCAAGGCGATGGGCGGCTCGGTGATCGTGGAGAATGTCAGGTTGTCGATGATGGGGCTCCAGCTCTGGCCGCTGTTGGTGAGGACAACGCGGCCGATGCCGGCGGCGGACTGGTAGCCGAAAAAGATCGGGACACCGGAGGTATTTAGCGAGAGGTTGGTTGTCGTCGACAGCACCGTGGAGTTGTCTGCCGCATAAACCGTGACGGTCGCCGTGGCGGGATAGCCGGCATAGGCGCGGAGATCGACGCCGAAGGCCTTGGCCGCGACGGTGAAGGAGATCTGGAGGGGATTCTGGTTCGAGAGAATTTCCCGCGAAGGCGACTTGTAATAGGAACTCCCGTTCCACTGCAGGTTGAAGCCGCTGTTGAAAGTGAACGAAACTCCCGCGGGGACGAGGTTGGGCCCCTGGCTGTTGACCACCGTGGTGGAATCCAAGGTCGAGACGGACGAGAGCACGATGGCGCCGCCGCTCGCGACGGAATAGGATTCGAAATCGACGGTCTTGCCGCTGGCCCCGACGAGCGAGTTGAGGGTGGTGCGGTCGGCAATGACCTGGGCCAAGGCCGGCCCGGTCAGGGCCAGGAAGAGGGCCAGGAATCGCGCGACGGACTTCACGATACCATGCCTATCTTGCATCCCGACGGCGGCAATCGTGGAGTTGCGGCGCGGCCGGCCCTGGGGGATGTCCGCAATAAGTGACATTCCCTCAAATGCTTGGTGAAAAAACGCCAACGGTTCCGGGACAAAAACGAGCTTTCCAAGGCGGGGGTCCGCCCTATCGTCGCGGCTTCCTATGCCACGAACCCTCGTCATCCTCAAACCCGACTGCATGCAAAAGCGCCTCGCCGGCGAGATCCTCCGCCGCTTCGAGCAGGCTGGTTTCTCGGTGGTCGGCTGCAGGATGGCCCGGCTCGCTTCGTCGGTCCTCCGCGAGCATTATGCCCATGTGGCGTCGAAGCCCTTTTATCCCGAGATCGAGGCCTTCATGCAGTCCAGCCCGGTCATCATTGCCGCGCTGGAGGGCGACAACGTCGTGGCCCGCGTGCGCGAGCTGTTGGGGCCGACCGATTCCCGCAAGGCCCCGAAGGGCACGATCCGCGGCGACTTCGGCACGGATATGATGCGCAATATGGTCCACGCCTCGGACAGCGACGAGAACGCCCAGGCGGAGCTGAAGCGGTTCTTCAAGGCCGAGGAGCTGTTCTGAGCCCACGCCAGGCGCGTCCGTGACTTGCCGCTCAGGGTTTGAAAAAAGCCTTGAGTTCGCGGGAGTGAGTCGAGAATTTTTGCCCCTTTTGGAGCGGTAGGATACTCAAGTGGCCAACGAGGGCAGACTGTAAATCTGCTGGCTTACGCCTTCCCTGGTTCGAATCCAGGTCCTACCACCAGTCTTCGCCCAGCGCGATAGCACTGGCGAAGACTGCCGCGCCGTAACCCGCGAATAGCGGGTGAAGGCGGGCCGACGACCCCGGAGCGGGCTACGACCCGGCAAGCCAGCCGCAGACTCTCACCGGCGCCAGTCTTGCGCCGGGGGCGCGTCGCTCCAGATTCAGGCCTACGCCATGTCCACCGTTGCCCTGACGATCCTCGAGCACTTCCTCACGGTCGTCGGCGTCCTGTTGGCCCTCTTTGCCTTCGCGCGCCTGTTCAGCGAGCGCCGGCAGCCCGGCAACACCTTCGCCTGGCTGCTCGGCATCGTGCTGATCCCGTACGTGGCGGTGCCGCTCTTCCTGCTCTTCGGTGGCCGCAAGCTCCGGCGGCTGATGAAGCGGAAATCCCGCGTGCTGCCCGCCGTGGCGGGCGTGGTGGCCTGCCACTCGGAGGCCACCGCGACACCGACCGCGCAGACGATCAACTCGATCTCCACCTGTCCGGTGATCGGCTGCAACGAGCTCCGGCTCGTCGCGACGGGAGAGGAGGCCTACGCCGTCCTCGAGCAGGGCATCCGCGAGGCCAAGCATTCCATCCACATCACGACCTTCATCCTCGGGCGAGACGACACCGGCCGCCGCCTCGTGAGGCTGCTCGCGGAACGGGCGCGCGCGGGCGTGCGGGTCCGGCTGCTGCTGGACGCCGTCGGCTGCCTCTTTTCCAGCCGAGGTTTCGTCGACCCGATCCGTCACGCGGGCGGCGAGGTGGCGGTGTTCATGCCGGTGCTGCCGTTCTCCTCAATGCGCCACAGCGCGAACCTGCGCAACCACCGCAAGCTGGCGATCTTCGACCAGCACACGGCCTTCCTCGGCGGGCACAACCTCGCCCGCGAGTACCTCGGGCCGACGCCGCTGCGGAAACGCTGGCGCGACTTCGGCGCGGTGGTGAGTGGGCCCTCGGCCACGCTGCTCAACGACGTGTTCTTGGCCGATTGGTCGTTTGCCACCGACCAGTCGATGGACCAGCTCCGCGCCGAGGCCCTACCCGGGGCGGTTCGCCAGGAGGGCGACGCCGAGGTGCAGGTCGTGGCCAGCGGCCCGGACTGTGCGGGCGACGCGCTCTACGAGGGCATCATTTCGATGGTCCAGGAGGCGGAGCGCAGCATCGTGATCGTGACCCCATATTTCATTCCGGACGAGGTGCTGTTCCGCTCCCTGATCGTGAAGGCGCGGGCCGGCTGCGATGTGACGCTGATCGTGCCAGAGAAGTCGAATCACCCCGTGACGGACTACGCCCGGCGGCATTTCGTGCGTGAGCTGCAGTCGGCGGGCGCAGATGTGCGCCTCTTCGGCCCGGGCATGATGCACAGCAAGGCCGTGATCGTGGATGACCGCATCGGTCTGCTCGGCTCGGCCAACCTCGACCTGCGGAGCCTCTTCGTGAACTTCGAGATCGGCCTCTTCGTTTACTCGCGTCCCGAGGTGCTGGCCATGCGCTCCTGGGCGGCCGGCCTGCTGGCCTCGAGCAAGCCCGCGCCCACCCGGCGCCGGTCGCTGGGCTTCGGCCAGACGGTCCTCGAGGAATGCTGCCGCTTGCTCGCGCCGCTGCTCTGAACGAGCGCCGCGAGCCGGATCGACATGGTGGGATGGGGCGGGATGACAGCAGAGGCGGCTTAGGCGACCAAAACGCAGTCGGTGGACCGGTCTCAGATCAGTCCCGCGGCGCGGAAACTGTAAAAACCCAGACCGGCCGGGTCGTGCCCGGGCTGACCGATGATCAGGTGGTCGACCAGCTCGATGTCGAGGGTCCGCGCGGCCTCGCGCAACTGGCGGGTCACGGAGAAATCGGCCTGGCTCGGCGCCGGGTCGCCGCTCGGGTGGTTGTGCGCGCAGATCACGCCGGTGGCGGCCTCAAGCACGGCCTCGCGGAACACCTCCCGGGGATGGACCAGCGCCGCGGTGGCCGTGCCGGAGCTGATCTCGATGCGCCGCAGCAGGCGGAGCTTCCGGTTCACGCAGAGGACCCAGAATTTCTCCACCTGCAGCCCGCGCGCGAAGGGCTGGAGGTACGCGACCATCCGGTCGGGGCGGTTGAGCAGGGGCGTCTCGCCGCCCTGCTGCACGAACACCCGACGCGCGAGTTCGAGGACGGCGACCAGTTGGAGCGCCTTCACCGGCCCGAGGCCGCGAATGCGGCGGAAGTCGGCCTCGCGCCATGCTACGAGGCCGGCGAGCGAGCCGGCCTCGTTCATGAGGCGCGAGGCGAGGCTGATGACGTCCTGCCCGTGCGTGCCGCTGCGTACCAGCATGGCCAGCAGCTCGGTGTCGCTCAGGGCCGCCGGCCCGAGGCGGGCAAGGCGTTCCTGGGGGCGTTCGCCGCGCGTGGTGTCGCGGAGGCGGTTGCCGGGGTCGGGTTCCGTGACGACAGGATGGTCCATGCCGCCTTTAAACGAAGAAAACCGTCCCGATCTTTCACCGAATCGCACTGCGAGGGGAGAATTTAGCCCGTCGCGTGACCGGGTGGACTCACGCCCCGTCCGGGGGCGCGGGTAAATTTGCCCGATAGTCCCGCGGCGAGCAGCCACAGGCATGGCGGAAGGCGTCGTTGAAGCGGCTGAGCGAGCCGAAGCCGGAGGCGATCGCGAGGTCCACGATCTTCATGTCGGTCGTGACGAGCAGCCGCTGCGCGTGCGAGATGCGGTGCCGCGTGATGTAGCTCACGAGCGTGTCGCCAAAGACCTTGTGGAAAAGGTTCATGGCATAGTTGGGGTGCAGGCCGACGGCATCGGCGATGTCCTTCGCCATGAGGGGCTCGGTGTAGCGCAGGGCGATGAGCCCGGCCATCTGCTCGACCTTGCCCATGGTCCCGGGCGCCGCGCTGGCCCGCGGACCGGGCGGGTGGCCCTCGCCGAGTCCGAGCGCGAGCCGGAGCAGACAGGCCTCGATCTCAAGCAGCACGGCGCGCCGGAGGGCGCCTCCGCCTCCCGCCAGGTCGCGCTCCCAAGCGGGGAAGAGCGCCCCGGCCTGACCCACGTGCTGTCGGTCGGTGGAGCTGAGGAACCGCCCCTGCATGAGTCCCTGCACGAATGCCTCCGGCAACTGGCAATTGAGAAACCATCCCAATGGTACCGTGACGACGTGGTACTCCGTATGGGGATCGTAGGCCACGATCTGGTGAGGGATGGCGGCCCAAAACACGCCGAGGCTACCCGCCTTGAGCCGGACCCGCTGTCCGCCGAAGAGATAAGTCACTGAGCCCGCGTGCAGGCAGTTGAGTTCGATCTCGTTATGTCGGTCGGGCCGGCGCATCCGCGTCGGGGACCAACGCACGCAGCTCAGCCCATAGGGGGCGAACTCGGGCCGATCCGGATCGAAACACGCCGGCCGGTCGGAGCCGGCTGTGGTCGCGGCAGGGAGTCTGGGGGTGGGCTGGCGCACGGCAGCGGGGTGAGGTGACACTCGCCGGTTTCGGCGGGGAAACAAGGGTCAAAACCTTAGCTTTTGAGCAGAATTTGACGGCATTCCGGGAAGAGATGCAGCCCCTGAATCGCTAGGATGGGCGGGTAAACCCCGACACCCCTGTGGAGTGGCCGTGCCCCGTTCTACGCGGAGCCCGCTTGTGCTGCAACCAAACCTCACTTGTTACCACAAGCCATGAAAATCGAACTGTCCTCATTTCCGCGTGGTGCCCGCCAGGGGCGCGATGCGTTCCGGTTTGCCCAACGTCGCGATATCCTGATCCCCACTTTGTGCGCGCTCCTCCTCCCGTTGGCCGCCGCCCCGGCCGCCCGGGCGCAGACGGCTCCGGCACCGAGTGCCGCGGCCCAGGCCAATACCGGTTCGGATGTGGTTCGGATGAACCCATTTGAGATCGAGGAAGCCAAGGACGAGAGCTTCCAAGCGGCGACCATGGGCAGTGCCAGCCTGACGTGATTCCGGAAATTCGAGCCGCTTGAAGGTTAGGTCTGGGTCCAACAGAAAGGACTCAGATCATGAAAGGAAAACGATTCAGCACCGAAGAGA
>OMJT01000188.1 GCA_900299415.1 Opitutales bacterium
CCGGGGTCTGGGGGGGGTGGGCGCCTGTCGAAGTGCGCGCGCCCCAACCTCCGGGCGGGCCCCAGCGGGGGGGCGAGCCGGGGCTCGCGGGGAGGGGCCGACCCCGCCGCGCCGCCGCGGCCACCACCACCACCCGCGCCGCCTCCGGCGGCGTTGCGCCGGCCACCCCACCCGCCCCACGAGCCATCGGACTCGTAGGCGCGGAGGCCATTATCCAGCAGGTTCATGAAGGTCGGTGTGTCGCCCTCGCTGATGAAGGAGCCCTTCTCGCCGGGCGGAGTCCAGACGCGGAAGCCCATCGCCGTGAGCTGCTCGGAGGTGAGGCCCGAGAAGCCGAAATAATCCTCCACGTCACCCGCCGCCATGCCTTTGCCGTCGCCCCAGACGCGGTACATCCCGCCGAGCACGCCGCGGCTGGAGATATTCTCCTGGGTCCAGGCGGAGCCGAGCAGAACCTGATTCTCCGGCGTATGCGACCGCGCGGCACCATAGCCGAAGCTGATCATCGCGAGGGTCCAGGTCTGTACGCCGGGCCAGTTCGGACGGATGTAGCGGGCGTTGACCCCGTCTTGATCACCCCACGGAATGATCACCAGCTTCTTCGAGACCTTGTCCTGGACCGAAGCCCACTGCGGAGTTTTAGAATACTGGTCGTAGATCGACTTGAGCGCACGGGCGATCGTGCTTTGTCCGCCGCCGGCGGTAACGAAGACCGGGCCGGGGATATTGACCAGCAGGAGCGACTTGATGAGGTTGGAGCCGTCGGTGTCCTTCGAGTAGTCGCCACCGAACTCGACGTTGCCCCATTTAACCTTCGACCGCACCTCGGCCGGAGTCGGGTAGGCTTGGTTGTGGACCTTGAGGTTCGCGTAAACCTTTTCATAACCGTCCACGAGTTCGTCGATCCACTTGTCATGGCCCACCGGCCAACGATGGGAAGTCTGCTGGCCACGGCCCTGGTTGTACTGGGTGGTCCCCTTGCCATCGCCCTTCCAGTGGATGTTGGCGCTCGCGTAGATGAGTCCCTCGAGCTTGAAGTCCGCGGTATAAAGCAGGGCGCGGATGACCGTATTGACGTCGTCCAGCTCGGGATCCTGCGTGATAACAACGCGAGGCTTCGCCGGCGCGGCAGCAGCCGAGGCGGCGGGAACGAGCAGACCCAAGGCGAACGGGGCGACAAGGGCGCGGAGCAGTGAGGTCGGGTTCATTTTCATGTAGGGTCACAGTGCCGTCCGGGCCATCCGGGGCGCGGGCATGCATCTTAGGGAAAGCAGTGGGGTTTGGCCGGGAGAGAATACCCAGCATCGGCCCGGATTGTAGCCTAAACCCGTGCGGTGCTCTTCCCGCAATGGGCGTGTAAACTGCCCGGATCCTAAGATTTCGGCCCCGCCCGATTCGGGCTTCCCAAGGGCGTTCCCGGAAGCAATCTGGCGGCGTGTCTACCCCGGCCTTCTCCTCTCCTCGCGCAATCGCCCTCCCTGACCGAGGTCTCTTTCCGGCCGTCGGCCTCGGCACCTGGAAACTCCCGAAGCCCCAGGCCCCAGGGCTCGTGCAGGCCGCGATCGGCGCGGGGTACCGTCACCTCGACTGCGCCTGCGACTACGGCAACGAGCGCGCGGTGGGGGCCGGCATCGCCACGGCGCTGCGGGACAAGCTGTGCCGTCGCGACGAACTCTGGGTGACCTCGAAGCTCTGGAACACCTACCACGAGCCGAAGCATGTCCGGGCCGCCTGCGAGCGCTCGCTCAAAGACCTCGGGCTCGAGGTGCTCGACCTATATCTGGTCCACTTCCCGATTGCGCTGGCGTTCGTGCCATTCGATGTCCGCTACCCGCCCGAGTGGTTCCACGACCCAAAGGCCGCGCAGCCGGCGATGAAGCCGATCGACGTGCCGTACCGCGAGACATGGGGCGCGATGGAGGAGCTGCAGCGCGCCGGCCTCGTGAAGCGCATCGGCGTGTGCAACCTGAATATCTCGATGCTCCGCGACCTGCTCGCGCAGTGCTCGATCCGCCCGGCCGTCCACCAGCTGGAGATGCACCCGTACCTCGTGCAGCCGCGCCAGCTGCGGTACTGCCAGCAGGAGCGAATCGCGGTCACGGCCTTCTCCCCGCTCGGCGCTCCGTCCTACCTGCCGCTTGGCATGGCGCTGGCGAACGAGTCGGTGCTGGTGGACCCCGTCGTCACTCGCATCGCCGCCGCGCATGGCCGGACACCGGCGCAGGTCGTGCTGCGATGGGGCGTGCAACGCGGCTGCGTCGTCATCCCGAAGACACAGTCCCCCACCCGGCTCGCCGAGAACCTGGCCCTGGGCGACTTCACGCTAACCGTGGAGGAAATGCAGGCGATCGACGGCCTGGACCGGAACCGACGGTTCAACGACCCGGGTCATTTCTGCGAGAAGGCGTTCAACACCTTCTTCCCGATCTTCGACTGACGCGGCCCAGGCATGAAAAAAGGGCAGCTGGGAATCAGCCCCCCTAGTGGATGACAAAGGCAACGGCCCTTACTTTGCCGCGGCGGCAGTCTTGACGAGCTCGGTGAAGCTGCGGGACTCGAGGCTGGCGCCGCCGATGAGGCCGCCGTCGATATCCTTCTGGGCGAGCAGCTCGGGGGCATTGGCCGGCTTCATCGACCCGCCGTAGAGAATGCGGACCTTCTGCGCGGCGGCCTCGCCAAAGAGTTTGGTGAGAAGGTCGCGGATGAAGGCGTGCACCTCCTGCGCCTGCTCGGTTGTGGCCACCTTTCCGGTACCGATCGCCCAGACGGGCTCGTAGGCGACGATCAGGCCGGGGGCCTGGTCCTTGGAGACACCCTCAAGGCCCTTCTCGGTCTGGGTCTGCACGACCTTGAGCGTGCTGCCGGACTCGCGCTCGGCGAGCGTCTCACCGACACAGAGGATGGGCCGGAGCTGGTTCTTGAAGGCGGCAAGGACCTTCTGGTTGATAAAAGCGTCGGTCTCGCCGAAGTAACTGCGGCGCTCGCTGTGGCCAAGGATGACGTGCGTGGCGAAGAACGCCCGCAACATCGGGGCAGAGATCTCGCCGGTGAAGGCGCCGCTCGCCTCGGGGTGCATGTTCTGGGCACCGAGCTTGACGAGCGTGCCGTCGAGAACGGGGGCGACGGTCGTGAGCGCGGTGAACGGCGGGCAGATCACGACGTCGACGTCGGGCTGCTTGCCGACCGCGACGGCGATCTCCTGCGCGAGGGCGAGCGCCTCGGCCGGCGTCTTGTTCATCTTCCAGTTACCAGCGATGAGTTTTTTGCGGAGGATCATGTTGAGAGTAAGGGTACCTTGAATCGGGAACTCAGGAAATCAGGAAGCCTATTCCTCTTTCGGCTGAGTTCCTGATTTCTTGATTAGGTTTCAAGGAAGGCCACGCCGGGGAGAACCTTGCCTTCGAGGAGTTCGAGGCTGGCGCCGCCGACGGTAGAGCAATGGGTAACCTTGTCGACGATCTTGCATTTCTTGGCGGCCGTGGCGGTGTCGCCGCCGCCGACCACCGTGACCGCGCCCTTGGAGGTGGCTAACGCGAACGCGGCGGCCATGGCCTTGGTGCCCTCGGCAAATTTCTCGACCTCGAACACGCCCGGGGGGCCGTTCCAGATGATCGTCCGGGCCCGGCCGATGACTTGGGCAAACAGGTCGCGCGACTTGGGGCCGGCATCGAGACCCATCCAGCCGGCCGGGATGCCGGCCTGATCGTCCGCCACGCCAGTCTTCACGGCCGCGATTTCCTCGGGTGAGCCGGGGAAACGGTCGGCGGTGATGAAATCGACCGGCAGCGTGATCTTCACGCCCTTGGCCTTCGCCTTGTCGAAAAGCTCCTTCGCGATCTTCGCACCCTCGGGGTCGAAGAGGCTGGTGCCGATTTCCATGTTCCCGAGGACCTTCTTGAACGTAAAGGACATGCCGCCGCCGATGATGATTTCGTCGGATTTCTCGAGCAGGTTGTTGATGAGCGGAATCTTGTCGGCGATCTTCGCGCCGCCGAGGATGGCGAGCAGCGGGCGAGCCGGGGCATCGATCACCTTGGCGAAGGCATTGAGCTCGGCCTCCATCAGGAAGCCAGCCGCCTTGTCTTTGAGCAGCACGCCAACCATCGAGCTGTGCGCGCGATGGGCCGTGCCGAAGGCGTCGTTCACATAGACGTCGGCGAGCCGGGAAAGCGAGGCGCGGAAGGCCTCGACGTTCTTCGGGTCGGCCTTGACCGACTTCTCGGTGCCGTCGGCCTGCTTTTCCTTCACCTTACCCTCCTCCTCGAGGTGGAAGCGCAAGTTCTCGAGCAGCACGACGTCGCCAGCCTTGAGCCGACCGGGGGCGCAGGCGGCCTCCACGGCGGGGCCGACGCAATCATCGAGGAACGTCACGGGCTTCCCGAGCAGCTTCGCCAGTTCGTCGGCGACGGGCTTGAGCGAGAACTTGGCGATCCGCTTGCCATCCGGCCGGCCGAGATGGCTGGCCAGCACGACCGCCGCGCCCTGCGCCAGGGCGTACTGGATGGTTGGCAGGGCGGCGACGATGCGGGCGTTGTTCGTGATTGCTCCGGTGGCCTTGTCCTGCGGGACGTTGAAGTCGACGCGGATGAAGACGCGTTTGCCGGCGAGGCCGAGTTCGCGAATGGACTTGAATTTGGGCATGGGAATTCCTCCAAAAAATTAACCACGGAACCCCCGGATCACACGGAAGTATTTCGTTCCGTGTTCTCGGTGATTTCCGTGGTTAAGGGATCGGCAATCAGAGCTTGGCCGCGATCTTCTTGGTCAGGTCGACGACGCGGTTGCTGTAGCCCCACTCGTTGTCGTACCACGAGACGAGCTTGAAGAACTTCGGGTTGAGCTCGATGCCGGAGCCGGCGTCGAAGATCGACGAGTTCTTGTCGTGGATGAAGTCGGTCGAGACGACCTCGTCGCCGGTGTAGGCGAGGATGCCCTTGAGGTAGGTCTCGCTGGCGCGCTTCATCGCCTCGCAGATCTCCTTGTAGCTGGTGGCCTTCACGGTCTTCACGGTGAGGTCGACCACCGAGACAGTCGGAGTCGGCACGCGGAAGGACATGCCGGTGAGCTTGCCCTTGACCTCCGGGCACACGAGCGCGGTGGCCTTGGCGGCGCCGGTCGCGGCAGGGATGATGTTGATTGCGGCGGAACGCCCGCCCTTCCAGTCCTTCTTCGAGGGACCGTCGACCGTCTTCTGGGTCGCGGTGTAGGAGTGGATGGTGGTCATGAGGCCTTCCTCGATGCCGAAGCCCTCCTTGAGGAGCACGTGCACGAGCGGCGCCAGACAGTTCGTGGTGCAGGACGCGTTGGAGATGATGCTGTGCTTGCTGAGGTCGAGCTTATCGTCGTTCACACCCATGACGACGGTGATGTCCTCGCCCTTGGCCGGGGCAGAGATGATGACCTTCTTAGCGCCGGCCACCAGGTGACCCTTGGCCTTCTCGGCCTCGGTGAAGAGGCCGGTCGACTCGATCACGAGCTGGACGCCGAGGGCGCCCCAGGGAAGTTCCGCAGGGGTCTTGGCGCTCACGACCTTGATGTCGTGGCCGTTGACGATGAGCACGTCATCCTCGGCCTTGTCGGGCGAGGACTTCTTGGAGCCAACGGTGCCGGCAAACTTCCCCTGGGTGGAGTCGTACTTCAGCAGGTAGGCCAGGTTGTCGGCGGGAACGATGTCGCCGACGGCGACCACCTCGAAGGTGGTACCGAGCAGGCCCTGCTCAACAAGGGCGCGGAAGACGAGGCGGCCGATGCGGCCGAAACCATTGATAGCGACTTTGACTGCCATGGGGGGCTCTCCGGATGTGTGTGTTTGGTTGCTGGATGACTGGTGACCTGCGCGAGCGCAGAGACCGATGACTCAACACCCCGAGAACGGGGATGCAAGCGATTTGGCGGGCGAAAAATGAATAGTCGCCCCTGCACCAAATCATGCCGGTTTCGTGCCAAAACCCTCAGCCGCCATCCCAGGACCAGAGGCCGCAGCCCAAAGCCGGCAGGAAAAGCTCGCGTTCAACGTGCTGGCGGGCACCGGGGCCCTCGAGCCCGCGAAAGACATCGGCGTCAGCCAACTGGCGCCAGTGACCGGCGGCGGTGACGTCGTCGAGCGGGATACTCACCTCGCGGTAGGTCGGGTTCACAGCGAATAGCAACTGCTGTCCGCCCTGCGATCGGTCGGCATTATAAACCACGGCTGCCGCTGTGGAGTCGGGCGCAAAAAAGAACTGGAAAAAACCGTCCGCCGATCGGTCGTATTGCCGGAGCAGCCGGCCGCCCTCACTGCGACGGAAGGCGATCCACGCGGCGAAGTAGGCATGGGTTCCCGGGAAACGGTGCAGCCTCCGGTAATCAAGTGCGTTCAGATCGCCCCGCAGGTAGGTGTTGTTTACACCCTGCTTGGAGCGCAGGAAGTCCTGCCCTGCGGCGAGCATCGGGATACCGATGGACGCGAACAGGATCGCCGCCATGAGGTGGGTGCGACGGCGATCGTTCTCGGTGGGAGCCTGGCCGCTGCCGTCGGCGTTTTCGGTGATTTGGTCGATCCAGGTGCGGTCGTCATGCGACTCCACGTAGTTCACCGTCTGGGCCGGCCACTTGGCGAAGTACCAAGGAGAACCCCGAAGGAAATATTCGAACTGTTCACGGCTGGCGCCGCCGCGGACGTAATCGCGCACGAAATATCGGTAGCCGTCGTTCCACGAAGCGTAACCAGTGTCGCGCAGGGCGCCGGCGATGTGGCCGCGGAAGCTCCACGGCTCAGCAATGAGGATAATGTCGGGCTTTACCTGCTTTAGCCGGCGCTCGAGGTCCACCAGCACATCGCGGCCGATCAGTTCGGCGAGATCAAAACGGAAGCCATCCACACCGTAGGCCTCCACCAAGTGAATCAAGCTGTCGGCGATCAACCGCCGGGCCATCGCCGAACGGCAGCGCACGTCGTTGCCACAGCCGCTCCAGTTCGTGAGCTGGCCGAGACTGTCGACCTCAAAATAGTAGAGCCGATCGATCAGCATGAGGTGCGCCGGCTCGCCGACGTGGTTGTAGACGACATCCAGAATCACCGCAAGGCCGCGCCGGTGTAGCGCCCGCACGAGGTCCTGCAACTCCCGGACGCCCGAGGCCCGCGCGGGATCGAGGCTATAGCTGCCTTCCGGGGCGAAGTAGTTGTTGGTCATGTAACCCCAATGGTACTCGCCGCGAGTCTGGTTATCGAACTCCTGCACGGGCTGGAGTTCCACCGCGTTTACTCCGAGTTGAGCGAGGTAGAAGTCGGGACTCTCGACCCATTTCGTCAGACCGGTGAAACCGAGTCGCTCGGCATCGCTAAGGTCCAGCGGAGCCTTCGCCGTGAGATCGCGCACATGGGCCTCGGCGATGACGAGGTCCTGCCATGCCGGGGTGCGGAAGGACCGGTCACCCGACCCGATCCGAGCGCGATCGAGCACGATTCCTGGTCCATCGCGATCGACCGCGGCCAACGCATAAGGATCGAGAATGCGGAGCTCGGGACGATATCCGCCGTGAGGTCCAACTGGGCCCGCAACAGAATACCAATAGAACCACCCGTGCAGGTTGCCATCGAGCGCGATCTCCCAAGCTCCCCGCCACGCGCCGTCGGCCTCCTCGCGCCGCTCCAACACGTACCGGTGCGGCAACGCCACACCGGCCAGTTCTTCGCAGAGCGCCAACTCGACTCGCTGCGCACGGGGGGCGAAAAGCCGGAAAACCGTCACCTCGTCCTCCACGAGCGCGCCGAGCGCCAGTTCCGTCGCGAGGTCATAGAAGAAGGCGCCCGGACGTAGGGGTACGAGCGACTGGTGCTCGTCCCCCCACCCTACGGTCCACGATTGGGTGAGGTCGAGCGGCTCTGCCAACTTGAACCCGAAGAGGTGGCGGCCGGTGCGTGTGGCATCGAAAAGGCGGTTCACGTTGCCTGACTCGTCGCGCACCTCGTTCGGCGCGCCGGACGGCACCGGCAGCCATTGACCGCGGGCGGTCGCAAACTTGAAGCGATGCTCGGTCTGGAAGCGATCAGCCCGGCCCGACCAGACCAAAGCAGGCTCGCCGCCGACCACGCCCGGCACAAGGCACCACTCCTCCCGCCCGATCGCCTGGGCCCAGCTGTTGAAATCGCCGGCGAGATACACGGCATCGTGGGCCGGATCGAGTTCCGGATGACGGCCAAGGACCACGAAAAAGCAGGCCTCTCCCGCGGCGTTCACAAAGTAGCCACTCTCGCGTCCGAACACGGCCTCGGGCAGCGGTGCGAGCTGGGCCATTACCATGCATACGTCCTCGCGGCAGATCGCAAGCGGCGGCGGGTGGCGGGCCCGCCAATCGTGACGAAGCTCGATCACGCCAGAGGTTGGAGACTCAAGCCAGGCCTGGGAAATCGGGTGCTGCCGAGGCGCCATGGAAGGGGGTGTTAGCATTTGCCGGGCCGGCGGTGGCACAAGCTGGAACTCGGCCGCGCTGGCGGAGGGCAGGTGAAAGCGGAATGCGCGTTCCGGGGATGGACGCTATTTTGCCGTGCTCGGTTTGCCTCGCCCGCAGAAGATTGAACGGGCGCCCTCGCTTTCACCCTTCACTCACTTTCAGTTTCGCCTTCACTTCGTCGGCTTCCATGCCCGCCCGCGAAAAGATCCTCGTCGCCCTCTCGGGTGGCGTCGACAGCTCAGTCGCCGCACTCCTGCTCAGGGAGCAGGGGCATGACGTGCACGCGGCCTACATGAAGAACTGGATCAACGAGGACAACGTGATCGGCGAATGTCCATGGCAGCAGGACATCGTCGACGCCCGGGCGGTAGCGGACCGAATCGGGATCGGCTTCGAGGTCGTGAACCTGATGCGCGAGTACCGCGAGAAGGTCGTGGCCTACCTGCTCGACGGGTACGCACGGGGCCTCACACCGAATCCGGACATCATGTGCAACCGCGAGATCAAGTTCGGGGTGTTCCTCCAGTGGGCCCGGGACCACGGCTATGCCGCGGTGGCGACGGGGCACTATGCCCGACGGTCGGCGGCACCGGAGGGGGCCTTGTGGGACCTCCGCGAAGGCGCAGACAAGAACAAGGACCAGTCCTACTTCCTCGCCCTGCTCAACCAGGAGCAGATCCGCGCGGCCCGCTTCCCCATCGGACACCTCACGAAACCCGAGCTGCGCCGGATCGCCCGTGCCGCGGAGCTGCCTACCGCGAACAAGAAGGACAGCCAGGGCATCTGCTTCATCGGCGAGGTGAAGATGCAGGACTTTCTCCGCACGTACGTCCCCGACCACCCGGGGCCGATCATCCGGGCCACCGACGGGCGCGAACTCGGCCACCACCGCGGACTACACTATTATACCCTCGGCCAGCGTCGAGGCATCGGGGTGCCGTCGAACACCGACCACGAGAACTATGTCGTTACCGGCAAGCGCGCGGCGGACAACGCGCTGCTGGTCGCCTTCGACCATCCCGACGCGCCGGGGCTCTTCCAGAGCACCGTCCGCGTGCACAGCCTGAGCTGGATCGGTACGCCCGTCATCGCGCCCCGCCCGCTCGAGGGCCGCGTACGTTACCGCGACCCCCGCATCGCGCTGACGCTTACCCCCGAGGGCGGCGGCACAGCGCTGGTCGCATTTGCCGAGCCGCAGCGCGCACTCGCCAGCGGGCAAGTCCTGGCGCTGTACGAGGGCGAACGCCTCCTAGGCGGCGGAGTATACCTGTAGTGAAACTGTGAATCTGGGGACCGAGGACCCGAGTTTCAGATCCTCCCTCAGTTTCTCCGCTTCCCTTTGCTGGCCGACACCTGGCTCAGGTCCTGAGCGTCCCGGCTGCCTTTTCGGCGAGGAAAGAGGCATAGGTCTGCTCCACCCCATTGCGGAGGGCGATCCGGGCCGTCCAACCGAGATGAGTAAGGCGAGAGACGTCGAGGAGCTTACGCGGGGTGCCGTCGGGCTTCGAGGCGTCCCAAGCAATGCGGCCCGGGAAACCGGTCACGGCAGCCACGCACTCGGTCAGCTCGCGGATGGTGACATCGGTGCCCGTGCCGACGTTGATCCAGTCGGGCGGATTGGACAGTTTGAGCAGGAAGGCGCAGGCGTCGGCGAGGTCGTCGACGTGCAGGAACTCGCGCTTCGGCGTGCCGGTGCCCCAGGCCGCGACCTCGGGCTTGCCGGCCTCCTTCGCCTCGTGGAAGCGGCGGATCAGGGCCGGCAGCACGTGGGAGTTCTGCGCGTGGTAGTTGTCACCCGGGCCATAGAGGTTGGTCGGCATTGCCGAATGGAAAAGCACGCCATGCTGCTTCCGGTAGTACTGGCAGAGTTTTAGGCCGGCGATCTTGGCAATGGCGTAGGCCTCGTTGGTCGGCTCGAGGGCGCTGGTGAGCAGGCAGTCCTCGGGCATCGGCTGCGGGGCGTGCTTCGGGTAGATGCAGGAGCTGCCGAGGAACAGCAGGCGCGGCACCTGGTGGCGGAAGGCCGCGTGGATGGTGTTCGCGGCGATGGCGAGGTTGTCGAAGAGGAAGTCCGCCGGGTAGGTGTTGTTGGCGTGGATGCCACCCACCTTGGCGGCGGCCACGATGACGACATCGGGCCGCTCGGCCGCGACCAGGGCGTCCACCGCGGCCGAGTTGCCGAGGTCGACCTCGCGCCGGGTGCGGAGCAGGAGCGACACGCCGGGCTCGCGCCCGAAACGGCGCACGAGCGCCGAGCCGACCATGCCCTGATGACCTGCGATGTAGAGCTTCAAGGTCAGGGCTTGGGCAACTTCGCGATCTGGGCCTCGCGCTTGGCCAGTTCGAGGTCGTGCTCGACCATGATCTTCACGAGCTCCTTGAAGCGGACCTTGGGTTCCCAGCCGAGCTGCTTCCGCGCTTTGGCGGGGTCGCCGATGAGCAGGTCGACCTCGGCGGGGCGCTCATAGCGCTGGTCGTACTTCACGTGCTTCTCCCAGTCGAGGCCGAGCAGCCCGAAGGTCTCCTGGCAGAAATCCTTCACGCTATGGGTCTCGTTGGTGGCCACGACGTAGTCGTCGGGTTTGTCCTGCTGCAGCATCAGCCACATCATCTCGACGTACTCCTTGGCGTAGCCCCAGTCGCGCTGGGCGTCGAGGTTGCCAAGGTAAATGGAGTCCTGGAGGCCCAGCTTGATGCGGGTGGCGGCGCGGGTGATCTTGCGCGTCACGAAGGTCTCGCCGCGGCGGGGCGACTCGTGGTTGAAGAGGATGCCGTTGCTCGCGTGGAGATGGTAGCTCTCGCGGTAGTTCACCGTCAGCCAGTAGGCGTAGACCTTGGCGCAGCCGTACGGCGAGCGGGGCCAGAACGGCGTGGTCTCGACCTGCGGGACCTCCTGGACCTTGCCGAACATCTCGGAGGACGACGCCTGGTAATAGCGGACCTTCTTTACCAGCCCGGCCTCGCGGATCGCCTCGAGGATGCGCTGCGCACCGAGGCCGTCGACGTCGCCAGTGTACTCGGGGATGTCGAAGGAGACGCGGACGTGCGACTGCGCGCCGAGGTTGTAGATCTCGTCGGGCTGCAACTCGTAGAGCAACTTCACCATCTGCGTGGAGTCGGCCAGGTCGCCGTAGTGCAGGTGGAGGCGCACGCCGTTGACGTGCGGGTCACGGTAGAGGTGGTCGATTCGGCTGGTGTTGAAGGTCGAGGCGCGGCGGATGACGCCGTGGACCTCGTAGCCTTTCTCCAGCAGCAATTCGGCGAGATAGGAGCCATCCTGGCCGGTGATACCCGTGACGAGAGCTTTTTTCATGCAGGGAAAGGCCGAGAAAAGGAGCGGGCAACTGGGCGGGCAAGCCTTGAGATGGGAGCCATGCGCGCGGGAACGCCGCCGACGGGCACAAAAAAGCCGGGCCCGACGGCCCGGCTTTCGGGAAGTGGTTTCCGTCCGTTTACTTGACGGTCAGGGTGCCCTTCATGCCGAGGGCGAAGTGCGACGGGAAGCTGCAGACGAAGGTGTAGTCACCCTTGTCGGCCGGGGCCTTGAAGACCACCTCGGCGCTCTCGCCGCCGCCGATCAGCTTGGTGTTGGCGAGGATGGCGGCCTTCTGGTCGGCCGGGATGTACTCGGTCGCGGCGCCGGCGGAGACCGCGGCGGTGGTGAAGGCATTGGCGTCGGTGCCCTTCTTGAGCAGCACCCAGTTGTGGCCCATGGCCAGCTTGGGCATCGTGCCGGAGTTCTTGAGGACAACCTTGATCTCCTCGCCGGGGGCGGCGGTGATCGCGGTGACGTCGAACTTCATCTGCTCGTTCACCGTGATGGTGACGACGCGCGGCTCGGCCGCGGCGGCGGAGGTGGAGGCGCCGGTTGCGAGCAGACCGGCGGCGATGCAGAGAAGGGAAAGCAGTTTGGATTTCATGGTGATTCAGCTCTGACCGTAGGCAGCGCGAAATGTGGCAGGCAAATGGAAATTTTTCCGGCAGCAAGGACGACCGCCTGCTAATGTGCGGACGAAACCTCTTAATAGTGAATTCCTAGGCTTGCATGTGCCCGGGCCGGCCGAATGCTCGCCCGGATTCCGGCCTGAAAACCCGGGATAATCCTCATCGTTCTCGTTCACCCAATTCGGTTGCGCCCGCCCCGGCGTTCCCGGGTTTGTTGTTTCGCAAACATGCATTCCATCCTGTCTTCCCGCACCTCCCGCCCCGTCATCAGCCTCCTCGCCCTCGGCAGCCTGCTCCTGCTGTCGGGCTGCGACCTCAATTTCTGGAAGATGACCGGCCACCAGACGACGATGGTCACGGCGGGGCCCGTCGCGAAGAGCCAGCTGGACCTGTTCTACGTGACCTGCTGGGTCACCCTCGTGATCTTCATCCTCGTGGGCTCGGTGCTCGCCTACGCGACGTTCAAGTTCAAGGCCCGCAGCGATGCCGACGAGCATGCCGAGCCGCCGCCCCAGAGCCATGGCAACCCCCTGGTCGAGATGAGCCTAATCGCGGCCTCGGTCCTTTCCCTCGTGATCATTGCGATCCCGACGCTGAAAGGCATCTGGTACACGCACGATGTCCCGGAGGCGCAGGCGGCCAACGCCTACAACATCAATGCCACGGGCTATCAGTGGTGGTTCAAGTTCGAGTACCCGGCCGAGAAGCTCGACAACGGCATGCTGCTCTCCACGGGCAACGAACTGGTGATCCCTGCCGGCCGGCCGGTTCGGATCCAGATCCGCACCACCGATGTGATCCACTCCTTTTGGGTGCCGAAGCTCGCGGGCAAGGTCGACATGATCCCGAACCGCGGTAACTTCCTCTGGCTGCAGGCCGACGAGGGCGGCTACTTCTGGGGCCAGTGCGCCGAGTACTGCGGCGACTCGCACGCCGTGATGCGTTTCCGCGTGATCGCCCTCGCGCCGATGGAATTTGCCGCCTGGGTCGCCAACCAAAAGGGACCGGCCCGCGGCGTGGTCGCCGCGACTGGCGCCACCGCCGGTGCCCGCCCGCAGCTGGCCAACTTCAAGAAGAATGAGTACGGCTTCACCGCCAAGTGGGCCGAGGACGCGACCGTCAGCCCCCTCCAGAACTGGCAGGACCAGCAGAAGGCCCCGGCCAGCGAGGACACCGTCCTGATTGCCGAGGGTAAAAACCTCTTCTGGAACAAGAGCTGCATCGGCTGCCACACGGTCCGCGGCATGACGGGCCGCATGGCCGCCACCGGCGATGCCGCGATCCCGGCCATGGGTGTGGCCGGCCCCGACCTCACCCACGTCGGCGCCCGCACCTCGATCGCCGCCGGCCTGCTGGAAAACACCCCGGCCCAGCTCGCCCGCTGGATCGCCCACCCCGATCAAGTGAAGCCCGGCAACAAGATGTACGTCACCGGCTACCAGGGCATGGGGATCAAGATCTCCGACCCCGAGGCCGTGGCCATCGCCGCCTTCCTCTCGAGCCTCAAGTAACCCGCCCCGATTCTCCATCATGGACGCGACGATCAAAACCCATTTCACCGATAAGGGCTCCGCCGCCTCGAACCGGCCTTCCCTCCTCTGGCGCCCGAGCACGAGCACCAAGACGGGCCTGATGAGCTGGCTGACCACGGTCGACCACAAGCGCATCGGCTTCCTCTACGGCGTCTTCGCGCTGTTCTTCTTCCTCGTCGGCGGCGTCGAGGCGCTGCTGATCCGCCTGCAGCTCGCCGTGCCCAACAACGACGTGCTGACCGCGCAGCAGTACAACACGATGTTCACCATGCACGGCACGACGATGATCTTCCTCGCCGTCATGCCGCTCAGCGCCGCGTTCTTCAACTACATCATGCCGCTACAGATCGGCGCGCGTGACGTGGCCTTCCCCCGCCTGAATGCCTTCTCGCTGTGGACCTTCGTGGTCGGCGCAATCATCCTCAACATCGGCTGGTTCATGAAGGACGGCGCGCCGGACGGCGGCTGGGTCGGCTACTCGCCGCTCACCTCCAAGCAGTTCAATGCCGACCACTCGATCGACATGTGGGTGATGGGCCTGCAGCTCCTCGGCGTGGCCTCGATCGCGGCCTCCCTGAACTTCATTGTCACGATCATCAACATGCGCGCCCCCGGCATGACGATGATGCGCCTGCCGGTATTCGTCTGGATGACGCTCGTCACGGCCTTCCTCATCGTCCTCTCCTTCCCCGCGATCACGATCGCCCTGGTCGAGGTGATGATGGACCGCCTCTTCGGCACGAACTTCTTCGAGGTCTCCCACGGCGGCATGCCGATCCTCTGGCAGCATCTCTTCTGGGTCTTCGGTCACCCCGAGGTGTACATCCTGATCCTGCCAGCGATGGGCATCATCTCGGAGATCCTCCCCTGCTTCTCGCGCAAGCCGCTCTACGGCTACCCGATCGTCGTCTTCTCGGGCGCGTGCATCGGCTTCCTCGGCTTCGCCGTCTGGAGCCACCACATGTTCACCACCGGCATGGGCAAGGTCGCGACCGCGGCCTTCTCGCTCGCCACGATGTGTATCGCGGTGCCGACCGGCGTGAAGATCTTCAACTGGATCGGAACCCTCTGGGCCGGCCACCTGAAGATGCGCACTCCAATGATGTTCGCCCTCGGCTTCATCTGGATGTTCATGATCGGCGGCTTCTCCGGCGTGATGCACTCGGCTGCACCGGCTGACGCGCAGCAGCAGGACAGCTACTTCGTCATCGCCCACTTCCACTACGTGCTCATCGGCGGCTCGATCTTCGCGCTGCTCGCCGGCATCCACTACTGGTTCCCCCTGATGTTCGGCCGCATGGTCAACGAGTTCTGGGGCAAGGTCTCCTTCTGGGTCATCTTCGCGGGCTTCAACATCACCTTCTTCCCGCTGCACTTCGTCGGCCTGAACGGCATGCCCCGCCGCACGTTCACCTACGACAGCAACCTCGGCTGGAATGCGCCGAACCAGATCGCCACCATTGGCGCCTTCATCCTCGCCACCGGCATCGGCATCTACTTCACGCTGATGATCTACACGTACTTCAAGGGCCAGAAGGTCGGCCGCGACCATTGGGACGGCCGCACTCTCGAGTGGTCGATCCCGAACCCTCCCCCGGAGTACAATTTCAAGGTCATCCCGCAGGTCCACGCCCGCGACGCCTTCTGGTACGAGAAGCACCACCAGGCCGAGATCGCCGCGGAAAAGGCTGCCTCCGAGAAAGCCGAGTCCGAGCACGGTGGCATCCACATGCCCTTCTCCTCGATCTGGCCGCTCATGTGCAGCGTCGGCCTGCTCGTCGGCGCCATCGGCGTCTCCGTGCTCAACCACGATCCGCGCGAGGGTTTTTGGGGCGTCAAGATCGCCACCGCCCTCGTCGGCGGCGTGATCCTCTTCTTCTCCGCCTACATGTGGGCGCTAGAGGGCAACGAGGGCTACCACCTCCACCCGGAGGAGGACGACGGCCATGGCCACGGGGCCAAGCAGGCCCACCACTGAGCTCACCGCAGCGCCAACCTACTCTTTCATCATGAGCAGCCACGCCGGCACCATCGATCACCATCACGACCCGTCGACCTCGACGGGCATCCCCAACAAGAAGCTGCTGATGTGGGCCTTTCTGGCCTCCGACTGCATGTTCTTCGGGTCCCTGATCGCGACCCACCTCATCTACCGGCTCCACCCGCCGGCCGGTAATCCCAGCCCCAAGGAGGTCTTCGCCCCCGCGCTGACGTCGTTCTCGACCTTCATCCTCCTGATGTCGTCGCTGATGATGGCGCTCGCGGTGAACGCCATCCAGAAGGGCAATCTGAAGAGCACCCGCCGCTCGCTGCTCGTGACGATCATCTTCGGCTCCATCTTCCTGGGCTGCCAGGTCTATGAGTTCACCGAGTTCGTCGAGGTGAAGCACATGACGCTCTCGAACAGCATCCTCGGGACCACGTTCTTCACCCTCACCGGCACCCACGGCACTCACGTCGCCATCGGCGTGCTCTGGCTCACCCTGATGTACGTCCGCTCTTTCAAGCCGGCGGCCGGCACGGGCACCGCGTCGTGGCTTGCTACCGGCATCGCCCACGTGGCCGTCTTTGCGGCGACCATCGTCAGCTCCATCCTCGCGATCGCCCACGGCGCCGAGCACGTGGTGACGGGCGGCGAGACGATCGGTGCCGCCATCGGCCACGAGGTCGTGCCCATCGCCATCGCGGTGGTCGGGCTCGTGATCCTCCGCTGGTTCGCCCGCGACCGCGGCCCGGTCGACTTCGGTGTCGTCAACGCTATCGACGTCGAGTCGATGGGCCTCTACTGGCACTTCGTCGACATCGTCTGGATCGTGATCTTCACCGCCGTCTACCTGCTCGAATTCCTCTGACCAACATGAGTTCCCTTGCCCACGCCCCCGAGGCCCATGGCCACGGCCACGTTGACAACAAGTTCAACACCTACGTCTCGATCGCCATGCTGCTGGCGGTCATCACCGGCATCGAGATCGCCATCGTGTACGTGCCCATCATGAAATGGATCATCGTCACGGCGCTGTGCGTGCTCTCGGTCGTGAAGTTAATGTACGTCATCTTCTACTTCATGCACCTGAAGTGGGACAAACCGTTCTGCACGATCCTGTTCTTCATCGGTCTCGTGCTGAGCGTCGTCACGGTCTGGGCACTGATCGCCCTCTTCCAGGCCGAGGCCAGCCTGCCGCTGCCAACCTGACAAGTTACTTCCCGGCCATTTTCCCACGGCGGCCTTGTGCCGCCGTTTTTTTTGCCCCAAACCGACGGTCCGATGATCGACTGGCGTCACTGGCACAACGAGCCCTACCTCGTCGGGGGGCTCATATTTCTCGGCTGGCTCTACTCCATCCTCGCCGGTCCATGGCGCGCCCGGCTCGCCCCCGCCGGCACGCCCTTCGACCACAGCCGGGCGGCGTGCTTTGCCGGCTCGCTCATCCTCTTCTATCTGGCCGTCGGCTCCCCGTTGGACCAGATCGGAGAACGTTTCCTATTCAGCGCGCACATGTTCCAGCACCAGCTGCTGGTCTACCCTTGCGCAATCCTCTTCCTCGTCGGCCTTCCGGAATGGATGGTCGAGCCCGTCCTCGCACGCCCCGCGCTAAGGCCCCTTCTGTGCTTCCTCTTCAATCCACTTATCTGCGGCCTGATTTACACCCTGGTGATCTCCCTCTGGCACATGCCGGACCTCTACGATCTCGCGCTACGCCAAAAGACCGTGCACGTGCTGGAGCACGTGATGTTCTTCGGCTCCGCCCTCTTCTACTGGTGGCCACTGCTCAGCCCCTCCCGGGTTCATCCGCCAGCCAGCCCGGCTGTCCAGATGCTTTACCTGCTCGGCGTCGTAATCGGCATGACTCCGATCTTCGCCTACTTGGTATTCTCGGATAGCATCCTCTACCCTACCTACGAGTTCGCCCCGCGCCTCTATCCGGAACTTGACGCCGCCGCGGACCAGCTACTCGCTGGGACGATGATGAAGATCGTCGGCCTGATGGTCGCCGTCGCCGCCCTCGCCTGGAGCTTTTGGCGGTGGTCTCAGGAGCGGACAGCATCCGGCCGCAGCTCGTAAAAAAGCCCGCCGGCGCAGTGCCGACGGGCTGGGAAAGACAAGACCGACCGGCTCAGCTCGCCGGGGCCATGAGGTCCTCGACCGGGTCGCTCTCGGTGTTGATGTCGGCAAAGAGCCAGGTCGAGAGGTAGCGCTCGCTGCTGGAGGGAACCACCACGACGATCTGCTTGCCCTTATTCTCGGGCCGCTTGGCGAGCTGGAGGGCCGCCCAGATCATGGCGCCGGAGGAGATGCCGACCGGGATGCCGTCGAGCTGATTGACCTGCTTCGAGACGGGGCCGGAATCGGCCTCCTTCACGCGGATGACCTCGTCGTAGATCTTGGTGTTGAGCACGGCAGGCACGAAGCCCGCGCCGATGCCCTGGAGCTTGTGCGGGCCGGGCTGGCCGCCGGAGAGGACCGGGGAGGCGTCGGGCTCGACGGTCACGATCTTGATGCCGGGCTTGCGCTGCTTGAGGACCTCGCCAACGCCCGTGATCGTGCCGCCGGTGCCGACGCCGGCCACGACGATGTCGACCTTGCCGTCGGTGTCCTTCCAGATCTCCTCCGCCGTGGTGCGGCGGTGGATGGCGGGGTTGGCCGGGTTGGAAAACTGCTGGAGGATGATGCTGTTCGGAATCTTCGCGGCCAGCTCCTCTGCCTTGGCGATGGCGCCCTTCATGCCCTTCGGCCCCTCTGTGAGAACGACCCGGGCACCGAGCACCTTGAGCAGCTTGCGGCGCTCGATGCTCATCGTCTCGGGCATGGTGAGGATGAGCTTGAGGCCCTTGGCGGCGGCGACGAACGCCAGCGCGATGCCGGTGTTGCCGCTGGTGGGCTCGATGATGACGGACTTGGCGTTGATCTTCCCGCTCTTCAGGGCGTCATCGATCATGGAGAAGCCGATGCGGTCCTTCACCGACGAGAGCGGATTGAAGAATTCCAGCTTCAGCAGCACATCGGCCTGCGCGCCATGGGCGGCGGCGGTGCGGTTGAGTCGGACGAGGGGGGTGTTGCCGATGGTCTCGGTGATGTCGTTGTAAATCTTGGCCATAGTGGGTGTGGGTTGGTTCGAAAAGCAATCAGGTGGCACGGTCTGTTCCCCAGCGGCGATGCAGCCATTTTTCCCATGGGGAAAAGAGGAGTTTGTCCGCCAGCAGTCCGATGAGGACAAGCACGAACATGATGCCGATCACCTGGTCCATCGCGTTCAGCTCACGGCCAAAGTGCAGGAGCTGACCCAGTCCGGCACCGGTCAGGATCGTCACATAGATTTCCGCCGCCATCAGGGAGCGCCACGCAAAGGCCCAACCCTGCTTCATGCCACTGACGATGAAAGGGAGCGACGCCGGCAGAATGACGTGGGTCCAGATGTGCAGCCAGCGCGAGCCCATCGTCCGCGCAGCCCGGACATAGATCGGATTCACGTTCCGCACCCCGGTCTCGGCAGCGAGGATCACCGACCAGACCGTGCCCATCACCACGACAAAAAGCATGGCCGACTCGGATTGGCCGAACCAGAGAAGCGCCAGCGGCACCCAACAGACGCTGGGCAAGCCCTGGAGACCGAGGGCCATGATCCCCACGGTGTCACGCATGACGCGGAACCGGGCGATCAGCAGACCGACCGGCAGTCCGACCACAATACCGATGAAATACCCCGACAGCAGTCGTTTCAGCGTGACAAACACGGCTTCGGACAAACTGCCGTCGGCAGCCTCGGACCAGAGATACCGGGCCACGCTCCCGGGTGAGGGCACGAGCACAGGCGACCAAATGCCGCGGGCACAGGCCCAGTGCCAGGCGAGCAGAAGGACGGCGAAGAAGCCGGTGGCGGTGAGTAGCCGTTTCATTCGGCGGTGGCTCCCTCTTTGAGATGCCCCTTGAGGGCACGGGTGATCTGGGTCGCGTGGGTCGCCACCTCGACGCTATTAATGTCGCGCGGCCGCGGCAATTCGATGCGGAACTCCTCCCGCACGCGTCCGGGGTGCGTCGAAAACAGGATTACGCGATCGCCGAGGCTCACCGCCTCGCGCACGTTGTGGGTGACGAAGAGGATCGTCACATGGCGCTGTTGCCAGATGCGTTGCACGTCGCCGTATAGCTGTTCGCGCGTCATTGCATCGAGGGCGGCAAACGGCTCGTCCATAAGCAGCACGCGTGGGTTCGGCGCAAGCGCCCGGGCCAAAGCGACCCGTTGTTTCATGCCGCCGGAGAGTTCGTGGATGTTGGCGTCCTTGAATTTCTCGAGGCCGACGAGTTTCAGGTAATAGTGCGCCGTCTCCGCCCGGTCCTTGGCGGTCAATCCCGGTTTCAGGTTGAGGGCGAACATCACGTTGCCCAGCACGTCGAGCCAGGGGAAGAGCGCCGACTCCTGGAACATCATCATTCGCTCGCGCGCCGGGCCGCGCACCGCCTTGCCGTCCGCGGTCACAGTGCCGGTGTCCGGCAGCTCAAATCCCGCAATCAGGTTCAGCAGCGTGGATTTCCCACAGCCGCTGGGCCCGAGCAGGCAGACGAACTCGCCCTCGGCGACAGTCAGGTTGGCCTCCTCCAAGGCCTGGACTGAACCGCGGTTCGTCTGGAAGGACTTCGAGACGCCGGTGATGACCAGCTTCGAAGGCGTGGGGGCAAAGGGTGCGACAGTGGCAGTGGTCATGGCTTGCCGGAGAAGAGCCGGGCGAGGGGGATGGCATCGCGCAGGAATCCGACTTTCTGGGCATCTCCGACAAGGGCGTCGAGTCTCGCCTGCGCCAACTGGTCGGTGAAACGAAGCCGTTTCCAGGCCGCCTGGACCAGGGCGAGGTCGGTCTCGCGCTTGGTCTCGGCCGTGAGACTGGCCCGCACGCGTTCCATTGCCTCGTCGGGATGGGTGTTGACCCACGCCGTGAGCTCGCGGTGCGCGGCCAGGAAAGCTGACGCGAGCTGCGGGCGATCCTTGAGGAGCTTCACGCTCGCCACTAGCACCGTAGTCACAGCGTCGGGCTGCTCGAGCATCACCTTGCCCTTGCCGTCCCGCTCGAGGCGCGTGAGCCACGGTTCAACCGTCCACACCGCATCGAGCTTGCCCTGCAGGAACAAGGGCAACTGGTCCGAGTTGGCGGTGGGTAGCACCGTGACATCACCACCAGTAAGGGTGACACGGAATCCCTGCTGACTGAGCCAGCTGCGCGCGGCGACGTCTTGCGTGTTGCCGAGTTGGGGGGTGGCGAGTTTCCGGCCCTTGAAGTCGGCAGGCTTGGCGATACGGCCGTCGCCTTGGACCACGAGGGCCACGCCGCCCTCAGCCGCACCGGCGAGGATGCGTACCTCGCTACCTTGGGACCGGATATAGACGTTTAGGGCCGGATTGGGACCGACATACGTGAGATCGATCGACCCCGCGAGCAGGGCTTCCATCGCACTGGGGCCGGCGTTGTAGGGAAACCACTGCACAGTGACGTCTGAACCAAGCCGTTCATCAAACCAGCCCTTGCCTTCGCGGGTAGACTGGCTGCCCACCAACCCCTGAGCATGGGTGATGTTGGGGAAATAGCCGACCCGCAAAACAGTCTTCTCCGCGGCGGATAGCGGAAGGGCGAGCGCGAGGATCAGGAAAAGATACCTGGATTTCATGACCTGGGATTAGAGTACAGAAACAGCGTTGGGTTCGGGGCAGAACGTGAGCTGGAACCGCGTGATGAAGGCCTGTTCGTTCTGCCGTAAGAACGGAGTACTGGAAACCGCCGGTGCGCCGGCCGGCAGCGTAAAACGGGTGTGATAGTAATCGAACGAGGCGCGGACCGCCTTGCTCAGGTACCAGTTCACGCCCACCGCAGAGGACTTAGCCGCATTGGCACTGGTTGCGGGCGCGGCCAAGGTGGGAAACGCATTGTCGTCCACGTCCAAGTTGGCATAGCGCGCCACGACCTCGAAGGCACCCCAGGTACCCGCCGCCGGGTCGAAGTTGCTCGCCGGCACCACACCACCGAAGGCCGAATTCTCTCCGGTCAGGACATAGCCGCCGGCCAACTGCCAGGCCTTGTTGCGCAGCTCGGTTTTCGGACCGGCCGCGGCCGCGCGGACATTTACCGCCGACACCACGTACTCGCCCAGCAGCCCGAAGGCTCCCCGTCGAAACTCCGCCTGCGGGGTCAAGCGCCAGTTGCGTCCGTCGGCCAACGTGGTGGCCGCATACGTGAAAAAAGTCTGCTGGCCATCGGTGCGATATCCGGCGGTGCGGCCCGCGGCCGTTTTCTCCCGGCCGACGCTGCCGGCGATACCAAAGGAAAGGCCCTGCAGGGCCGAGTCCTTGGCATTCCGGAACGGCGTGGCATAGAGCCGGCCAGCGAGGGTCTTCTCGTTGTCGAAATCCGTGTTATTCGTGCTGCCGGCGTCGGGCACGCCACCGAACACCCCAGCGGCGTAGTTCAGGCGTCCGCTCAGCACATCGCCCCCCACTTGGATCCCCAGGTCGCGGTTGGGCGTGAGATTCGTGACGATGGAACGCTCGTTGAAGAAGTTCCACGCGTCAGACTGAAGTTGCTCGAGGCCCACCGGCACCTTGAAACGACCGGCCTTGACCTGAAGGGAGGGAGCCAGGGAGAGGGTGAGGTTGGCGTCGAGAATCGTCGGCGAGCCGCCGCCGAACTCGGGTACGATTTGGAAGGAGTAAATCTTCGCGAACTGGCCCTCCGCGATAATCCGCGCCCGGCGGAGCACAAAAGCGTTGTTGACTGTCCCACTCGACCCATCCCGGAAGAAGGCGCGGTGGTCGAGCTGCACGAGGCCGCGCACCCGGATGCTGTTGGCCGCATCCGCCGATCCGATGGTGAGGCCACGGTCGTTCATCGTAACCCGGGCCGCAGCCTGCGCCGCGGTCTCGGCCTGCTGCTGCTTTCGCTCGAGTTCCGTCAGCTTCTGGGCGAGTTCCTGGATCTGGGCCCGGAGGGCCGCGATCTCAGAAGTCGCGGCTGGCGCCTGTGCCCGCAGCCCGGAAAATCCGGCGGAGACCACCGTCAAAAGAATGGCCGCGGCACGCGCAGCCGGAATATGGAGTTTCATGGTAGGTGTTCGATTGGGAAGGATTTCAAATGCTGTAATCGCCGAGGAGCTGGTGAAGCACCCCCTCGGTTTCGGAGAGATTGGGCCGCCTGCCAGTCGATTTCTGCGCACGGCCTACTCGGGTCGGTGCGGCCACCTGGCCGGCGGTGGGCGGCGCGAAGGGCAGCGGCATGTTGTCGCGGCGCAGCTTGCGGAGCGTCACCTCGACCACGTCGGCCAGCGAGTAGCGGTCGAGTATGCCGGCGATGGCGTTGCGGACGTCGAGCATGAGCATCCGCAGGCCGCAGTGCGCCTCGTCGGGGCAGCTGCACTTCTCGTAGGCGGTCTGGCTGACGCAGCCGATGGGCGCCAGCGGACCGTCGATCAGGCGCACGACCTGGCCGATGGTGATCTGCCGGGCCGGCCGGGCGAGCCGGTAGCCGCCGAACTTGCCGCGGGCGCTTTCAACCAGGCCATCCTCCTTGAGCACCTGCATGATCTGCTCGAGGAACTTGGCCGGGAGCTGTTCGTAGTCGGCCAACTCGGAAACCTGCACGAGCGGACGCTTAACCTCGGCGGCAATGCCCAGGTTGATCAGCGTGCGGAGCGCATACTCCCCTCGTTTCGACAGTTTCATATCCGATGGATTTAATCTACATTAGATTGGTAGGGATTAAGGCAAGCGCTTTTTTGGGATTTTTTCGGACCCGGACAGCGTCTAAGACAGCGGCATGACCCCCACCCCGCCCGATGCCTTCGCCGGACTGCGCCGCCTGATGCTCGCGGTGGTGTTGCTCGGCCTGCTGGGCACGCTCAGCGACCTCATTCTCCTGAAACACTACGAGAACGGCTGGCAGATCGCGCCAATAGCCCTCCTCGCCCTCCTGTTCGGCGCCACCGTGTGGTTGGGCCTCGGATCCGGGGCAGCCCGGGTGCACTGCTTCCGCTTTCTCATGGGACTCTCGGTCGCCGTCGGCCTCACGGGCATGCTGCTGCATTACCGTGGCGGCATGGAGTTCCAGACCGAGACCTACCCCGACCTCGGCGGCTGGAAGCTTTTCCTGAAGGTCGTCCGTTCGAAGTCGCCCCCCGCCCTCGCCCCGGGCGCGATGGTCCAACTCGGGCTCTTCGCCCTGCTCGCCACTTACCGGCATCCCGCCCTGCCCGCCCGTGATCCGGCGGCTTGAGTCGCCGGCACCCGCCGCCTATCTCCCTCTCCAACCCATCCCCCCAACCTGTACAAAACTCCCATGAAAACTCCCCGCCTCCTCCTCGCCTCGGCCTTCGCAGTGGTCGTTGGTTTCCTCGCCCTCCCGGCCGCGCAGGCCCAGGTCGGCAAGTCGCTCGGCGTCGTCGACGCCAACACCGTCCCCGAGGCCGACCTCCTCAAGATGCCCAACCTCACGCCGGCCATCGTGAAGGTCCTCCTCGAGAAGCGCCCCTTCAACAGCATCGTCGAGCTCAACAAGCTCCTCCTCGAGCAGGGCCTGAGGCAGGAGCAGGCGAACGAACTCTACACAAAGGCGTTCGTCCACGTGAACCTCAACACCGCCACCAACGAGGAGATTCTGCTCATCCCGGGCGCCGGCCGCCGCATGACGATCGAGTTTCCCGAGTACCGCCCGTGGGTCAGCTGGGCGCAGTTCGACCGCGAGATCAGCAAGTACATCGGCCAGGAGGCCACGGACAAACTGAAGCAGTACGTCTTCATCCCGGTGAAGCTCAACACCGCCACCAATGAGGACATCCTCAGCATCCCCGGCGCCGGCCAGCGCATGGTCCGCGAGTTCAACGAATACCGCCCCTGGACGACCAAGGCGCAGTTCGACCGCGAGATCAGCAAGTACGTCGGCCAGAAGGAAACCGACCGCCTCTGGCGCTACGTGGTGATCGACCCGGTGGCCCCGGCCAAGCAGTAAGCCGGTAACCGCGCCGTCCCTTCCGCCGCCGGACTCGTTCCGGCGGCGTTTTTTTTGCCCGGTCAACGAGTTCCGTCGTAATCCCGGCCCTCCGGCCGCCGATCCTCGGTCACCGGCACCCGCTGCCCCACGGGTTGCGGCCGGAACAGCCGCGCCAGGAAGGACTCGTCCGCCGGCGCCCCCGGCGGCCGCGGCTGGCCGTAGACGCGTCGGCACACGACGGCGAACGCCCACGTGCCAATCCCCACGGCAATCAGAAACAGGCAGACGGCAGCCTCGATCATGCCGCAGGTTCCGGCAGACCCCGTCGCCCGTCAACCCCGAGCACGAATGCCTTGAGCCGGGCCGGTTCCCGCGGAGACTGCGGCATGCCCCGGATGCTCCACCTCGAGGTTGCCTGTGCCGAGAACCGCACCATCGGGCGTGGCGGGCGCCTGCCGTGGAGCATCCCCGAGGACACCCGCCTGTTCCACGAGCACACGGCCGGTCAGGTCGTGATCCTCGGTCGCGTCTCGTTCGACGACTGGCAGGGTTCCCGCGAAGAGGGTCGCCGCGCGGTCGTGGTCACACAGCACGCCGTGCCGTCCCGCCCGGGTGTCTTTGCCGCCGGCACCTTCGCCGAGGCCCTGCGCATCGCCGACACCCTGCCCGGGCGCATCCACATCTGCGGCGGTGAACGCATCTATGCCGAGGCCCTCGCTGTCGCCCGCCCGCTCCGGCTCAATCTCACTCTGGTCCACGCCCAGGTCGCCGGCGATCGCCATTTCCCCGAATGGCGCCAGCTCGCTTGGCAGGAGATTTCGCGCCGGGAAGGCCGGGACGAGAACTTTCGCTATACGTTTCTCTGCCTCGAGCGCTGAGCCGTACCAACCCGATCATGACCGACCCCACCCGCCCGCTGTCCGGCCGAACCATCCTGATGTTCACCGGCGAAATCTACGAGGACCTCGAGCTCTGGTACCCAAAGTACCGCCTGCAGGAGGCCGGCGTCCGCGTGCTCGTCGCCGGTCCCTCTGCCCGCACCCGCTACGCCGGCAAGCACGGCTACCCTTGTGTGTCGGACATTGCGATCGACGAGGCGGCTACGCTCACGCCCGACGGCGTGGTGTGTCCGGGCGGCTTCATGCCCGACCAGCTCCGTCGCGACCCGAAGGTCCTCGCGATCGTGCGCGCCTGCCATGAGCGCCGCCGCCTGCTGGCCGCCATTTGTCACGGCGGCTGGATCCCGATCTCCGCGGGTGTCTACCGCGGCGTCCGCGTCACGGGCTCGCCCGGCATCAAGGACGACCTCGTCAACGCCGGCGCGCTCTTCGAGGATGCGCCCGTGGTGGTCGACCGGCACTTCGTCTCGAGCCGCCGGCCCGACGACCTGCCCGAGTTCTGCCGCGGGCTCCTGCAGGTCCTCGCCACCCAAGCCTGACGTTTTCCCGGCAAAACCCGTCCCGCCCCTCCAACGCTCCGGTCCCCATCGCATGACCCAGGATCCCAACGCCGAATTCGACCACGCCGTGCTCGAGAAGATCGAACTGAGTCCGACCGGCGCCCTGCCCGTGACGCCCGCCTATCAGGATGCCCTGCGCCGGCTCTATGCCGCGCAGCAGGTGTACGCCAATGCCAACCACAAGGACTGCCACGTCACCGCCCGCTCGCTCACGCGGCTGCGCTTTTTCCACGCCGGGAACCTGGACGCCTTCATCGCGGGACAGATCGGCGACGATGCCCTCGAGCCCAACGCCCGCATCTATGACCGCTATGTGCAGTCCCTGCCGGCCGACCTCCGCTCCCGCGCGGAGGGCTTGCGGCTGATGGTGATTGGCAAGCCCGCCCATCATCGCACGAAGCACGGCAAGGCCGAGGTTCACGATCCGCTGCACATGCTCTTCCTCGTCCCGGGCGCCGGTCCGAATCCCGGCCTCCCCGGCAACTACCTCCATGGTTCCCTGTTCCATGTCGGTCCCGACGAGGCCACCGGCGCGTGGGAAATCCACCTCCACGACTCCGAGGATGGCGCGGCGGTTTTCAGCACCCCGGCGCGCACGGACGTGCTGACGAAGCTCCAGGAAGTCATCTCCTGCGCCCCCTTCCACCTGAACGAATTGCCCACCCTCGGCTTTCGCCTGGGGTGACCTCTCGCGTCGTCGCTCCCGGGCACCTATTTCCGCAGTCCCGCCGCGTGCGCCTTGGCGACCTCGAGATACTTCTCGGCCCAGCCGCGGATCCGGCCCTGCTCCTCGGGCGTCAGGGTGCGCACGACCTTCGCCGGCGAGCCATAGACCATGGAACCCGGCGGCACCTTCAGTCCTTGGGGCACGAGGGCGTTGGCGCCCACGATGCTGCGCGCGCCGATCTCCGCGCCGTCGAGGACGGTCGCGCCCATGCCGATCAGACACTCATCGCCGACACGGCAGGCATGGACAATCGCCGCATGCCCGACCGTGCACCACGCCCCGATGTGCGCACCGAAATCGTCCGACAGATGCACGATCGCGTTGTCCTGGATATTGGTCCCCTCCCCGACCCGGATCTCGTTGATGTCGCCGCGCAGCACCGCCCCGTAGAACACGCTGCTCCGCGGGCCGAGGACGACGTCGCCGATGACCGTGGCGTTAGGGGCAAGGAAGAGCGCCCCGACCGTGTCAGGTTTCCGGCCAAGGTGACGCTGGAGGCGGTCAGTGACGTGCATGCGGGATGGCCGCAAAAATCCGCGGCGACGGCAAAGGATTAAATCGCCGCCGCCTACCGCTCCTTCGCGTAGGGCATGCCCAGCGCCTTCGGTGGCACGGCGCGGCCGACAAAACCGGCGAGCAGCAGCACGGTCAGGACATACGGCAGCGCGAGGATGAACTGCACCGGCACCACGCCCACGAGCGGCAGCGCCACGCCCTGCATGCGCGCCGCGGCCGCGTCGGTGAAGGCAAACAACAGGCAGGCGCCGAGCGTCGGGCCCGGGCGCCATTTGCCGAAGATCAGGGCGGCGAGCGCCAGGTATCCCTTGCCCGCGGTCATGTCGCGCACAAAGCCGGCGTTGGCGGCCGTCGAGAGGTACGCGCCGGCCACGCCGCAGAGAACCCCCGAGATGAGCACCGCCCGGTAACGCAGCGCGTTCACGGGCACGCCGGCCGACTCGACCGCGTGGGGATTCTCGCCGACCGCCCGCAATCGCATCCCGAATCGCGTCCGGTACAGCACCCAGGCGCTGGCCGGCACCAGCGCCGCCGCGAGGTAGACCACGAGGTTGTGGCCGCCCAGCAGCTCGGCATACAGGAGCCCCGGGAACGGCGTCTCCCGCGCCGCGTCCGCCCAGGGCCAGGGCAGCGCGGTGAAGCGCTGGCCCGCCGCAGCCAGCTGCGGGGTCTGGCCCCCGAGGCCGAACCAGGCCAGCGCGAGCGACGGCGCAAGCCCGACCACCATGATCGTCACCGCCATGCCCGCCACGACCTGGTTGCCGCGGTGCGTGATGCAGGCGAAGCCGATGAGGAGCGCGAGCGCCGCGCCGGTGAGGATCGCCGCGCCCAGCCCAAGCCACGCCGAGCCGGTGACGGCTGAGACGGCCGCCGCGGCGAACGCCGCGCCGAGCATCTTGCCCTCGAGCCCGAGATCGATCACGCCCGCCCGCTCGGAAAAGAGGCCCGCCAGCGCGGCCAGCAGCAGCGGCGTCGCCACGCGGATCGTGGCGGCAAGCAGGAGGACGATGATCGTGTAGGTTTCCATCAAGCCCCTCCCTGGTCCCCGCGCCGGGTGGCCAGCAGGCGCGCCAGCGGCCCGCGCCAGACGTTCTCCAGCGCGCCACAGAACAGGATCACGAGACCTTGGATCACGACCACGAAGTCGCGGTTGATCCTCGGCAGGTCGAACGCGAGCTGCGACCCGCCCTGGTAGAGCGCGCCGAAGAGCACGGCGGCGGCGGAGATCCCGACCGGCTGATTGCGTCCCATCAGCGCGACCGCGATGCCGACGAACCCGGCCCCGCCGGGGAAGTCGAGCGTGAGCCGGTGCTGCGCGCCCATCAGCTCGTTGAGACCGAGCCCGCCGGCCAGCGCGCCCGAGAGCAGCATCGCGCCGATGGTGACGCGCCCCGGCCGGATGCCCGCGTAGACCGCGGCCTCGGGGTTCGCCCCGGCGACGCGGAGCCGGTAGCCCCAGCGCGTGCGCCAGAGCAGCACCCAGACGAGGCCGCCGGCAGCCAGCGCGAGCAGGAACGCCAGGTTCAGCGGCGAGGGCGCGACCTTGAGTCCGACCGTCGCGAGCAGCTCATGCACGGCCGGCAGCACCGCGTTCGCGCCGAACTCGCGCGACTCGGGCGACTGCTGGCCCGGCTTGATAAGCACGTTCACCAGCAGGTAGGTCATCAACGCCGAGGCGATGAAGTTGAACATGATGGTCGTGATGACCACGTGGCTCCCGCGCCGCGCCTGCAGCCACGCCGGGATGAACGCCCACGCCGCGCCAAAGGCCGCCCCGGCGGCGACCGCCAGCGGCAGCACGACCCAGGCGGGCCAGCCGCCCGCAGCGAGGCAGACCAGGCTGACGCCGAGCCCGCCGACGTACGCCTGACCCTCGGCGCCGATGTTGAAGAGGCCGGCGTGGTAAGCCACGGCCACGCCCAGGCCGGTGAAGATGAAATTCGTCGCGTAGTAGAGCGTGTAGCCGACCGCGTCGCCCGAGCCGAACGCACCCGTGAAGAGCAGGCGCAGCGCCGTGGCGGGGTTTTCGCCGAGCACGGCCACGAGCGCGGCCGACAGCAGCAGCGCCGCGCCCAGGCTCACCGCCGGCAGCAACGCGAGGTCGGCCCAGCGCGGCAACTTGGCCGGCGCGCTCATGCTCCGCCCTCCGTCCGCACGCCCGCCATGAGCAGGCCGAGCTTCTCCTCCGTCGCCTCCGCGCGCGGCAGTTCGCCCATGATCTCACCGCCGGCCATCACGAGGATGCGGTCCGCCAGGCCGAGGATCTCGTCGAGTTCCACCGACACGAGCAGCACGGCCTTGCCGGCGTCGCGGAGCGCCACGAGCCGCCGGTGGATGAACTCGATCGCCCCGATGTCGACGCCACGCGTCGGCTGGCCCACCAGCAGGACCCGCGGGCCGGCCTCGATCTCGCGGGCGAGGACGAGCTTTTGCTGGTTGCCGCCGGAAAAGGCCCCAAGGCGCAGCCGCGGGTCGGGCGGCCGCAAATCGTATTCGGCCATCGCGCGCCGGCAGTTCTCCGTGAGGGCGCGGCGGTCGAGCAGCCCGCGCCGGCTGAATTCCGGGCGCTCCTGCTGGCCGAGGATCAAATTGTCCTCCGCCGCGAAGGCCGTGACCACGCCGATCCGCAGCCGATCCTCCGGCACATGCGAGAGCCCGAGCCGCCGCCGCTGCGCCGGGTCGGCGCCCAGGTCGGCCTGCCCGGCGATCCGGATCGTGCCGGCGGTCGGGGCGCGGATGCCGGCCAGCGCCTCGAGCAGCGCCGACTGGCCGTTGCCGGCGACGCCCGCAATGCCGACGATCTCCCCGGCGCGGACCTGGAAGCTCACGCCCTTCACCCGCGGCACGCCACGGTCGTCCGCGACCGCGAGTTGCGCGGCCTCGAGCAGCACCTTGCCGGGACGCGACGGCCCCTTCTCGACGCGCAGCAGCACGGAGCGGCCGACCATCTTCTCCGCGAGTTCGGGCGGCGAAGTCCGGGCCGTGTCGAGCTCGGCCACGACCGCTCCCTGGCGCATTACCGTCCCCCGGTCCGTGACCGCCATGATCTCGCGCAGCTTGTGCGTGACGAGGAGGACCGTCTTGCCCTGCGCCCGGAGCCGCGCGAGCAGATGAAAGAGCTGCGTGGCCTCGGCGGGCGTCAGCACGGCGGTCGGCTCGTCCAGGATCAGGATCTCCGCCTTGCGCCCGAGGGCCTTGAGGATCTCGACGCGCTGCTGCACGCCCACGGGCAGTTCGCCGACCACGGCATCGAGCGGCACCTCGAGCCCCTGTTCCCCGGCGAGGCGGGCCCATTTTTCCCGGGCCGCGGCCCGGCCGGTCGCCACGTGCTGCGCATCCGGGTCGCCCAGCAGCAGGTTCTCGAGGACGGTGAACGTGTCCACGAGCATGAAGTGCTGGTGCACCATGCCGATGCCCGCCGCGAGCGCCTCGTGCGGGTGGCGCAGCCGGACCTCGCGGCCGTGGACAAAGATCGCGCCGGCGTCGGGCGGCTGCAGCCCGTACACGATGTTCATCAGGGTGGACTTGCCCGCGCCGTTCTCGCCGATCAGGCCGTGGACGGTGCCGGCGCGGACCGCGAACGAGACCGCGCGGTTGGCGTGCACCGGGCCGAACCGCTTGTCGATGCCGCGCAGTTCGAGGGCCGGGACCGGCGCGGGGGGAGCGGCGTTCATGCGGGGCGAACAAACGGCGCGTTGGGGAGCAACGCGCCCCACCTCACTTGTACTCGGACACCTTGATCCTGCCGCTGATGATGTCGGCCTTGGCCTGCTTCAGGCGGGCCTCGATCGCGGGGGTCAGGATGGTCCGATTGTACTGGTCGAGGGCGAAGTCGACACCGTCCTCCTTGAGGCCGAGCGAAAGCTGGCCGGCCTTCCAGGTGCCGGCGCGGGCGGTGGTGAAGGCATTGAAGACCGCGACATCGACGCGCTTGACCGCGGAGGTGAGGACGCTGCCGGGCTGGAGGTAGTTCTGGTTGCTGTCGCAGCCGATGCTCAGCTTGCCGGCATCCTTGGCCGCCTGCATCACGCCCGTGCCGGTGGCACCGGCGGCGTGGAAGATCACGTCGGCGCCGCGGCCGATCTGGCTCTTCGCCAGCTCCGCGCCCTTCGACGGGTCGCTCCAGGCGGCGGGCGTGGTGCCGGTCATGTTCTCGAAGATGTCGGCCGTGGCGTTGCCGTACTTCACGCCCTCGCGGTAGCCGAGGGCGAACTTGCGGATCAGGGGAATGTCCATGCCGCCGACGAAACCGACCTTCCCGGACTTCGAGGCGAGCGCGGCGGCCAGGCCGCAGAGAAAGGAGGACTCCTGCTCGCGGAAGACGACCGACTGGACATTGGGCAGGTCCACGACGGCGTCGATCAGGGTGAACTTCACGTTCGGGAAATCCTTCGCGACCTTTTCGACAGCTGAGGCTTGGGTAAAGCCCACGGCCACGATCACGGTGGCGCCGCGGCGGGCGAGCTGTGCTATGGCCTGCTCGCGCTGCGCGGCGTTGGTGATCTCGAACTCGCGGTAGGCCAGGCCGGTTTCCTTCTTGAAGCGCTCGGCGCCGTCGTAGGCGGACTGGTTGAACGAGCGGTCGAACTTGCCGCCCATGTCGTACACGACGGCGGGCTGGAAGTCGGCGGCGGCCGCCGCCCGGACATTTCCGCCGACCGCAGCCAGCACGAGCGCACAGGACCAGAGGAAGGGGATTCTCATGGGGAAAGCGGCCGGAGGCTGTCCGCGGGCCCGGCCTCTGGCAACGCCGGAGTGTCTCCCTAGCCGGGAAACAACCGCGCCGCGGCGTGCAGCACCGCGCAGGTCAAGAGGGCCGCGGCCACGTCGTCGACCACGACCCCCCAGCCGCCGGGCAGGCGTTGCAGGCGGGAGATGCCGAGCGGCTTCAGGATGTCGAAGAGCCGGAAAAGCCCGAGCCCCGCGAGCAGGACCACCCACGCGGGCCGGGCCTCGGGAAGACGGTCCCAGCCGAGGAAGCACAGCGGCATGGCCACGAACTCATCGAGTACCACCTCGCCAGGATCGCTTTTCCCCAGCCTTTGCTCGGCCTCGCCGCAGAGGCCCACGGCGAGCAGACAGCAGGCCACGTTGAGGGTCCACACCAGCCAGGCCGGACTGAAGGCGAACGCGACGTTGAACCAGATCAGCCCGGCCACGGAGCCCCAGGTGCCGGGGGCCTTCTGTTTTCCGCAGCCCCCAACCCGGGCGAGGGCAAGGACCACCGGCGTCGAAAGCCCGCGGGTCCACGACGTCAGGATCCCGCTCATTGGTCGGTGTCCGAGAAGACCACGTCCTTGTACTGCCGGATGTAGCGCCAGCCGGACCAGATTGCGAGGAACGTGCCGGCGATGAATCCCACGAGGCCGATGCGGTGCGTCAGCTCGGTCAATCCCGAGAGGTCGGTGTCCGTGAAATAGGACCAGTCCCAGGCGACCATCGGCGTGGCGAGCAGGAAGCCGATGGAGATCAGCTGGGTGAGAGTCTTTGTCTTGCCGCCGCGGTCGGCCGCCACGACCACGCCCTTGGCCGCCGCCACCATGCGCATGCCGGAAACGAGAAACTCGCGGCAGAGCGTGAGCAGCACGAACGACAGCGGGATCGGATAATCCCAGCCGAGCATCGCCACCATGATGCCCAGCACCATGATCTTGTCGGCGAGGGCGTCCATCAGCTTGCCGAAGACCGTCGTGATCCCCCGCTTCCGGGCGATGTAGCCATCGAGCCAGTCGCTGATCGCCCCGGCGATGAAGAGCCAGAAGGCGAGCGAGGCCGCGCCCAGCCACGTCTGGAACATCAGCCACACGATGATGAACATCAGCGGAATGCGCGAGAGAGTGAGGATGTTCGGCAGGTTCATCGGGGCGTCGCCTGCGCGAGAACACACCCGGGGCGGCGCCCTTGGCAAGTACGGAGCCCCGGCCCGGCGCTTTCGCTATCGCCTCGGGGAGCCTTTGCGCTTTTGTCGCGGACGTCCCCCATGCGCCACTGCATCTACCCGGGAACGTTCGATCCCATCACCTACGGCCACCTCGATGTGCTTGGCCGGGCCGCCCGGCTCTTCCACCGGGTGACCCTCGCGATCGCCCCGAATGCCGGCAAGACTCCCCTGTTCACCTCGGAGGAACGGGTCGCCATGGTAAGGCCGAACGTGGCGGCCTTCCCCAATGTCTCGGTGGTGATCTTCGACGGCCTGCTGGTCGAGTTCGCCCTGGCCCAGAAGGCCGACGCGATCATCCGCGGCCTGCGCGCCCTTTCCGACTTTGAGTTCGAGTTCAACATGGCCCTGATGAACCGGCACCTGCAGCCGGCGCTCGAGACCCTGTTTGTCATGCCCAACGAGCAGTTCAGCTACACCAGCTCCACCCTCGTGAAGCAGGTGGCAAAATACGGCGGGGACGTCTCGAATTTCGTCCCGCCCAACGTGGCCGCCGCCCTCCGGCAGGCCTACCCCCAGCCGCCCCGCTGACCCGGGGGGAATTTCGCCCAGCGGGGCCCCTCTCACCGGCGGCGGAAAGGGCTGTTACCCTCCGGTTTTTACGGAAAATCCGTGACATCTTTTTTCTGTCACCTTTAACCAACCCTTTCGTCTTACGGGCTGGCCGGCGCACCCCGGGCTGGGTCTGCAAGTGCAAGACTTTGCCCGGTGCGAACGACCATCCCAGACCTCTCCAACACATCCCTTTATGGCTAAATCAAGCGGCATCGGCGGCATCATCATCACCCTCCTCGTCCTCGGCGCGGCCGGGTACGGCGGCTATTACTTCTACTCCAAGAAGGGCAGCCAGGAGATCGAATACTCGACCACGGCGGTCAAGAAATCCAGTGTCCGCCAGACCATCACCGCGACCGGCGCTCTGCAGACGGTCCGCCAAGTCGACGTCTCGACCCTCGTGTCGGGCGAAGTCATCGATTTCTACAAGGATTTCAACGACAAGGTCATGAAGGGCGACAAGCTCCTCCAGATCGATCCTGCCCCCTACGAACTCAAACTCAGGACCGCGCAGGCGAACTTTGATTCGAATATGGCGTCGACGGAAAAGACGATGAACGACGCCAACCGCACCATCAAGCTGTACACGGAGAATAAACCCGCGTTGGCGACACAACAGGAATTCGAGGCGGCCCAGACTTCGCTCAAGCAGGCTGCGGCCAGCCGACTCACCAGCCAAGTCAGCTTGGATCAGGCCAAGCTCGACCTTAGCCGCACTACCATCGTCGCGCCCGAGGATGGCATCGTCCTCAACCGCGCCGTCGAAAAGGGCAAAACCGTCAATTCCAGCCAGAACTCCAGCGCTCTCTTCACCCTCGTCAACGACCTCACGAAACTGCAGGTCAGTGCCGATGTATCTGAGGCCGATATCGGCAACGCCAAGGAGGGCCAAATGGTCGAGTTCACCGTGGATGCCTATCCGAACCGCGTTTTCCAAGGTTCGGTCCGCCAAGTCCGTACCGCGCCCAAGACCTCCAGCGGCGTGGTTTCTTACTCGTGCATCATCGACGTGCCGAACGACGACCTTTCGCTTCGCGTCGGTATGACGGCGAACCTCGCAATCATCATCGCCACGCGTCCCACCACCACTCTGGTCGTTCCCAATGCCGCCCTCCGGACCAAGATCCCGGATGAAGTGCAGCAGGAGATGACCAAGCGCAAGGGCGCCGGCACCACCGGCACGACGGCGAATGCCAAGACCGATGCCGCTGCGCAGGGCCAGAATGGCGGACGCGGCAACGGCGGTGATCTCGCGAACATCGATCCCAACCAGTTCCAGGGCGCCCGTGGCGGCCAAGGTGGTCCGGGCGGCGGTCAGGGTGGTGGGCGTGGCCAAGGCGGTGGTGGCCAAGGCGGTGGTGGCCGCGGCCAGGGTGGCGGCGGTCGCGGCGGTCGCGGCGGAAACGTTCCTGGCGAAGCCACTGGCATCGGTGCCAACGTGAGCATGGTACCGCGTACAGTTTACAAGTTGGTGAAAGATTCCGCGGGTAAGAAGCTGCCGGAGCCCGTCACGATCCGCCTCGGCATCTCCGACGGCACCAACACCGAGATGACAGACGCCGGCGGTCTGACCGAAGGTGATCTGCTGGTCACCTTTGTCACTCTCCCCGGATCCGCCGCGGCCCAGAAGGGCGTTCAGCAGCAAACCACGAATCCGTTTGGCCAACAGCAGGGCGGCCGTGGCGGCGGTGGCCCCGGCGGTTTTGGCGGTGGTGGCGGTGGTGGTGGCGGCGGTGGTGGTCGTGGCGGCGGTTAATCCCTCGTCGCTTCCAGCCCAGCTCCCCTCTTCTCTCTCCGATCACTTCCCTTCCATGGCTCCCGTTGTAAAAATTGAGGATCTCCACAAGATCTATGATTCCGGTGAGATCCCCGTGCACGCTGTGCGTGGAGTCTCGCTCGATATCCATCGAGGCGAATTCGTGGCGCTCATGGGCTCCAGCGGATCGGGCAAGTCCACCTTGATGAACACCCTCGGCTGTCTCGACCGCCCGACTCGCGGCAGCTACTGGCTCGACGGCACCGATGTTGCCAAGCTCGACTCGAACCAGCTCGCCGACCTCCGCAACCAAAAGCTCGGCTTCGTCTTCCAAGGCTTTAACCTCCTCTCCCGCACCACGGCCCTTGAGAACGTCGAGCTTCCCCTGCTTTACAGCAAGAAGCGTATGTCCGCCAAGGAGATGAAGGACCGGGCGATGTACTGCCTCGAGATCGTCGGCCTCTCGAAGCGCTACGACCACATGCCCAACCAGCTCTCGGGCGGCCAGCAGCAGCGCGTGGCCATCGCCCGTGCGCTGGTCAACGAGCCTCAGGTCCTCCTTGCCGACGAGCCCACGGGCAACCTCGACAGCAAGACCTCGATCGAGGTCATGGGCGTCTTCCAGAAGCTCAACGACCAGGGTATCACCATCGTGATGGTCACCCACGAGCTCGACATCGCCCACTACTGCAAGCGCGACCTCATCCTGCGCGACGGGGTCGTGGTGCGCGACGAGCTAGTGCAAGATCGTTCGGTGGCCGAACAAGAACTCCAACGGCTGGCCGAAGCCGAAGCGAAGGCCAAACTCATCGGCAACCCTGTTCCTGCAACCTGATCGTCTCTTCAGCCATGATGCGTTTTATTATCACGATCAAAATGGCGCTGCGCGCCCTGCGCCGCAACACCATGCGGTCCATCCTTACTGCTCTCGGCATCATTATCGGTGTCGGCGCGGTCATTGCGATGGTCAGCATCGGAAACGGCGCCAAGGCCCAGGTGCAGAACGCCATCGCCGGTCTCGGCGATAACCTGATTATCATCTCTCCACAAAGTCAGAACACCGGCGGTGTTCGCGGGGGCGCTGGCACCGGTGTCACTCTGATTCCCGCCGATGCCGACGCCATTGTAACAGATCTGCAGGAGGGCTCCAACCGGGTCATGAGTGTCAGTCCTTATGTGAGCGGTGGCGGCTATCAAATCTTGGCTAACGGCCTGAACTGGCGTCCCCAGTCCATGCTTGGAGTCGGACCGGACTGGCCGGACATCCGCAGTTGGAAGGTCGCCGAGGGCAATTTCTTCAGTGACGATGACGTCAAGGCCGCATCCAAGGTCTGTGTCATCGGCAAGACCGTCGCCGACACGCTTTTTCCCGAAGGCTCTGCGATCGGACAGATGATGCGCATCGGCAACATCCCGTTCAAGGTCATCGGCATCATGGATGTGAAGGGTTACAGCAACAATCAGGATCAGGACGATGTGGTCCTGCTTCCGTACAAGAGCCACATGACCCGCCTCTCGCGCCGCACGAGCGTTAACTCCATCTACGTCAAAGCCAGAAACGAGGACGTCGTGGAACGCGTCAAAACCGACCTCACCGACCTGATGACCCAGCGGCACAGTGGCGTGATCGACTTCCAGGTGCAGGACCAAGCGGAAATCGCGGCTCTCCGCAATCAGGCCACCACCACCATGACCTACCTGCTCGGCGCGATCGCCGGCGTATCCCTGGTGGTCGGTGGGATCGGCATCATGAACATCATGCTTGTGTCGGTCACTGAACGTACCCGCGAGATTGGCATCCGCCTCGCTCTCGGCGCCCACGGCAAGGACGTGCTGACCCAGTTCCTGATCGAGGCCATTCTCCTCAGCTCCCTCGGCGGCATGATGGGCGTGGCCCTCGGCATCGGTGGCTCCGAGATCGCCGGCAAATACGCCGGCTGGGCGGTCGAGCCCTCGACCCCAGCCATGGTCATCGCCGTGGTCTTCAGCTCGCTCGTCGGCGTCTTCTTCGGATTCTACCCGGCCCGCAAGGCCGCCGCGATGGACCCGATCGAGGCCCTCCGCTACGAATAAGCCGGCGCCCCGCGTCGCTTCTCCTCTCCACGGGCAACCGCACTTTCGCGGTTGCCCGTTTTTCTTTGGGCGGTAGGCCTGCCCCGTGGATCAAGCCCGCCTCCCGTCCGCCCCCGGCCCCCGGGACCGCTTCCTCGGCTTGCTGCGTGCCGCGGTTGCGGACGGGCAACTCACCAAGCTCACCTTGGGCAAGCACCGCGGCGCCGAACCCACGCTGCGCAACCTGATGGTCCGCCCCGTCGAGCTGAAGGCCGGCCCGCACCTCAGCCTTGTCTGGCGCCACGCCACCCGCGACATCACCAAGAACCTCGCCCCCGCCGCCGCCCTTGCCGTCCTGGAGCCCCTGATCGGGGCCGACTTCCTCGATGCCCACCTCTTTACCGCCACGCAAAACGCCCAGCTTGAGTGCGGGATCGGCAAGGGCCGGCTGAAAATCATCCCACTTTCCGAAACTGCACCCAAATCTGATGGGTTGCGCGAGAATCCGCCGGTACCCGCTACCCATGATCGCGAGCGGGCTTATCTCATCCCCGCCACGACTCCGTGGCTCAAGGACCTCGGAATCACCAACGCCGCCAGCACCGTGCGCGCGGGGCAGGTGCCAAAATTCCGCCAGATCAACAAATTCGCCGAGCTCCTCAGCCACCTCCTGCCGGAGGCCTTCCCCGACCGGCCGGTCAGTTCCCCGCTGGAGATCGCCGACATGGGGTGCGGCAAGGGATACCTGACCTTCGGCGTCGCCGCCCTCCTCGGCCCCAAGGCCCGCGTTATCGGAGTCGAGGCCCGCCCGGAACTCGTCCGCACCTGCAACGAAGCCGCGGCCCGGCACGGCCTTTCCAACCTGACCTTTGTCGCCGGCAAAATCGCCTCGCCCCTGGTTACAAATTCCCAATCTCAAATCTCAAATTCCCAAGACGTCCTCATCGCCCTCCACGCCTGCGATACCGCGACCGACGATGCCATCGCCCACGGCATCGCGGCCGGCGCCCGGCTGATCGTACTCTCGCCCTGCTGTCAGAAGGAGCTGCGCCCCCAGCTGGTCGCGCCCGCGGTGCTCGCCCCGGCCCTGCGCCACGGGATCTTCCAGGAACGGCAGGCAGAATTCGTCACCGACGCCCTCCGGGCCCTGCTGCTCGAGTGGGCCGGCTACCGCACCAAGGTCTTCGAGTTCATCTCCACCGAGCACACCGCGAAAAACCTTATGATCGCTGCCGTGCGGACCGGCGAACGTCAGGCGGTGGACTCGCCCGCCGCACAGCAGATCCGGGCCCTCGCCGCCTTTTACGGCATCCGCCGCCAGCATCTGGCCGGGCACCTCGGTTTCCCCCTGCCGGCGGCATGAACTGGACCCAACTCGACTGGCCGGCGCTCGACCGGCTGCGCGACGGTTTCCTCCACGGCGGCGCTGCCGCCGGGCCCTATTGGAAGACCACCTCGGCCCTTGCGAGCTACGACCTTACTTATGGCGAGCGCATTGCCTGGAAGTGGGACGCCGTCCTGCAAGAGCTCCGCCTGCGCAACTGGCGGCCGCCTTCCGGCGCGGTCCTCGACTGGGGCTGCGGCAGCGGCGCGGCCGCACGCCGCGTGATCGGGCATTTTGGCGCTGAGACGTTCACCGAGCTGCTGCTCTGGGACCATGAGCCGCTGGCCGTCGAGTTCGCCCAGAAAGCCGCGCAAAAGGCCTTCCCGGACCTTCGGACCTCGGCGGTCACCCCCGGTTTCCTCACCGGCGGCGATGCGCCCGGCCTCGTCGTGGTGAGCCACGTGCTCAACGAGCTTTCGGCGCCTGCCCTGGCCGAACTCCGCGCCCTGCTCGGACGCGCGCAGGCCGTGCTCTGGGTCGAATCCGGTATCCGCGAGACCAGCCGCAAGCTCTCCGCCGAGCGCGAGCACCTGCGGGAGTCCTTCCAAGTCGCCGCCCCGTGCACCCACGCCGGGTCCTGTCCCGTGCTGGCTCCGGAGAATGAGCGCCACTGGTGCCACTTCTTCGCCCCCGTGCCCGGCGAGATCTTTGCCAACCCCGACTGGGTGAAGTTCGGCCAGCGTGCCGGCATCGACCTGCGGAGCCTGCCGTACTGCTTCCTCGCCCTCGACCGTCGCGGTGCAGGCGCCGCCACCGGCCTTTCCCGGGTCATCGGTCGCCCCGAGCACTTCAAGCCCTACGCCCGGCTGCTGAGCTGCGACGCCTCCGGCCTTGCCGAGCTGACCATCCCCAAGCGCACCGCCCCAAGCCTGTTCAAGGAACTGGACCGCGCCAAGGGCCCGTTGGTCTACCGCTGGCAGCGGCAAGGGGCTGAAATCACGGGTGGTAAACGCCTGGGATAATCCCTCCGCCGGGGTGCTTGACTCGACCGCGCCCGCCCGCAAGGTCCTTGCCCTCACTCACCAATCACCATGGGCCAACAAACCAACAAGATCATCAAGCAACGCCGTCGCGCCGCCTACCTGAAGCGCCGGAAGGCCCGGGAAGCCGCCGCCAAGAAGAAGTAACGGCGGCCCCGGCCCCGAACCTCACCCGCGGCGGTCCTGTGACCGCCGTTTTTCGTTTTCCGCCCGGCCCATGATCAAGGTCAGCCTCATCTCCCTCGGATGCGCCAAGAATCTCGTGGATAGCGAGATCATGGTCGGTCACCTGCACCAGGCCGGCATGAAGGTCATCCCGGAGGCGGAGAAGGCCGACGTGGTGATCGTCAACACCTGCTCCTTTATCGATTCCTCCAAGGAGGAGTCGATTGGCCACATCCTCGAGGTGCATCAGAATAAGGGGATGAAAAAGCGCCGCCGCGAGCAGAAGCTCATCGTCGCCGGCTGCATGGCCCAACGGTTCTCGAAGGACCTCTCCACCTCGCTCGCCGACGAGGTCGACGCCTTCATCGGCCTCGACCAGGTCACGCAGGTCGCGCCGATCATCGAGCAGATCTACGCCAAGGAGAAGCCCGCCGATGGCCCGGCCAACCTCGTCACGGCCAAGTCCACGTTCATCCCCGATTACGACACGCCTCGCTTCCGGCTCACCCCGGGGCACCTCGCGTACGTCAAGATTGCCGAGGGCTGCAACCACCCGTGCACCTTTTGCATCATTCCGCAGATCCGTGGCCGGCACCGCAGCCGCACCGTCGAGAGCGTGGTCGCCGAAGCCCGCCGCCTCGTCGCCGAGGGCGTGAAGGAGCTCAACCTGATCTCCCAGGACACGACCTTCTTTGGCATGGATACCTGGGAACAGCGCCCTAACCCGCGCACCCCGGTCGATTCCTCGCGCGGCACCGCCCTCACCACCCTGCTCCGCGAGCTCAACGCCATCCCCGGCGACTTCTGGATCCGGCTGCTCTACACCCACCCGGCCCACTGGAGCGATGAACTCATCCGCACCATCGCCGAGTGCCCGAAGGTCGCCCGCTACATCGACATTCCGCTGCAGCACATCAGCGACCCGATGCTCACCGCGATGCAGCGCGAGACGAGCGGTGACTACATCCGCGACCTGCTCCGCCGCATTCGCGCTGGCATTCCGGGCATCGCGATCCGCACCACCTTCATCGTCGGCTTCCCCGGCGAGACCGAGGCCGATGTCGACGAACTCGCCCAATTCATCCGCGAGACCCGTTTCGAGCGCTTGGGCGTGTTCCGCTACTCCCAGGAAGACGGCACCCGCGCCGCGAAGATGGACACTCAAGTTCCCGCCAAGGTGAAGGAGGCCCGTTGGCACCGGCTGATGGCCCTGCAACGCGAGATCGCCGCCGAAGTCAGCCAGGCCGCGGTGGGACGCTCGCTTCGCGTCCTCGTCGAGGAACCCGGCGTGGCGCGCGGCGAGGCCGACGCACCCGACATCGACGGCCGAGTCTACGTCTCAGACCGCCTGCCCGTCGGCGCCTTCGCCGAAGTGAAGATCACCGGGTTCCACGACTACGACCTACTGGCACTGCCCGCGGGCCATCAGCCCCGAGAGTACAAGGTCGCGCGCCAGGCGCAGTAACGAGGGCCCGATCCGGCCGCCGGTACCCGCCCTGCCTACTTGACCACGTCCACCGGCCCCACCGGCATCGGCACCGCCTTCACCGCCGCGGCCTGTTTGGCCATGTCGACAATGTCTTCGGCTGGAACCACCACGATCTGGATCGCGGTGTTGTTCGAGAGATAGGCCAGGGCGATGCCGAGGGGCTTGCCCTTCATGTCGAATACCGGACAGCCCAGGGTTTGGTCGGTGGTGAGGATCAGCTTCCGGGGGCGCTCGATCATGCCGAGCACGGAGACCACCTGAATGACCGGCGTGCGCTGCATATTCTTCGGCAGGCGGGTCATGTCGAAATAGGTCCCGAGTACCTCGGCCTTCCCGGCGTCCTCCAGGTTCAAGTAGGGATAAGTCTTGGCCGGACCGGCGCCGGCAAGCGGTGCGATGAAGGCGAGATCGAGCTCGGCATCCTTCAGGACCACCATGGCCGGAATCTCGGTGTTGTCGGCGAGGCGCAGCTTTACTTCCTTGAACTCCGAATCCGAGTTGTCGCTGCTGCCGCGCCCGCGGCCCACGCGCGGGTCGATCGCGGTCAGCGAGGTGACGGTGAGACCCGTCGGTGAGATTACGGTGGCATTGACCTCGACCTTCTGTTCAGCGGACCCCCGGCCGCCCCGGCCGCCCGCACCGCCGTTCACCACCAACTCGACCGACACGATGGCGTCCGCGTTCTTCTTCACGATCTCGCGGCCGGCCGCGGCCTCGGCCTCGGTCGCGGCGGAAAGGGGCGCCGCGAGAGCGGCGGAGACGAGGGCGGTCAGGAGGACGGTGGCTTTCATGGTTTCAGGGGTTGCTTGAGATTGATCTCGATAAATCCGGTCTCGCCGCGGCGGTAGACGAGCATGACAAGGTGACCCTTGCCCGAGCTCACGACGGCGTTGCGGGCGCGCTGGAGCTCGGCCACGGTCGCCACTTTCGTGCCGTCGATCTCCATGATCAGGTCGTCCGAGCGCAAGCCGGCGAGGTAGGACCATCCGGCCGAGACCACACTGGAAACGAGCACGCCAGAAAGGTTGCCGGGCAACTGCAGGCGGACCCGGTCATCGAAAGCGACATCGCGCACCTCATACTCCAGCTTGATATCCTCCCACTCCGGCATTTCCGCCGACGGGGTTGGCTGGGCCTCGAGCACGATCGCGAGCTCAAGCCGCTTGTTGTTCTCGGCGGTCTCGCGCCAGAGGGAAAATTTGGCCTCGGTGCCGACGCGGTACTGGCGGATCATGCGAGCAAGCACGTCAGCGTCCTCCTGACGACGCTCGTTCACGTCCTGCCCATCGACAGCGAGAATAACGTCGCCGACCTTCAGCCCGGCCGCCTCAGCCTTGGTGCCGGGATGCACCCGGGTGACCCGCGCGCCGCCGTCGGCCTTGATGCCGAGCTGGGTCGCAAGTTTGGGGGTGAGTGGCTGCGAGGAGACGCCGAGCCAGGCGCGGCGCGCCTGCGGGGTGATGTTCTTCGGGCTGGTGAGCCGGAGCTCGACCACTGAGCTGAGGAGCGCGCCGTCACGCCGGATGCTGGCCAGGACGGTTTTGGTCCCGGTCGTGTCCTCGGGGATAATCTTCTCAGTGATCGCGACGAGATCGGCGACATTGTTCACCGGCTGGCCGTTCACCCCGACGATGACGTCCTGTACCCGCAGGTCCGGTTCGGCCTGCCCAGCGGCACCGCCGGGTCGGATATTCTGAATCCAGACGCCCTTCTTCTCGGGCAGTCGGGCGTCGCGGGCCAGGTCGCGCGTAAGATCGCGCACCACCGCGCCCCAGGCCTTGAACTCCTTGTCGTCGGCTTGGGCCAGCTCGCGAACATCGAGCTTCACCCTGGCGGACTGCTTTGCCGTGCCGCGGAGGAAATCGATCGCCAGCTCGCTACCAGGGGCCTGCGCAGTCTCGAGGCGGTAGAAATGGGCCACGGCCTTTTCCTTTTCGCCTTCGATGGTTTTGCCGGCAGCGGCCACGATCACGTCGCCGGCCTTGATGCCGGCCGCCGCGGCGGGCGAGCCCTCCGCGACGTCGGCGACGACCACACCGCTGGACTGATTGAGAGACTCGAGCTTTTCCTGGACGGTGATGCCGGACCAGCCACGAATGACACGCTTGTTGCGGATGATCTGGTCAGCCACCTCTCGCGCGAGGTTAGCCGGAATGGCACCGCTGAGGCTGACCACGCCAATCTCATTGATGCCAATGACCTCGCCCTTGGTGTTGACCAGCGGGCCGCCGCTGTTGCCGCCGTAGATGGTGGCGTCGTGCAGGATCCAGTGGACGAGCGTGCCGACGTTCTCGCCGCGCAGCATCATCGGGCCGATGTTCTCGGACATCGTGAGGGTGGGATTAGCAACGATCCCGCGAGTGCTCGACTGCGAGAGGAAGCCGGGACTGCCGAGCGCAAAGACGACATTGCCCGGGACGAGCTTGTCGGAATCGCCGAAGTTCGTGACCTGGAGGGGCGCGGCACCCTTCTTGCGCTGGGTGAGGTCGAGCTTGAGCACCGCGAGGTCGGTCATTGGGTCCTGACCGATGCGGACCGCCTCGATCATCTCGCCGTCGTAGAGGTAGCAACGGTAGTAGTTGGCATCCTCGGCGACGTGGCAATTCGTAAGCAGGTAGCCCTCTTGGGAAATGATCACGCCGCTCCCGCCGACCCACGCTTTCGTGAGACGGCCGTCGCGCGGCTGCTCGCGGATCGCCTCGATGCGCACGATGGAAGGGAAGACCTTCGCGAGCATGTCAGTATTCTCCGTCATGGCGGCCGACGCGGCCCCACCGGCGGTCACCTGGGCAGCCTCGCGTGTGCAGGCCGTGACCGAGAGCAGGGATAGGCAGGCGGCGCCGACCGCGGCCGGGACAGGGAGGCGGGGACGATTCATGGGAGGGGCGTCGTTACAAGATACAGAACCTTGCCAGTGGCAATGCTGGGCAGCGGCTCAGAGACGGCGGGCGGCGACAAATTCCGCGATGATTCCGTCGAAGCTGCCATTGGTAAAGAAGACGACCACGCGCGGATCCTTCGGATCTGTTACGGAATTCCCGCGGAGTTCCTGCAGTAAGTGGGCGTTGGTCGGGGCCGTGTAGGCTCGCCGGCCGCGCGCCGCCAAGGCGGCCAAAACGGCGTCGGGATCGAAGCGCTCGGATTCCGCGAGCTTCTCGGCGCGGTTGACGGCGCCGAGGTAGATCTCGTCGGCCAGCGCGAGCGCCTCGATGAAAGCAGGCTGCAGCACGCGCGTCCGGGCCGTATTGCTCCGGGGCTCGAACACGGCGGTGAGGCGGCTGCCGGGAAATCGGGACCGAAACGACCGCAGGGTCTCCGCCAGCGCCGTGGGATGATGCCCGAAATCCTCGACGACGGTCAGGCCGGGCAGCGCAAGCAGCGTCTCCTGCCGGCGCTTCACGCCACGAAACCCGACTAGCGGCGCGAGCAGCGCGGCGCCCGGCGGCGATGCATCAGGCCGCAGGATGAGCGCCACGGCGGCGGCCGCCATCGCGGCGTTGCGTGCGTTGTAGAGGCCCGGAAGTTTCCAGGTCACCGCTCCCCACGGCTGGCCGCGCCAGAGCAGCCGAAAATTTACGCCGGTGGCATCCTCGCGAAAATCCACAATCCGCGCGTCGTTGTCTTCGCCCGTACCGACCTTCCAGACCTGCGTCCAAGCCATCGACCCAAGTGCGCGCAGGTTTTCATCGTCGCCGTTCAGCACCACCCAGCCACCCCGTGGCACGATCCGCACGAAATGGCGGAAGGTCCGCTGCACATCGGCGAGGTCGCGAAAGATGTCGGCGTGGTCGAATTCAAGGTTGTTCAGCACCGCGACGCGCGGCGCGTAGTGGATGAATTTGCTTCGCTTGTCGAAGAACGCGCTGTCGTACTCGTCGCCCTCGATGACAAAAGGATCCGCCGCCGCGCCGAGATGGTGACCCGTCGGAGGATCGAGCGGCACACCGCCGATCAGGTAGCCGGGGTCGAGACCCGCGCCGCGCAGCAGGAACGCCGCGAGTGAGGTGGTCGTCGTCTTGCCGTGCGTTCCCGCCACCACGAGGTTGCGCCGGCCCTGCAGCACGTGGTCGTGGAGGAAGGCCGGCAGCGAGGTGAAGGCCAGCGTCCCCGCGTCGAGCAGCCACTCGACCTCGGGATTGCCGCGCGACATCGCGTTGCCGATGACGACGAGGTCCGGGCCGAGCTTTTCCAAGCGCCCAGCATCGTAGCCCGCATGGACCGTGATGCCCGCGCCGGCCAGCACGTCGCTCATCGGCGGATAGATCCCCTGGTCCGCCCCAAGCACCTCGTGGCCCGCGGCCCGGGCCAGCAGCGCGGCGTTGCCCATCGCCGTCCCGCAGATGCCCATGAAATAGATCCGCATGCCCGACGTAAGTGGGTGCCCCGCCGGGACGTCAGCAAAAAATGCGCACCCCGATCTGGCGAAAAAATCCTTCCCCCGGAATAAAGATTGGGATGTCCTCTCCATCCTCGTTCCGGCAGCGCCTCCACGCCCCAAGTGGTCACCCCGACGCCCCCGCACATTTAAACTCCCCCATGAAAAACCTGCTCGCGCTCACGCTCTCGCTCATCGCTGTCGCCCCGCTCGCCGCCCAGGCTCCTGCGCCCAAGGACGGTCCCACCCCCGCCGGTTGGAAATACGTGGAGGACCGCAGCACCAGCGCCTCGGACCCCGATGGCCCCGGTTCGATCAAGATCACCTCCGCCGGCTCCGGTTACCATATCCTGACCCCCACGGCGGCCGTCTTCTGGAACCCGGCCAACACCGCGACGGGCAATTATACGCTCAAGGCCCGCGTCACCATCAACGAGCGCAGCGGCCACGTGAACTTCTACGGCCTTGTCTTCGGCGGCAAGGACCTCGGTACTCCGACCCAGTCCTACAACTACTTCCTCGTCGCCCAGGACAACCCGCCCGGTGCCCAGTTCGGCGCCCCTCAGCCGCTCGGCTCCTTCCTGATCAAGAAGATGTCCGGCACCACGGCCACCCCGGTGTTCCAGCTGCCCGGAGCGTCCGGACGAAGCGGCACCGTTGCCCACGCCGTGATCAAGGTCCCCGATGCCAACGGCAAGGCGACCAATGACCTCGAGGTCCGGGTTCAGGCCACCAAGGTCGACTTCGTCATCAATGGAACCATCGTGCACACGGCCCCCCGTGAAGGACTGGTCACCGACGGCATCTGGGGCATCCGCTCGAACCACCTGCTCAACATCAACGTCGACGGCCTGAGCGTCACCAAGCAGTAATGTCTCCCGGGGCCCACCGGCATCCTTGTTGTTCCATCTGGTTCGCCAGGTGGTGCAACCCAGGCCCCACCTGAACCGTCAGTCTGTGGCGCGCGTCTCCGGTCGCGCGCCTTTTGCTTTTCCCCATGACCTCGCGCCTTCCCTCCCTGGCCCTGCTGCGTCGCGCCGCTGTCGCAACCGCCGCTCTTGCCCTGCCCTGCCTCCTCGCCGCCGCCGAGCCGCCAGGTCCCGCCGTAATCCTCGAGGATCTCAAGTCCTTTGCGAGCATGGGAACCGTGCTCCACGTCGCCGCCCACCCCGACGACGAGAACACCCAGCTGATCACCTACCTCTCCAAAGGCCGGCACTACCGCACCGCGTACCTCTCGGTTACCCGCGGCGACGGCGGCCAGAACGAGATCGGTCCGGAGTTTGACGCCGAACTCGGCGTCGCTCGCACCCAGGAACTGCTCGCAGCCCGGCGCATCGATGGCGGACGCCAGTTCTTCACGCGCGCGCTGGACTTCGGCTACTCGAAGACCGTTGAGGAGACCCTGCGCATCTGGGAACGCGACAACGTCCTCGGCGATGTCGTCCGCGTCATCCGCACGTTCCGACCTGATGTGATCGTGAACGCCTTTGCCCCGATGCAGCAGAACGGCAACCACGGCAACCACAACGCCTCTTCCATCCTCGCTCTTGATGCCTTCAAGCTCGCGGCCGATCCGACCGCCTATCCCGAGCAGCTCGCGGACGGGCTCACGGTCTGGCAGGCAAAGCGCATTCTGCAGGGCGCGGGACCGACCAATACCGCTGGCACCGACCCAGTCACCGGTGAGACCTACGCCGCCCTGTCCAACCGCAGCCGCGGCATGCACCAGACCCAGTTCGGCGTCCCCGGCGCCCGTGGCGGCGCGCGGGGCGGCGGTGGCCCCGGCGCGGCCCCAGCAAGCGGACGTGGAGCCGGCGGAGCCCCGGC
>OMJT01000189.1 GCA_900299415.1 Opitutales bacterium
ACGACTGAACGACTGGATCAGCGACCTCCTCCGCACCAAAGGAGGCGACATTTACCGGATGAAGGGGGTCCTGAGTGTGAAGGGGACCAACAAGCGCCTCGTTTTCCAGGGCGTGCACATGCTCTTCGACGCCAAGTTTGACCGCGAATGGGGCGCCGACCCGCGCCAGAACACCCTCGTGTTCATCGGGAAGAACCTCGACCGCACGGCCCTGACCGAGGCCTTCAAGGCCTGCTTGGCCTGAGCTCGCGGCCAATGCAACTCACCAAACACTGGGCCGCGGCGCTCGATGACTACGTCATCGACCTTGCGTGGTCGTCCTATGGCACTCGGCTAGCGGCCGCCTCAGCCGCGGGGCCGGTTTGGCTGTTCGCGACGGCGGACGGGGCGAAGCAACACCTCCTGCCCGGGCACGATAACGGAACGAACGCCATCGCCTTTGCCCCGGGATCCGGGGCCTTGGCGAGCGGTGGACAGGATGGCGCGGTGAAATTCTGGGATTCGGTCGCCGGCCAGCACGTCGCCTCGGCAACCCTTGGCCTGGCCTGGGTCGAGCATCTGGCCTGGGCGCCGATGGCCGAGGGCGGATCTATCCTCGCCGCCGCCGCCGGGCGGAAACTTTCCCTGCTCAACCTCGATGGCAGCGTCCGTCATGCGTTCAAGCCGGCGCCGAAGACCATCACAGCGATCACTTGGCGGCCGGGGCCGACTGGGTCCCCCTTGCTCGCCGTCGCCTATTTCGGCGGGGTCTGCCTCTGGAATGCGCGCGATTTTTCCGCCGCCAAGGAATACGCCTACAACAACGGCATCCACGCACTAACCTGGTCGCCCGACGCCAAATGGCTCGTGTCGGGCAACCAGGACCCGAGCGTTCACCTCTGGGTGCCCGCGGCGGACGACGAGCTGCACATGAGCGGCTACGAATCGAAGGTGAAGCACCTCGCCTTTGACCACACGTCGCGCTGGCTCGCCACGGGTGGCGGGCGCGATGCGTGCATCTGGGACTGCGCTGGGGCCGGCCCCGAGGGTCGCGAACCGGCGATGTTCCCGCATGAGGCACCGGTCTGTGCGGTGGCGTTCCAGCACGCTCGTGGACTGCTGGCTACCGCGTCGCAGGACGGCGTGGTGATGCTCTGGAGTCCCGAGCGCAAAGCTCCGCTGCGCGCCACGGTGAAAATGCCCGCAGCCGCGACGAAACTGCTTTGGTCACCCGACGACCGCTTCCTGGCCATCGGCAGCGAAAAGGGCGCCTTGTACGTGCTGAAGGCGGAGTGAGATTCGGCTGGTGGCGCTTCCGCCGCCGGCCACACTGCACCCAGTTCAGGCAACCCACGTTATCCCGGCCATGTCATCGGAAAACTTGCCCACGGCTCCGGAGGAAAAACAGGGCGTCTGGGCGCACGTCGTGCGGTTTTACCGCGCGATGGGAAAGCTCGGCCCGGCGGGGTGGCTGACCGCGGTCGCGAGTGTCTCACCGCCCATCGGCGGATTCGTGATCCTCGGCTTTGTCTGGAAGCTCGGCCCGTGGATCGGGGCCCACGGCACGACCGGCGCCGTCCTCTTTGCCGTCGCCTTCTGGTTCTTGGGGGGATTTGCCCTGGTGCCGACCTACGCTTACTCGGGCTTGGCCGGCTGGTCCTTCGGAATCTGGACGGGCTTCATGCTCTGCATGATCGCGTACGCGGGCGCGGCCATCGTGGCCTATTGGTTGGTCGGTTGGCTCGCCGGGGACCGGATGGTAAAAATGATCGAGGCCAGCCCGAAGTGGAAAGCGGTGATCGATGCCTTGGTCGGCCGCGGCTTCTGGCGCACGGTTTGGGTCATCGCCGTGGTTCGGGCCCCGCCCACCTCGCCCTTTTCCTTTGTCAGTTACCTGATGGGCATGGTCCGCATTCCACTCGGGACCTATGTCTTTGCCACGCTGCTCGGCCTCGCCCCGCGCACGCTGGGGACGATCATCATGTTCGCCAACGCCCGGGCACTGCAAGACGAGTTTGATCGGGACATGCAGCAGGCCGCCTGGCTAAAGATCGGCGGGATCGTCCTGAGCCTGCTCGCGGTCGTGGTGGTGACCGTGATCGCGCAGAACGCGCTGAAAAAGGTCACCGGCAACGCGAAGGCCTGACCGGCGGGCCGCCTCACTCGTGCCACTTTTTCTCCCCCGCGGTCACCGCGAGGTCGAGGTGGTCTTCTTTCCGCGGGATTGGGCAGGAATAGGCCGGTGAGTAGGCGCAGTATGGATTGTAGGTAAGGTTGAAGTCGAGGGTGTAGACGTAGTCGGGATCCTCGTCTTTCAGGAAATCGAGATACCGGCCGACCTCGTAGGTTTCCTTCCCGGTCGTGAGATCGGTGAACCAAAGGGAATAATGATAGCTGCCGGGCACGGGGCCGGCCATGCGGTAGACTGTGAGCGAGTGGGTCCGGCCCTCGCGGGCGAAGCCGACCGTGCCGATGATGGTCGCCTCGCGCTGCTCGCCCTGAGTGTCGCGGATGGCGACGACGCGGGGGTTGGGGTCGGGCTCGAGCTTGCTCCGGTAGATCCAGCCGGGATCGGGCGGGAAGTACTTCAGCGGGGAGAAGGCGACCTTGGGCTCAGCCTGGAACGGCGACTGTGGGCTGGTGCGGAAGAAGGCGTCCTTCCGGGCCCGGAAGGCGGTGAGTTCCGCCACCGGGTCCGCTGCCACGGGCGCCACGACCTCCTGCCGGCATCCGGCCAGGAGCGTGAGCAGCCCGGCGGCCAGCAAGAGCACCGCGCGGCCGTTCATTTCTTGATCAACGTCGCAGGGGTGCGGGGCGGCGCTTCCTTATTCACGTCGAGCAGCTCAACCTCGAAGAGCAGGGTGGCGTTGCCGGGGATCTTCGGCGGATCGCCGCGGGTGCCGTAGGCCAGCGAGGGCGGGATGATGAGCAGGATCTTGCCGCCCGGCTTCACCAACTTGAGGCCTTGGTCCCAGCCTTGGATGACGAGGTCGCGGCCGAGACGGAAACTCATGCCGACCTTGGCGTTCGTCTCCTCATCGAAGACGGAGCCGTCAATGAGCATGCCCTTGTAGAGCACCCGAACATTGTCACCCGACTTCGGAAAATTGCCGGTGCCCTCCTTCAGGATCACATACCGCAGGCCGGTGGCGGTCTTTTTGGCGTCGGGCCATTTCTTTTCCACGATGGCGAGGTCGGCGGGCGGGAGCTTCTCACGCTGAGCGTGCGCAAGGAGCGGCGTGAACCACGCGATGGCGGCGAGCAGGAGTCGGACAATCGGCTTCATGGCGGCGTCAAGGGGGGGGTGGGGGGCCTGGGGGGGGGGAAGTTCCCCCCCGCCCCACGGGTGAAGCACACCGCAAAGGGCGAAACTTTTTCCGTGGGATCTAGGGGCACGGGGGCAATCACCCGGGACCGGGAGAGGGAACCC
>OMJT01000190.1 GCA_900299415.1 Opitutales bacterium
CGCCCTGCAGCGGGCCGGCGCCGACCAGCGGGCCAGCCCCCTGGAGCGGTCCCGCACCAAGCAAAGGACCGGCACCGAGCAACGGGCCGGCGCCCTGAAGCGGCCCCGAGCCCTGCAACGGACCGGCGCCGAGAAGCGGGCCGGAACCCTGCAGCGGCCCGGCGCCCTGCAACGGGCCCGAACCTTGAAGCGGCGAGGCGCCGAGCTGCGGGCCAGCGCCCTGCAACGGGCCGGCGCCCTGCAAAGGACCGGCACCAGCGGCCGGACCGCCGGCGCCCGGAAGACCGCCTTGCTGCGGGCCGGCACCGATCGCGGGGTCACCGGCACCGGGTGCGGCGCCCTGCAACGGACCGGCACCGACAGGAGCGGCGCCTTGAAGCGAGCCAGGACCACCCGCAGGGTTGGCCCCCTGGAGTGGACCGGCACCATTCGGATCAGCGCCACCGGCGCCCACCACGCCAGGCACACCACCGCCGGGACCGCCCGGAGCAGCGCCTTGAGCATCCGCCCCTTGCGGCGCGGCGCCGATGGGATTGGCTCCCTGCAACGGAACGACGCCACCGGGATTGGCACCTTGCAGCGGACCCGTACCACCGGGATTGGCGCCCTGCAGCGGACCGACGCCCTGCTGCTGACCGCCCCCCTGAAGCGGCCCCTGCTGCTGGCCGCTCTGCTGATTCTGTTGTTGCTGCTGATTTTGATTGCCTTGCAGCGGGCCGGGCGTGTTCTGGGCGAACGCGACTCCTGCCCACGAGAGGGACACTGCCGCAATTAGACCCTGCGTTCGCAATGCAATTTTATTCATATACCCCGTCTAGAGTCCGGCTTACGTTCCGGTGCAAAGCACAGTTCACTTCGAAGTCGATCCGGGCCTGCTCCGGTCGTCACCGGGACTGGTCCCACCCCAAATCTGCATGCAAAATACCGAAAGGGACGACCAATTCCAAGAGTCCAATCCCCACTACGCCTGATCAAATGTATCTGAGACGAAGTTGGTGAAAATAGTTGCCACTTCAGCTACTTCCCGGACCGGTCGGCGAGCGCCTCGAGCGCGCTCGCGAACCCGGCCGGGTCGCCGCACGACACCCGCCAATAGTCGCCTCGCGGAACGGCCTCGCGGGCGAGCAAGTCCACGTCAGATTCTGCACTTCCGCAGAAAATAATCGGTCTTTTCGACTCGATGCAGGCGTAGATCTTGGAGGGCATGACATAGCCGACGAAGCTGTCCTTCAAGGTGACGAGATGCCCGTCCGGCGCCTCGAGCAGCCCCGCGAGCCGCTCGAGTGCCACCGGCGCACTGCGGTGAAACGGCAAGCCGGCGGCGCGGAAGCGTTGTTCGAGTTCGGCGGCCCCCGCTCCTGCGGCACTCAGCCACAGCACCACCCGCCCCGTTCCGGAGACGTGATGCCGGCGATAGCCCTCGAACACCGTGTCGATCTCATGGGCCACGCCGTAATTGCCCGAGTAGAGCAGCACACAACGGCCGGCGAGCGCCGCCGGCAACGGCTCGGGCACGGCCCCCGCGAACGACACCGGCGAGCCGTCGCGCACCAGGGTAATGCGCGCCTCGTCGATGCCCGACTCAGCCAGGCGCTTCCACTGATCGCGCCCCAGCACCTCGAACCCGCCGACCCGTCGACGCCAGAACTTGGTCAGCGCCAACATCAGCGCGAGCGCACCCGACGCGCGCGGTTGCGCGGCGATCAGACACTCGGGATGGAAATCGGTGATGCGGTAGACCAGCCGCCCGCGCCACAGGAACCGCAACGGCGCCAGCAGGTGGATGAGAAACGGCGGCGAGCCGGTGAACAGGATGCCATCGGCCCGCCGCAGCGCGCCGAACGAGGCCCACACCAGCCGAAGATTGGTCCAGATCGTCCACAGCAGCCGTGTCACCAGCGACGCCCGCGGCACCGCGCTGGTGAGCAGCCGCACTTCGGTCAGGCTGCCCTTCCCGATCGTCTCATGGCGCGTCGAATTCTCCGTCGAGGAAAGTCCCACCAAAGTCACGTCATGGCCCAGTCCGGCCAGCGCCCGCGCTCGCATCTGCATGTACTGCCCGACCGCGCCGAAATCGGGCGGGATCCAGTCGGCGATGATCACCAGCCGGCGTTCCCGCGCGACATCGAACGGACTCCGGGTCAGCAGGTCGGCCGTCACGAACGCGGCCCCCGATTGCCGACCGCCGCGCGATAAACCTCTTCCATGCGGCTGGCCACCGCCGGCCAGCCGTACCGGGCGACAACGCACGCGCGGCCACGCTCGCCCATCGCCCGTGCCGCGGCCTTGTCGTCGATCAGCCGCTTCAGCGCACCGCCGATCGAGTCCGGATCGGCGCCAACGACGAGGCCGGCATCGGCGTCGCGCACGATCTCCGACATCCCGACATCGGGCACCGCCAGCACCGGCAGGCCGCGCCGCATCGCCTCGAACGCCGCCAGCCCGAAATTCTCCGACAGCGACGTCATCGCGAAGGCCCGCGCATGGGCGAACAGCGCCTCCTTGTCGGGCCCGTCGACATGGCGGGCGATGATGGTCGTGCGCTCGGCAACGCCGAGCGCCCTCGCCTGCTCGGCCAGTGCCGCCGCCTGCCCGGCATCCCCGCCGGCGATCACCACGCGCACGCCGGGCGCACGCGGCATCGCCTCGATCAGGCGGTTGAACCCCTTCTCCCAGCTGATCCGGCCCAGTCCGAGGACATACGGCTCGCTCCGGGAAATGACGCCGGCGACATCGAGCGTCAGCCGGCTGCCCTCCATCGTGCCCGGCGGATCGTCGACGCCGTGCGGGATGGTCACCACCTTCGGCAGTTTCCAGCCGAAGCTCTCGAGATGGCGCGCCTCGACTTCGGAAGTCGTGTGGACCGCCGCCGCGCATTCGGCGTTGCGGCGCTCGATCAGGTTGATCCATGCCGTCTTGATCAGCCGGTTCTTCCGCCGGATCAGCTCGGGTACCAGCATGCCCCTGGGCGACAAGACGTAGGGCACGCCGTGCCGTCGCGCGGCGCGCGCCGCCATCCAGGTCGGCCACAGATAGATCGCGTGCACATGCACCAGGTCGAAGCCGGGCACGCCGGCCTCGAGCGCGCGCCCCAGCGGCGGCGACCAGTAGAGCCGCCGCAGCACGGCGCTGCGGAAATAGGTGACCTTCACGCCGTCGAGGTCGACCGGCTGGCCGAGCGGCACGTCGCTGTCATGGGGACCGTCGACGCTGGTGGTGTAGACATGCACGTCGTGTCCATGGCCTGCCAGCGCGCGACAGAGCGCATGCACCGTCTGGATCGGGCCGCCATAGCGGACGGCCGGCAGGTAGGTCGGAATGACGTGAAGCAGGCGCAAGGAAGAGGCCGGATGAACTTGGGAAGGACTTGCGGTTACGCGCCTTCCAATAGCATAGCTAGGCCCCGCTGGTGCGACGCGATCGAATGAAACTCAAAATTCACGACAAGCCCGGACTCGCCGCCGCCCTGATGTCGGCGGTGGCGCTGCTGCTGTGGGCAGTGTTCGACGCCCCCGGCGGCCCCCGCTGGATCGCCCTGCCCTTCGCCCTCTTCTACTCTCTGCTCGCCCTGCTCTGCCTCTGGGCCTGGCTGCGGACCTTCGCTCTCGAGCGCCGGAGCGATTGGCCAAAGCCGGAGCGGCTGCTGATCCTCGCCCCGCACGAGGACGATTGCGTGATCTCCGCCGGCGGGATCGGCGCACGCAACGTCAAGCTGGGCGGTGTCACG
>OMJT01000191.1 GCA_900299415.1 Opitutales bacterium
GTGATGGTCTCGAGGGAGCAGCCGTCGGTGCCGGGGGTGACCTCGCAGTTGGGGCGGGCGATGACCCCGGGGTAGGGCTCGGGGGCGAAGGGGTCCGACGCGCGGTCGAGCAGGTGGCGGTCACAGACGGCGAAGAGCTCGGCCTCGGAGGCGGTGCGGCGCACGGCGTGGAGGAAGTTGCCGCGCGGGTCGACGCCCTGGCCGACGAAGTTGAGGTACTTCTTCATCTTGTTCACGTGGGCGACCTCGGGGACGGCCGCGTCGCGCGTCTCGCGGTAGAGCCGGTCGACGTAGCCGCGGACGTCGCCGAGGGTCAGCGGCGTGACGGGCCGGCCTTGGAACTGCTCCCGGCACTGGCGGAAGATCCACGGGTTCCGGATGGCGTGGCGGCCGATCATCACGCCGGCGGCCTTGGTCGTCGCCAGCACCGCGGCGGCGCGGGCGGCGGAGACGATGTTGCCGTTGGCGAGCACGGGGCAGCGCACCCGGGCGACGGCGTGGGCGATGAAGTCGTAGTGCACCTCGCCGCGGTACATCTCCTTCACGGTGCGGCCGTGGACGCTGAGGAGGTCGACCCGGTGCGCGTTCATCAGGTCGAGCAGGCGGTCGAAGTGCGCGGCGTCCTCGAAGCCGATGCGCATCTTGACCGTGAACAGCCCGGGCACGGCGGCGCGGAGCGTGCCGAGGATGGCGTCGACCCGCGCGGGGTCGCGGAGCAGGCCGCCGCCAACGTTCTTCTTGTACACCTTGGGGGCGGGGCAGCCGAGATTGAGGTCGATGCCGGCGATGGGGAGCTTGAGCAGTTCGTCGACCGTGCGCTTGAGGTGGGTGAGGTCCTCGCCGATCAGCTGGGCAAAGACCGGCCGGCCGGTGGCGTTCTCCACGATGGAGCGAACAATATGCTTCTCGGGCCGCGACTGGGCGTGGACGCGGAGGAACTCGGTGAAAAAGTAGTCCGGCGCCCCGTAGGCCGCGATCACCCGCATGAAGGCGAGGTCGGTGACGTCCTGCATCGGCGCGAGCGCCGTGAGGGGCAGCCCCGCCACCTGGGGGGCGGGGAGGGGGAGGGACGGTTGGTCCGGGGCCGGGTTCACGCGGACGAGTCGTCGCCCTCGTTCTCCTCCTGCTCGGCCTGCTGCTTGAGCATCTTCTGCAGTTCCTCGGTCATGTCGTCCACGCCGTCGAAAACGGCCCGGGCGACGAGGATCGGACGCTGCTGCTGGAGGGCGAGGACGATGGAGTCGCTCGGGCGGGCGTCGATCTCCACGATCTTGCGGCCGAGCTCGTTCTCCATCCGCAGGAGGATGCGGGCGAAGAAGGTGCCCTTGTTGACATCGTTGATCACGACGCGCTCGAGCTTGGTCTCGAGGCCCAGCAGGATGCTGCCGATCAGGTCGTGGGTGAGCGGCCGGGCCTTCCGCTCCCCGCGCAAGGTCATCTGGATCGCGTGGCCCACGAAATGGTCGACGATGATGACGAAGGTCTTGGTCTCGTTGCCGAGGAAGATGGCGCAGCCGTTGTCGGTGGGCATGACCCCCTTGACCGTGATGATGACAACGTCTGGATGCATGGGTGAGCGGCCTCAGGCGAAGCCGTGGAGGTAGATGCCGGCCTTCTGGGCCTCCCGCAGGACGGCCGGCTTGTCGAGCATGATCACGCGCCCGGCCTCGAGGGCGGCGGCGGCGAGGCCGGCGGTCTTCATGGCCTCGAGGGTGCGGAGGCCGAAGCACGGCACGTCAAAGCGGAAGTCCTGCCGCGGTTTCACGGCCTTCACGAACAGGGCGTGGTCGGTCTTGAACTCGCCGGCCCGGCGCAGCATCTCGTCGGTGCCCTCGTAGGCCTCGACGGCAAGCACGGTGCCCTGGCGGACGACGCAGCCCTGGCCGATGTCGAGCCGGGCGCATTCGCGGGCGATCTGGATGCCGTGGGCGAGGTGCTCGGGCTCGATGGGCAGGCGGCCCTTGGTCATGGCGCCGTCGGTCGCGAGCTGGTCGTCGAGGAAGCTGCGGGCGTCGAGCAGGCCGACGCCGATGGCCTCGATTTCCCGGGCAATGGCGCCGAAGATCGTCTCGGCGTTGCGGCGCTTGAGGGAGAGGAGCAGGCGGGTGGCCTTGAGGTCGGGGTGCAGCCCGCGGAAGAGCCGCCGGGGCGAGATCTGGCCGGCCATGAGAGCGTAGCCGGCGCCGAAGTCCTCGAGGGCCTTCAGCATGCGCCCGATCTGGCCGACCTTGAGGATGGCGCGGTGGTCCTCGGGCAGCGAGGCGACGAGTTCGGGCGGGGTTTCCTCCTCGAAGGCGACGAGCCGCAGCCCGAGCCCGGCCCGGCGGACGGCCGCGGCGACGAGCTGCGGGTACACGCCCTGCCCGGCGATGAGGGCGACGGGGCGGGCGGGATCGAAGCCCGCGGGCAGGAAGGAGGACGGCTGGGTCACCACGCCGGCAGGTTGCGGGAGGAGCCGGCGGGAATGAAGCCGAATCTCCGTCCGGGCGTCAGCTCTGCGAGCCGTAGTACTTCTTGTAACTCCGGTAGTACCGGTAGTCCGAGTAGTACTCGATGCGACGGGGAGTGAGACCGTTGAGGACGATACCGAGCACCTCATTGCAGCCGCTCCGGAGCGCCTTCACGTAGAGGCGAATGTGCTTCTTGTAGGCGCGGTTGAAGCGGCAGACATATATGACCTCGTCGGTGCGTTGCGCGATGAGCAGGCTGTCGGTGACGGCGCCGAGCGGGGGCGAGTCGACGACCACGAGGTCGTAGAAGCGCTTGAGGCGGGAGAGGAGGTCGGCGAAGGCCTTGCTCTCGAGGATCTCGGTCGGGCTCTTTGAGCGGCCGCCGGAGCAGAGGAGGGACAGCCCCTCGCCGACCTGGATGATGCCGAGCGTAGGGTCCTCGGGAAGGTTGCCCTCGACGTTGGCGCCGTTCTCGAACCAGGTGATGAGACCGGTGGTGTTCTGCTGCTTGAAGTGGCGGTGCATCATCGGGCGGCGGAGATCGCAGTCGATGAGCAGGGTGCGCTTGCCATGGCGGGCGAAGCTGCCGGCCAGGTTGGAGGTGAGGTGACCGCCGAGAATTGATCCGCTGGCGGCGTCAGTCTGGGGCCGATAGAAAGGAACCCAGACGATGAAAGGCAAACGACACGCGACCGAGGAA
>OMJT01000192.1 GCA_900299415.1 Opitutales bacterium
CGCCGGGGGCGCCGCCGCCACCGGGAGCGCCGCCCGGGCCGCCACGGCCGCCGCGCGGGGCGCGGTAGGTGGCATGGCCCTCGTTGCGCTGGATGTCGATGAAGGCGGCGCGAAGGGCCGTCAGCTCCTCGGTCGACTTGTTCGCCTTCAGGCCGGCCTCGAAGGCCTCCACGGCGGCGATGAACTTCTTCATCGTGGCCTGGTAGTCAGCGACGTACTTGGCCTTGTCGGCCTCGGTCGTGACGGTGGGGGGCGTGTACTTCGGCACCAGCTTGAGGGCCTCGTTCGCCGCCGCCTTGATGATGGCGGCCTGGGCGAGGGCCTCGGCGCGCTTGGAGGTGTCGTTGAGGTCGGCAGCGCCACCGCGGCCGGGATTCAGCGCGGTGTTCGCGTCGTTGATCTTGGCCATCTGCTTCTCGAGGTCGGTCTTCGGAGCCTGATTGGCCGGGGCACCACCACCGGGGCCGCCCTGCGGCATGCCACCGCCGGGGCCACCCTGGGCAAAAGCGACCGGCCCGAGGGCCAGCGCGACTACAAACGTGCTGAACAATGTACGGATCTTCATGAGGAAGGTGTAGGTTGGGGGAATGATTCGAACGGGCGCGATGGAACCGAGGTGAATCGACTTTGCAATGGGTTTTTGGTTTCAACCCGGCCATTGAAAACTTTCTCTTTTTTTCCGGAATATTCCCTGAGACGGCTCCTCGTTTCTGCAGATTACAATCCCGTGGCCAAACGGCCTAACCCCTGCCCCCCAAGTCCATGAAACTCCGTATCCTCCTCATTGCCATCGCCACGCTCCTCGCCGCCCCGTTCGCCCTCGCCCAGAACCAGCAGGGCCAGGCCTGGGCCCTGGCCCGCCTCGAGGGCAAGTCACCCCGCCACCAGGAGTGGGTCAAAATCCCCACCGCCACCCGCCCGCTCCAGAATTTCGTCGTTTATCCGGAGGTCGCTACCAAGGCCACCGTGGTGATCGTGATCCACGAGAACATGGGGCTGAGCGACTGGGCGCGGGCGTTCGCCGACGAGATCGCCGAGGCCGGCTTCATCGCCATCGCGCCGGACCTCATCACGCAGAAAGACGGCATGACCACCGCCGACATCCTCGCCGGCAAGGTCACCGGACTGACCGCCAGCCAGGCCAACTCCCGCCTCGACCCCGACGACATCACCGCCGACCTCAACGCGGTCGTCGAGTACGCCAAGACCAAGATCCCCGCCGCCAACGGCAAGGTGGTCGTCGCCGGCTTCTGCTGGGGCGGCCAGCAGACCTTCCGCTTCGCCACCAACAATCAGGTGATCAACGCAGCCTTTAGCTTCTACGGCCCGCAGCCGACGGACCCCGCAGCCTTCGCCAGGATCAAGGCCCCGGTTTACGGCTTCTACGCCGGCAACGACATGCGCGTGAACTCCACGCTCGATCAGACCAAGCAGCTGATGAAGGACGCCGGCAAGACCTACGAGCCCGTGATCTACGCGGAGGGCTCTGGCCACGGCTTCATGCGCGCCGGCGACCCGCTCAGCCCCGACGCCACCGCGCCGAACAAGCAGGCCCGCGACGACGCCTGGAAGCGGCTGATCGAGCTGCTGAAGAAGATCTGAGGCCGGGCGCCTCCGCCCTCGCCCTGTCAGTCCTAGGCTCGGCGCCGACTGACGAGGCGGCCGGTTCGACGGCGAAACCCGGACTAACCAGCTACCCCGTTCAGCTGGCTGCCGCCAGTCGGGCAGCCCGCTTCTTCTCGATGCGGCCACCGGCGATGATCGCGATCTCGTAGAGCACGTACAGCGGGATCGCGAAGATGCCTTGAGTGATCGGATCCGCCGTCGGCGTCACAATTGCCGCGACGATGAAGATCACCACGATCGCGTGGCGGCGGTACTTGCGCAGGAAGGCGGTCGTCATAATCCCGAAGTGCACCAGCAGCACGATCACGAGCGGGAACTCGAACGAGAGACCCACGCCGAGCACGAGCCAGGTCATCATGCTGAAATAGGCGGCCGGGGTCCAATTAAAGCCCCAACCGATCGCCAACTGCAGCTGGATCGAGACCCGCAGCGCGCTCGTGACGAGCAGGAAGAAACTGAAGGCGCAGCCGGAGAGGAACAGGAACAACCCCGAGCCCACGAACGGCATGACGGCACGGCGCTCCGTATCCGTCAGCGCCGGCGACACGAATTGCCCGATGAAGAAAAGGATCAGCGGCGACGCCATGATCAAGCCGCCCACGAGGCAGATCTGGAGGTAGACATTAAAGACTTCCATCGGCGTGGTCGTCACGAGCTGGAACTTCAGATCCGGGAACTCGGCCAGCACGTGGTTGAGCGGCCACGAGAGCGCCGCGTAAAACTGGTCGAAATAGGCGAACACGACGCCGATCGCGACAACCAGGGACAGCGAGCTCCGGAACAGCACCCCCCGCAGTTCGTTGAGGTGATCCCAGAAGCTCATCGCCTTCTCCGGTTTGCGCGCCGCCGCCACGACGGTGGTGTCGACGGTAGGTTTCTCGGAAGGTTCGCTCACGGGTATTCCCGCCGATCATGAGGGCCGAATCGAACGCGTGGCAAGCACCCCGCAATGACCCGGGGCGGCTTCAGACGCCGTGCGGGAACAGCCAGCATACGTCGATCTTCTTCCCGCGGCGATTCGCGGCCTGGTTTTCACCGATTCGGGGTGAGCCGGTCAGCAACCCGACGACTTGCGTCTGCGGCCGGTTTCGATCCCTTGGCGGCATACCCGCCATGAAACACTACGACTTCGCGCCCCGCTTCGAGCAGATCTACCTCCGGGCCGTTGCCCGCTACGGGCAAGGGGTAAGGCAGGCCGCCGGGCTCTTTGACGCCACAGAGACCGCCTGGCTCGCCGCCAACGGGCTCACGTCGCAACATCTGTTCGACTACGCCGAGGACCACGCCGGCTACGGCGAGCCCGGGCTCGCCGAGGCCGTCGCGATCGAGACCCTGCGCCACAGTTATTTTTTGGATTTCCAGCAGGGCCACTGGACCGGCGCCACGATCGATCCGGCGAAAATGCCCGCCAAGTCCGACACCGCCGGCGGCATCCCGTGGCTGGCCCGCCTGATCCCGAAGACCAAGGCCAAGCTTCGCGGCGAGCTGCCGACCTCGCTGATGTACGGTTGCGCGGGCGACCGCGCCTTCTTCCGCGAGCACGACATCGGCCCCTCCGAGTTTCTCGGCCTGGTTTTCCGCCACGAGCAGGATGACGCGGCCATCATCGCCTGGGTGAAGGCGCGCCGCCAAGCCGCACGCTGACCACCCCGCCCGGCGGTCCGATTTCAGATCTCAACTCCTCCCGGGTCCGCACCCATGCTCACCTCGCGCCGCGACTATCTCCTGCGGATGATCGACGAGGTGGCGCGCCTGCTCTCCCGGCTCATGGCCCGCGGCGAGCTCGTGAAGCCGGAGGAAAGCCAGCTGACGCTCACGCTGGCCTTCGAGCGGCTCTTCGGCCGCGAGGCGGTGCAGATCTTTCAGCTCACCCCCGACCAGCAGTACCTCCTGCTCGGCGAAGGCGAGCCGCCGGACGCGGCCCGTGACAAACGCCTGCTCTACGCCGCGCTCAACGCCGAGGCCGCGCGCCTCTACGACCGGCTCGGCCGGACCGAGCTGGCCCGGGCCTCCCGGCTCAACGCGCTGCGCTTCGCCCTGCGCGCCAGCCAGGACTGCCCCAACGGCGACCTGCCAGCTTACGCCCCCGACCCGTCCGCCCTCGTGACTGAACTTGGCGCCACCGGCCTCGACCCGGAAACGGCCGATCTGGTGCGCGCCGCTGGCTCTGGGCCGGGGGCAGATTGAGGCCCGGACCCTGCAGGGCAGCTGCACGGCCGAGAATTGGTTCGGACGCACCGCGGTTTTCTGCCTCTGTCGCGGCGCACGCATGTCGGTCTCGTTCGTCATCCCTCTCTACAACTGCCTACCGCTGACCCAGACGATGCTGGCCAGCCTGCAGGCATCGCTCCCGGTTGGTCTCGATCACGAGATCATCCTCGTCGACGACGGCAGCACCGACGGCACTCGCGACTGGCTCGCGACGCTCGGCGGTCGGTGCCGCGTGCTGCTCAACGAGCGCAATCTCGGCTACGCCGGGGCGAACAACCGCGGCGTCGCCGCGGCCACCAAGGACGTGGTGGCCCTGCTCAACAACGACTTGGTCCTCCCCCCGCGCTGGCTGGAACCCATGCTCGCCGTCCACCGTCGCCTCGGCGACCGCGCCGGACTGGTCGGCAACGTGCAGGTCGACGCCCGCACGGGCCAGGTGGACCACGCCGGAATCTTCATCAATCTAAAGGGCAAGCCCGAGCACGACCGCCGCGAGGCCCAGGGCTGGAGCACCCTGCTCCATGGCTACCACGCCGTGGACGCGCTGACGGGCGCCTGCCTGCTCCTCTCCCGCGCCACGTGGCACCGGCTGGGCGCGTTCGACGGGGGTTTCCGCAACGGGGGCGAGGACGTCGACCTCTGTTTCCGCGCACATCGCGCCGGGCTCGTCAACGCCGTGGCCGACCGCAGCGTGGTCCGGCACCACGTCAGCTCCTCGCCGGGCCGCGCCCTGCGCAACGAGGAGAACTCCCGCCGCCTCACGCTCCGGTGGCGCACCGAGCTGGTGGACTGCGCCGCGCGGCATTGGTGCCGGCATTACTTCGAGTCGAGCCCGCTCGATCCCGGCACCCACGGCCACGATTTCGAGTTCCAGGCCTGGCTGCACACGCTCGGCCTGCGGCGCGACCCGCCGCCCGCGCTGCTCGTCGCGATGCGTCGCGTCGTCGACCAGGCGGTGGACGTCGAACTTGCCCGCTGGGACAAACTTCTCGGGCCGGCGTGAACGCGGCCGGGCCACCCCACAGAATCATCAGGCGGTTCGTCTGGCGTGCCCGCAACTGCGGCCCAAGCTGCGCCGCTGACATTTCGGTCAGCTCGCCCGGCAGTCACTTTCGGACAACCTCGCGCACGACTGATTGGGGGCGCTGGTTCACGCTGAGGAATATGCGGCCGATGTACTCGCCGATCAGTCCGAGCATCACGAGCTGGGCGCCGGAAAAGATCAGCATCGCCGACATCGTCCAGCCGAAGCCGTTCGGCGGGCCGCGGTCCACATACCAGAGGAAGACCACGACGAGGAGGGCAACGAGCCCGGCCGCGGCGGTGGTAAGTCCCAGGAGGGTGGCGACCCGCAGCGGCAGCACGGAGAAGTTGATCCACGCGCTGAGCCACAGCCGCAGCAGGCGCCGCAGCGTGTAGCCGCTCTCGCCGCTGGCGCGTTCGCGGTGCACCACGTCGATCGAGCCGATGCGCTGCGTCACCTGCAGCAGCAACCCGTCGAGATACGGATGGGGCCCGGCGTAGTCGGTCACCTGGCGCGCCACGAAGGCCGTCACGCACCGGAAGCTCGAGAGGTAGAAGCCGGGGGGCTTGTCCAGCGCCCAGTCGGTCATGCGGTTGGTGAACCAGCTGCCCGCGTTGCGCCAGGCCGAGTGCTGCTTCACCTCATAGTGGCCAAAGACGACGTCGAGCCCAGTGGCGGCGGCGTGCTCCCAGAGGCGCTTCGCCTCGGCCGGCGGGTTCTGGCCGTCGTCGTCGAGGTTCACCAGATGCTGGCCGCGCGCGTGGCGCCATCCGGTCAGCACGGCGTTGTGCTCGCCGAAGTTGCGGGCGTGCTCGATGTACGTCACCGGCAACTTCGCGGACTGCACCAGTCCACGGCAGACCTCCGCAGTACGATCGGCGCTGCCGTCGTTGACCAGCACGATCTCGTGCCCGCCGGGGATCTCCAGCGCCTCGATGTCGTGCACGACGGCCGCTATGGTCGTGGCGCTGTTGTACAGCGGGATGATGAAACTCAGGGCGGGGTCGGCCATTGCGTGGCCGGGATTTGCACGGAATCCGCCCGGCGGAGCAACCCTGGATCTCGCGGTGCCCGGTGCGTCAGGCCGGCCGTTTGCGCTGCTCCACCATGGCCAGGAGGAGGTCGCTCTTGGAGAGGCTGCCCAGCAGGCGCCCGTCGGCGCCGACCACCGGCAGGCGCTCGGCCGTGAGGCCGACGAAGGCCGCGAGTGCCTCGCCGAGCGACTGGTGCGGCCCCACGCGGGGAAAATCCTCCAGCACGATGTCGCGCGCCACCACATGCTCCGCCACGGCCGCGTCGGCGAGGTAGGGCTTGATGTCGTGGAGGGCGATGGCGCCGACGAACCGGCCGTCGGCATCGGTCACGTAGAGATTGTTCACCAGTACCCCGAGAAAGGTCTCGGCGATCTCGTCGAAGCGCGCGTCGACCCGGGTGGCCGGCGGATTGGGTTTCATCAGCGTGTCCACCCGCCCCGCCGGCAACCCGGCCGCCGGCAGATCGGCGGCCTTGCGCCTCAGAAAGTCGCTGTAGAGCGAGTTACCCTCGAGTCCCTTGGCTGTGTAGTACGCAATGACGCTGCAGAGCAGCAGCGGCAGCACGATATCGTAGCTGAGTGTCATCTCAAAGAGCAGGATCACCGCCATGACCGGCGCCCGCGTCGCCGCCGCGAGGAACGCCCCCATGCCGACGAGTGCAAAGGCCACCGGGTCGACCGTGCCCGCCGGGAATATCGCCTGGATCGCGGTGCCGAAGAGCAGCCCGGCGCCCGCGCCCATGAAAAGCGAGGGCGTGAAGACGCCGCCGGGCGCCCCGGATCCAAACGACGCCGCCGTGGCGATCCATTTGCAGGCCACGAGCAGGGCGACGACCTTCCAAGTGTAGCCGTCGTTAAGGAGGGTGAGGACGACGCTATAGCCGTTCCCGCAGACCTCCGGCACGGCGATCGCCATCGCCCCAACGACGAGCCCGCCGAGTCCGAGGCGCGCCGCAAACGGCAGCCCCGGCCGCAGGAATGCCCACTCCGCCAGGCGCAGCGAGCGCAGGAAGACTGGCGCCCCCAGACCCGCGAGCAGCCCGAGGAGCAGGAAGGGCGGAATCTACCACGGCGACGAGAGCGTGAACCGCGGGACCTCGTAGAGCTGGTGCGCGTTGGAGAGGAACTTCATCGTCAGGGCGGCCGTGACCGACGCCGCCACGAGGGGCCCGAGGCTTTCCATCGCGATCGTACCGAGGATGATCTCCGCCACGAAGAACGAGCCCGCCAGCGGCGCGAAATACGCCGAGGCGATGCCCGCCGCCGCCCCGCAGGCCACGAGCAGCCGCCGCTGCGGGGGCGAAAACCGGCGCCAGCGCCCGAGGAACGACGCCAGCATCGCTGCCAGCTGCACCATCGGGCCTTCGCGCCCGATCGAACCGCCCGAGCCGATCGAGAACAGCGCCGCCGTGCTCTTCACGAGGCTGGCCCGGATCGGCACGTGGCCGCTGCAGATCACGATCGCCTCCATGTAGTCGGTCGAACTCTGCATGCGCGTCAGCCGGCTGCCGCCGATCAGCACCACACCCGCGAGCAGGCCTCCGGCTGTCGGCACCGCCAGCCGGCCCCACCACGGCAGCAGGCGGAAGGATTCCACCACGCCGAGATCGGATCCGGTGAGCAGCCGGTGGATGTCCTCCGCCAATCCTCGGAACACCAGCGACGACATTGCCCCGAGGAATCCCGCCAGCGCCGCCCAGAGCAGCGTGGCCTGCCACTCCGTCGGCTGCAGTCGCTCCTAAACCCTCACCCGCCAGCGCAGCAGCCGCATCAGGCGCGGAAGGAGCTGCTGGGCCGACGGTTTCACGCCGCCACGCTACGCCGCACGGCCCGCGAAACAAGTCCGTGCCCGTACGGGGAAAGCTTTTCCCGCGTCGCTCCCGGTTTTTCCGAGCGTGGAGTATTTTATTGATAATCGATAAATCGCACTTGACTACACGGGCTTCAGATTTATCGAAGATCGATAAACTTGAATTACCCCCATGAAGATATCCACGAATCTGCCCCGCGCGTTGCGGATCCTGTTCAATGTTTCGCGAGCCATGGTCGTGATCAGTGCCGTCCTAACGGCACTTGTCGCCTGCATCGGATTCGCAGTGAGAGAGAAGACGTCATCGAATCTCCTCCAGATGCCCGCCCTTGGCGAACTGGTGCTGGCCCCCGACCTCAAGACCCTCGGGCTCGCCGTCACCCTCGACGGGGCTGTCACCCCGGACCTGGTGGTGGCGGGCATTCGCGGACAGCTGAACATGAACCTGCTAACCCGCGATCCGGCGTTCCAAACCGTGGCCCTAGCCACGGTCATCCCGACGTTCCTGATTGGACTGACCCTGATTTGGCTGATCCTGGGCCGCCTGCGCGACCTCTGCGCCAACGTCGAGCAAGGGGAGATCTTCAGCGAAAAGAACCTCCTCCTCGTGCGCAGCCTCGGCGTGCTGCTCGTGATTTCCAACCTGTCCGAGGCCGCGGTCCAGGTCTGGGGCCGATTCATGCTGGGTGATTACCTCCGGACTCATGCCTCGCTCACCGGTGTGGCCTCACTCCCCGGGCTCTCCTACTCGTGGCCCGTCAACTACCCGGGCGACTTCGCCCAGGGCTTGGTCACGGGCCTGCTGGTGCTGGCCCTGTCGGAGGCGTTCCGCCAAAGGCTCGCGCTCAAGGCGGAGAACAATCTTACCGTCTAAGCCATGCCCATCCGACTTAACCTCGAGAAGGTGATGGCCGAGCGCGACGTCAGCCTCACCGAACTGGCCGACCGCGTGGGCATCACCCTCGCGAACCTTTCGATCCTGAAGACGAACAAGGCGAAGGCGGTGCGCTTCAGCACGCTGGAGGCCCTCTGCCGGGAGCTGAAATGCCAGCCCGGCGACCTCCTGGAATTCGTGAAGGAAAAGTAGGCGGCGGTCCGGCCGGCCGGGCCGCTTCGCCGTTGACAGGAAAGCGCGCCGACCCGAGACCGTCGCGCCCATGCCTCACCCCGACCGCCTGCCCTTGTTCCATGTGATCGGCTTTGTCGGGCAGGACCCGCTGCCGAACCCGGTGGGGCTCGACGCCGTGCTGCGCCGCACGCTGGCGGAGTTGCCCCGCGAGTCCGACGTGGAATGGCTGGCCCTTTCCGCAGCCACCGGGGAGGCGGACCGGCGGTTTGCCGACGCCGCGCAGAACGGTGGCTTAGGGTGGGAAGCCGTGCTGCCGAACCACCCGAACGACCTCGGTGTGCGGCTCGGCGCCGCCGACCGGCAGGCGTTCGAGACCATCCTGCCGCTGGCCGAGCACACCCGCATCGTGGGCGAGCACCCCACTCCCGAAAGCGGCGCCTTCGACTGCGGCCTGGAGATCGTCAACCACTGCGACCTGCTGCTCGCCGTGTGGGACGGCCGGGGCGACGGCGCCGGGACGGCGGCGGTCGTGCGTTACGCCCGCGAGGCCGGGCGGCCGCTGATCCAGATCGATCCCGTCACGTTCGCCCAACCCCGGGAACGCCTCGAACGCCTCAAGCTCGGCGACCGCCATGTGCGGCAGCTGAACACGATGCCGGCCGGACCCGCCGAGGCTGCCGACGCTTCCGATGCAGACCCGCACCAGGCGACGGTGCGAGCCTTCCAGCGCAAAGTAGACCACGCCGCGACGCATCACGCGCCACATTTCCGCCGTCTCACCACCATTACGGTCGGCCTCCACGTGCTGGCGACCGCGCTCGCCGCCGCGGGCCTGGCGTTTGACCTGCACGCGGCGGTGCTCCCGTGGGGCAAGCTGTCCTGCCTGCTCGGCGCGGTGGGCGTGGCGATGGTGCTGCGGCGCCAGCGCGAGCACCACGACTGGGTGCGCTGCCGCCTCGCCGCCGAGATCGCCCGCGGGATGCTCGCCACCTGGGGCCTGACGCGCGACCCGCGGGCGCGGGACGACTCCGACTGGGCCGGGC
>OMJT01000193.1 GCA_900299415.1 Opitutales bacterium
AGTTTGCCCACGGCGTTCATGTCAAACTGCACCGTCACGTCGCCTTCCTGCAAGGTGAGCGGAACGAAATTCTCCAGCGGCTGGTCAGTGATGATGATGCCGGCGGCGTGCTTGCCGGTGTTGCGGACCATGCCCTCGAGGACGAGGGCCTGCTCGAAGATCTTTTTGGCGACGGGATTCTTCGTCACCTCTTCGCGGAGCTCGGCGGACTTCTCCTTGGCCGACTCGAGGGTGATGTTGAGCTCGTCGGGCACCATCTTGGCGAGGCGGTCGGCGTCGGCGTAGGGCAGGTTGTGGACGCGCGAGATGTCGCGGATGACCATCTTGGCGCCGAGGGTGCCGTAGGTGATGATGTTCGCGACGCAGTCGTTGCCGTACTTGCGGCGGACGTAGTCGATGACCTCGCCGCGGCGGCGCATGCAGAAGTCGATGTCGAAGTCGGGCGGCGACACGCGCTCGGGGTTGAGGAAGCGCTCGAAGAGCAGTTTGAACCGGAGCGGGTCGAGGTTGGTGATGCCGAGGAGGTAGGCGACGAGGCAGCCGGCGCCGGAGCCGCGGCCGGGGCCGACGGGGATGCCCTGCTGCTTCGCCCAGGCGATGAAGTCCCAGACGACGAGGAAGTAGTCGATGAAGCCGGTCTTGACGATGATCGAGATCTCGTAGTCGAGGCGTTCGCTGAGGGTTTTCGCCAGGCCGGCTCCCTGGAGATCGTACTCCACCCCGTAGCGCACCTTGAGCCCGTCGAGGCAGAGCTGGCGGAGGTAGCCGGCGCGGTCGGTCTTCACCTCGGGGGGGAGCGGGTATTTCGGGTAGCGCTCGCTGCCCTTGGGGAAAGGGATCGCGAGGTCGCACATCTCGGCGACGAGCTGGGTGTTGGTGATCGACTCGGGGACCTCGCGGAACAGCTTTGCCATCTCGTCGCGCGACTTGAGGTAGAACTGCTGGCTGTCGAAGCGCATGCGGTTCTGCTCCTCGATCTTCGCGCCGGTCTGGATGCAGAGCATGGCGTCGTGCGGCCCGTGGTCCTGGGCGCAGACGTAGTGGACGTCGTTCGTGGCGATGACCTTCAGCTGGAACTCCTCGGCGAGCTTGAGGAGGCCGGGAATGATCTTGAGCTGCTCGGGGATGCCGTGGTCCTGGATCTCGATGAAGTAGTTCTCGCGGCCGAAGATCTCGACGAAACGACCGCAGGCCTGGCGCGCCTCCTCGAACCGGTCGTGCAGCAGGTGCTGGGGCACGAGCGAGGCAAGGCAGCCGGAGAAGCCGATGAGGCCGCCGGCGTACTTGGCGAGGGTGTCGAGGTCGGTGCGGGGCTTGTAGTAGAACCCACGGAGGTGGGCATCGGAGACCAGCTTGAGCAGGTTCTGGTAGCCCGGAAGGTTCTTCGCGAGCAGCCCGAGGTGGAAGATGGACTTCCCCTCGTCGGAGCGGCCGTGCTTCTCGAGCCGGGAGGTCTCGACGAGGTAGAGCTCGCAGCCGATGAGCGGCTTGATGCCCTTCGCCTTGGCCGTGTTGTAGAACTCGATCGCGCCGTAGAGATTGCCGTGGTCGGTGAGGGCGAGGGCCGGCATGCCCAGCTCGACCGCGCGGTCCATCAACCGGTCGATCCGGCACGCGCCGTCCAGCAGGGAGTAGTCGCTGTGGACGTGGAGATGGACGAAATTCTTGTCAGCCGACGGCACGCGTTGAAGCAACGGCGTCGGCGGTGCGGGGCAAGGGATTTTGTCGCGCCCGCGGTTTTCCGGCCTACTTCACCTTTTTCAGCCAGAGATTCCGCACCATCACCTTGCCGGTGGACTCGAGCTCGATGCCGAACTGGCCGGTCCAGTTGTTGGAGGACTCCGGATCATCGTCGACCATCACGGCCATGACCTGGCCGTTGAGAATGTGGATGAGGACGCCGCCGCGGGCGATGATGGTGTACTGGTTCCAGTCGGTGGGCTTGATCGCGCGGGCCAGGACGTCGTTCTCGCCGATGGTGCCGAGCACGACCTTGCGGCCGCTGCCAAAGCCTTCGACCACTGTGCCGCGGGGCGCCATGATGCGCATCGGGGTGTTCTCGGAGTAGAACTGGCCGGTCCAGGTGTTGGCGGTGCCGCGCGAGGGCCAGAAGTCGGCCTGGGGGCCGGTCATCATCCATTGCAGCTGCACGGGGCCGACATTGGCGGTGACGTTGTCCGCGACGTTGGCCGTCCAGGGGATGCCCGTCCGGCTGCGGTACTGCAGCCCGGTGCCGGCCTGACCCTCGACCTTCACCTCGAACTTGAGGGTGAAGTCGTGGACCTCGAGGTCGCGGAACGCGATGTACTGATTGCCGCTGGGGTTGGCGGCGGTGGATTCACCGACGATGGCGCCGTCCTCAACGCGCCAGAACTTCGGGTTGCCGTCCCAGCCCTTGAGGCTGACGCCGTCGAAGATCGGGATGTAGCCGAGATGATCCTCGAAGTTCAGCGGGTCGCGGCCGGTGTCGAGGCCCCCGGGCGGCGTGTAGCGGCCGGACGCTGCGAGGGCGTCGAGCTGGGCCCCGGTGAGCTTGTCGGGCGAGTCTTGGATCCGGGCGATGGCGTCGGCCCGGACCCTGGCGAGGGCCGTCTCGGCCTGGGCCAGCAGGGCGGCGCGGTTTTCGATGAGGGCGTTGTCCCGCGGCAGGGTGAGGGCCGCGGCGGTCAGGGCGGCGCGGGCGTTGGTGACGGCCAGGGCCGGCACGAGGAAGTCGGTGTTCAGCTCCTTGGCGAAGCGGTACATCCGGGACTCCGGGATGCCCGTAAACGGGCCGGGGGCGCCGCCGCGGCCGCCTTGGGCGGGCTGCTGGGCGAGGACCGGGAGGAGGGCGGAAACCAGGCCGAGGAGGACGGCCGGGACGCGGACACCGGAACGGACGAACGGGATCGGGGGCATTTTAGGACGGTTGCGGAGCCTGGGCTCAGGATGAAACGTCAGAGGGGGGTGGGGTGAGATTGCTGGCGGGTGCGGCGGACGCGAGCCCAAGACCGGGGCCGAGAAGGGGCGTTTCCGGGGGTGCCGGCGGGGCCCAAAAACACCATTGACGGGAGCTCCGGAGACCGGCCTATTTACCGGCTTTTCCTGAACCAACTGCCTGTCCGCCACGTTTCCATGTCCATCGAAATCAAGATCCGCAAGAACGAGCCCATCGACCGCGCCCTGCGCCGGATGAAGAAGAAGCTCGACCGCGAGAACATCATCAAGGGTGTCCGCGCCAAGCGCTACTACGAGAAGCCCTGCGAGAAGCGCCGCCGCAAGGAGAAGGTCCAGGCCTTCACCCAGATGCTGCGCCGCCGCTACGCCGAGTAAGGCTGGCTCCGTCTCACTTTGAACCGCGTCCCGTCAGGGGCGCGGTTTTTTTGTGCCCGAGGACCGTTCCGCCCGATCTTTTTAACCACGGATTGCACGTATTACACGGATAGTCCCGGAATCAATCCATTGGGAACCACGGAAAACACAGAATCTACTGAATGGTCTGATTTCCGTGTGTTCCGAGTATTCCGTGGTTCCCCTGCTGCCATCCGTGTAATCCGTGCAATCCGTGGCTAAAACGGATCGAAGGTCTGATTCCGGCGACCGGGTAGTTTTCGGAAACTTTTGAGATTTGGCGTTTTCCGATTCCACGACTCTCTGGATTCCCCGGCATGAAACCCATCCTGTCCCTCTCCACCTGCTGGTGCTCGCCGCGGCACCAGGATGGCTACCGGATGCTGGAGGAGATGGCGAAGCTGGGCTTCGAGTACGTCGAGCTTAGCCATGGCATCCGCATCACGCTCGTGCCCGGCATCCTCAAGGCGGTGGAGGAAGGCGTGATCAAGGTGGCCTCGCTGCACAACTTCTGCCCGCTGCCGACCGGCGTGATGCAGGCGGCGCCGAACCTGTTCGAGCCCTCGGCGGATGATCCCCGCGAGCATGACCAGTGGCTGCGGCACACCAAGCGCACGATCGACTTCGCGGCCCAGGTGCAGGCGAAGGTCGTGGTCTGCCATCTCGGCAGCGTGAAGTTCTTCTGGTTCAGCCCGGCGCGCGCCCTCGACAAGTTCGCCGAGGCCCACGCGGGCCAGTCGCTGATGGAGGACCCCGCCTACCGGGCCCTGCTGGAGAAATCCCTCGGCAAGCTCCGGCACCGGATGGGCCCGTTCTGGGAGCGTACCCAGGCCAGCGTGCGCGAGATCCTGGGCTACGCGGCCGAGAAGGGCGTGAAGCTCGGGCTCGAGAACCGGGAGGCGTTCACCGAGCTCCCGCTGGACGCCGACTACCCGGCCTTCCTGGAAAGCCTGCCGCCGGGCGCCGCCGCCGGCTACTGGCACGACACCGGCCACGCCAAGATCAAGGAGGACGCCGGCCTGCTACACCACCGCGAGCACCTGCAGAAGTTGGCGGCCCGCACGATCGGCTTCCACCTCCATGATGTCGACACGACCGGCAAGGACCACCAGCCGGTCGGCAGCGGCCAGATCGATTTCAAGATGGTCAGCGAGTTCTGGCGTCCCGAGCACCTGCTCACCCTTGAGCTCAGTCCCCGGGTGAAGGTCGAGGGCGTGATCTCCTCGAAGGCACGGATCGAGGAGTTGATCCAATCAAAATGATTAAGGCCTATTTGGCGTTGTCGGTCGTGGCTCCGGCCGGCGACCGGATCGCGGCCGGCGGAAAACGCCTGGAGGTCCGGAAGTGGCGGCCGGATCGGTTGCCGCTGCGCGACTTGTTGATTGTCCAGAATCGGATTTCGCTGAGTTCAGCCGGTCCGACCGAAGATCCGGATGGCGTTGCCGTGGCCCTTGTGGATGTCGTCAGGGTTCGGGAATGGCAGGAAAACGATCAGGACGCCGCCGGGGCCGAACGCTGGGAACCCGGCTGGCAGGCTTGGGAATTGGCCAAGGTGCGGCCTCTGACTGGCCTCGTGAAGGCCGCGGCGCGGCTGCGTCTCTACGAGTTGCGCTTGGATCTGGCCATGTAGGCCATCGGGCCGTTCCTCCGGGCCGGCTGCGCCCAGCATGTCACGTATTGCGTGACGTGCTGGGCGCAGCCCCGAGCGGGAGGGCGGTAGCTGCGGCCGGATGGGTTGTGCGCTAACGGCAAACGGCGTCCCGCAGGCACCAGTCACTTGTCATCCCGTTCTAGCAGCTCCCGCACCCAGCGGCGGTGCGGGCCGGAGAGGGTGATCGTCTCGAGTTGGGCCAGTGGCACCCAAACGAGTCCTTCCGTTGGTCGGACGCGCGAGGTGGGATGGGTGTGGATCAGTTCGCGGATGCGGTAGCGGGTGATGCTGCGGGTCTTGGCTGCGAGGATGGCCCCGCGGCGAGCGTCGTCGGGGGTCAGCCCCAGGTGCTCCGCCGCGGGCAGTTCGTGCTGGCCGGCGAGGCGGCGGGCGCTGGAGGCGGCCCGGTGGAGCAGGAGGGTGTCACCCCGGCGGCACCAGACGCGGACGACGATGCGTTCCTCGACGGACTTGGCGGCGAGGCGGGGAAAGTTCTCCGGTGAACCGGTGTGGGTGCCGGCACAGAAGGCCCGGACGGGACACGCTTCGCAGCGCGGCTGGTGCTTGGTGCAGACCGTGGCCCCCAGCTCCATCATTGCCTGGTTGTGGTCGCCGGGCGCGGCCGGGTTGAGCAGCGCCGTGGCGAGCGGGGCGAAGGTCTTGGCGGCCGTGGCGCTGTCGGGGAATGCGGTGGGATTGGCGGTCAGGCGGGCGAGGATCCGCACGACGTTGCCGTCGACGCAGGCCGCGGGTGCGCCGAAGGCGATGCTCGTGACCGCCGCCGCGGTGTAGGGCCCGACGCCCGGCAGCTCGCGCCACGCCTCCGGGGTGCGCGGCGGGGAGCGGCGGGCGGGCACGGCCCGGG
>OMJT01000194.1 GCA_900299415.1 Opitutales bacterium
GCGCGCCCCCGCCCCTGCCCCCGCCCCGGGCAATCGCCTGAACCGGCCCCGCCCGGAAGCGCCGCGAACGCGTCACGCCTCGTGACGCGGATCCGCCTTTGTCCGGCTCCCTGCGACGGCCTTTCCCCGCCCTGCCTGCGCGCAGGCAGGCACCGTCCGCACCATCCACCCGCTCTAATTTCCTTCCCGTGAAGTCATTTCTCCTCCCCCTCCTCTTTCTCGTCCCCGCCGGCCTGCGGGCGGCGGCCGCGCCCGTCGCCGCCGGGGACGCGCCGTACACCCTCGACCCGTTCACCGTCACCGGCACCCAGACATCGGAGAAACTCATTACGCCGCTGCTCACGCTGCCGCGCCACGCCACGCTCACGGCCCCGCGCATCGCGGAGACCGTCAACCTCGTCGACACCGAGGACGCGGTGAAATACCTCCCGAGCCTCTTCCTCCGGAAACGCAACAACGGCGACACCCAGGCCGTGATGGCGACGCGCACCTGGGGCGTCAGCTCCGGCGCCCGCAGCCTGATCTACGCCGACGGCGTGCTCCTCTCCGCCCTGATCGCGAACAACAACAGCATCGGCGGCCCGCGCTGGGGCCTCGTCGCGCCGGCCGAGATCGAGAGCCTCGACGTGATGTACGGCCCCTATTCCGCCGCCTACGCCGGGAACTCGCTCGGCGCCGTGGTGGAAATCACGACGCGCCTCCCGGACCGGCGCGAGGGCTCGATCGAGGGGACGGCGGCGTGGCAGAGTTTCCGGCTCTACGGCACCGACCGCACCTACGCGATGGCGCAGACCGCCGTCACTTACGGCGACAAGGCCGGCCCGTTCAGCTTCTGGATCAGCGCCAACCATTAGGACAGCCACAGCCAGCCGCTCGCCTACGTCACGAGCGCCTCCTTCCCGACCGGCACGACCGGCGGCTACGCGGAGACGAACAAGCTGGGCGCCGCCGCCAACGTCCTCGGCGCCGGCGGCCTGCTGCACACGCGCATGACCAACGCCAAGGTGAAGCTGTCCTACCAGCTCGCCCCCGCGCTGCGCGCCTCGTACGCGCTGGGCCTGTGGACCAATGCCGCCGACTCGGACGTCGAGACCTGGCTGCGCGACGCCACCGGCCAGCCGACCTTCGCCGGCCAGGCGGGGTTCGCCAGCAACACCTCGCGCACGATCCAGCGCCATTCCTCCCACAACCTCACGCTGGCCACCACCACCCAGGGCAACTGGGACTTCGAGGCCGTGGCCACGCTCTACCGCATGGACCGCGACGAAACGCGCCTGCCCGCAACCGCCTCGGCGACGGGCACCTCGTTCGGCCCCGCCGGCCGTGTCGCCGTGCTCGGCGGCACCGGCTGGTCGACCCTCGACCTCAAGGGCGTCTGGCGCCCGGGCGGCCGGAACGGCGCGCACCTCGTCACGTTCGGCGCCCACGACGACCGCGCCAAGCTGTACAACCCCACCTTCAACACCACCGACTGGCTCGCCGGCGGGCCGTACACCACCGTCGCCACCGAGGGCAGCGGCAAGACCCGCACCCAGGCGCTCTGGGCCCAGGACCACTGGCAGGTCTCCTCTGCCGTGAAGTTCACCCTCGGCGCGCGCTACGAGGAGTGGCGCGGCTACGACGGCCGCAACATCAACGGCACCACCACCGTGATCCAACCGCGCGTCGTCCGCACGGGCTTCTCGCCCAAGGCCGTGCTCGCGTGGGCCGCGACCCCAGCGTGGACCGTCACCGCCTCCGTCGGCCAGGCCTACCGCTTCGCCACCGCCGCGGAGCTCTACCAACTCGTCGCCACCGGCGCCACGTTCACCTCGCCGAGCCCCGACCTGAAGCCCGACGACGCCCTCGCCGCTGAGGTCCGCTTTGAGCGCGCCCTCTCCCGCGGCCGGCTGCGGCTCGCGCTGTTCCAGGACGACGTGCACGATGCCATCATCTCCCAATTCAGGCCGCTCGTCGCCGGCTCCGCCCAGCTCTTCTCCTACCTGGCCAACGTCGACCACGTCCGCGCCCGCGGCGTCGAGTTCTCTGCCGAGCAACGCGACGTGCTGCTGCCCGGCCTCGAGCTCAGCGGCAGCGTGACCTACCTCGACGCGCGGACCCTCGCGCTCTCCGGCCAGGCCAGCGCCACCGCCGCGCCCGGCAACGCGATCGGCCGCCGCCTTCCCAACATTCCCGACTGGCGCGGCACGCTCGTGGCCACCTACCGGGTCGGCCCGCGCTGGACGTTCACCGCCGCCGGCCGCTACAGCGGCATGCTCTACACCACGCTCGACAACGCCGACCCCCACCCGAACACCTACCAGGGCTTCGCCCCGTGGTTCGTGGCCGACGTGAAGGCGGTCGCGCGCCTCAGTGACCGCTGGACCGCCAGCGCCGGCGTCGACAATGTGCTCAACCGAAAATATTTTCTGTGCCACCCGTTCCCGCAGCGGACGTTCGTCGTAAACCTGAAAATGAATTTCTGAACCGCTCGTTCCGTCTAATCGCCACGCCATGAATCTCCCCTTCCGTCTCCTGCCCTGCGTCCTCGTCCTCGCCGCCGGCTGCGGAAAATCGCCCGCGCCGGCGCCGGCCCCCAAGGCGGAGGCCCCGGCGGCCGCCGCCACACCGGCCCCGGCGGAAGAGCCGCGGCTCCATGGCGTCATCCAGGATGTCCTCGCCGACCGCTCCAGCCTCGTGATCAAGCACGACGCCATCCCCGGCGTCATGCGGGGCATGACGATGGCCTTCCGGGTCGACGCCGCGACCCTGCAGGCCGCGCGCAAGGGCCAGGAGATCGACGGGGACTTCGAGGCGGCCGGCATGAGCTTCAGCCTCTCGAACGTGAAGCTCGGGTCCGCGCCGGTCGCCGCGCCCGCGCCCGAGGCCGGGGCTTCGGCTCCGGCGGCGCCCGCGAAGTCGATGCCCATGGACATGTCCGCCATGCCCGGAATGAATATGTCCGGCATGAGCATGCCGGGGATGACCATGCCCATGTCAGCTCCGAAGCCCGCCGCCGCGCCTGCGGCCACCGGCGTGGCGCCGGAACAGCTCGCGTCCGGCAACGCGGTCTACAACCGCATCTGCATTGCCTGCCATTTGCCCACCGGCGCCGGCATCCCGTCGGTCTACCCGCCGCTCGCCGGCTCGGCGATCGTCACGGGCGATCCCAGCCGCCTCGCCCGCATCCTCCTTCACGGCCTGCAGGGCCCGGTGGAGGTGAAGGGCCAGACCTTCAACAGCCTCATGCCCGGCCTCGCTTCCGAGTTCAACGACACCGAACTCGCCGCCGCGCTCACCTATGTCCGCAACACCTGGGACAACAGCGCCCCGGCCGTGCCGCCCTCCGTCCTCGCCGCCGAGCGCGCCGCCAACCGCACCGCGCCGTGGACGTGGGCGGAGCTGACACGGTAAGGGTGGAGCGGGTTGCCCCCAACCCGCTTCCGAGTCCGGCGCAGGGCGGGGCCAAGCCCCCAGCCCCGGGGCTTTTCCGGTTCAGGCTCCCGTCAGGCGCTTCACCTCGGACAGCACCCGCGACAGCGGCGCGGTCTTCTCGATGTAGACGTTGACCTTCTGGCTGAGCGTACTCTCGAAGACGGCCTGGTCGAAAAGCACGCCGGTCACGAGCATCAGGGGCACGCCGGGGAGGCGGACGCGGATCTTCTCCAGCATGGCGAGACCGTCGGATTCCTCCAGCTGCAGGTCGGAGATCACGAGGTTGGGCACCTCCCGGTCGATCGCCGCGAAGGCCTCGCCGGGCGTGGCGGCCGTGACCGTGCGAAATCCCGCCGAGCCGAGGTACTGCGCGAGCTGGTCGCGGATCTCCGCCTCGTCGTCGACGATCAGGATGAGCTTGTTCATGAGGAGGAGGATTGGGCCGGGGCGTCGCGCCGCACGATGACGATGCCGCCCACGACCTTGTTGCCGTCGCGCAACGGCAAGAGGGTACAGTGCGCCGGGTGCCTCTGTCCACGCTTGTCCACGAGATACGCCGGCAGGTCGCGCAGGTCGCGGCCCTCGGCGAGGGCGCGGGGCACGGGGTCGACCAGGCTGCCGTCCGCCTGGGGCTGCAGCGGGACGACGTCCGCCAGCGGGCGGTTCACCAGTTCGGGCGGCTCCCAGCCGGTGGCATGCACCACCGCCGGGTTCACGCGGGAGATGTTGCGGCTCTTGGTCAGGACAAAGACGAGGTCCTCGATCGAGTCGACGATCAGCTGGTTGTAGCGCAGCTGATGCTCGATCGCCTGCGCGGCCCAGCGCCGCTCGAGGTTCTCGGACTTCAGGCGCTCATTGGCGGCGCTGAGGTCGGCGGTGCGCTCGGCGACCCGGGCCTCGAGCTGGCGGTTGGCGTCGGCCAGCACCTGGCCGGCGCGGTTGCGGGCCGCATGGTCATCGCGGATCAGCCAGGCCACGCCGGCGAGGAGGATCAAATTCACAGCCACGCCGGCCCAGACGGTCCAGCGTGTGGTCTGCGCCTGGAGGTACTGCTCGGTGTCGCGCGCGGCCAGGAGCGCCATCTGCTCCTCCTTGAGCTTGGCGACCTCCGTCGCAACAGCCGGCCCGGCAGCGGTCCAGGAGTCGGCCGCGAGCAGCGGCGCCACCGGCTGGCCACCCTGCCGGGCGGCAATGAGCGCCCGGGCAGCGTCGGCCCGCTGGGTCGTAAGCGTGGCAAGGCGCTCGATCCGCACCGCCAACGGGGCGTCCGTCCGGGCCAGGGCCCGGACGACCTCGACGTGCTCGGCCAGCGCCTAGAGGCGCTCGCGCGCCGTGCGGAGATCGCCGGCGTCGGCGGTCGCGCCGTAGGCCCGGAGCGAGCCCTCGGCCGACTGGAAGCTGAGGTCGATGCCATCAAGCTCGAGGATCAGGGCGTGGGTCTGGTTCACCCAGTCGCTCGCCGCGCGGGCGCCGGAGATATTGCGGACCGCCACGACCGCCACGACCACGAGCACGCCGGCGACGAGGAGGAAGAACGCCGCCACGCGGCGGATCCTGCGGTCGGGTCCCGCCGGGGTGTCAGCGCTCATCGAGTCTCCTTGGCCTTGGCCGCCACGACATCGGGGTCGAGGGCCGACGGGCTGGTTTTGACGACGGTGCGCACAACGGCCTTCTCATTCGTGGCGTAATCGTAGGTAAATTCCGAGGCGGACGTCCAGTTGCCTTCGATTTCCCGCGAGACCTTCTCCGCGATCTCGCGCAGGGTGCTCCCGCACTTCTGGAGGTTCAGGAAGTACGTCCGGTTGTTGTAGTCGAGGTAGGCCTTGTCCTCGGTGACATAGCACACGGCGTGGGCCACGCGTCCGACGAGGCGGACATGGACGAGTTTCGTGCCAAAGCCGTGGTGGCGCAGGACGTAGTCGGCCAGCACGGCGTAGTCATCGCAGTCCCCGCGCTTCCGGCTGAGGAACGCATCCGGGTCCTGCACCTCCGCGCCGAACTCGTAGGTGAACGTCTCGAAGTACCCGGCGAAGCGCTTGGGGGTGAGCTTCGCGTCCGCCAGGAGATCGGCAAGCGTCAGGGCGCGCGCCGGCACCGGGCCAAGCAGCGCGAGGCCGGCCGCGAGGAGAGCGCGCCAGGCGCCGGGAGTACGCCGCATCGGTTGCATGATGGAGAGGAGGATCGGCCTCGCGCTGCCCATTCAACGCGCCCGCGACCCTCCCGCAACGGCCATTTCCGGCCGGGCCGGGCCGGACGCGGCCCGCGGGGTAGCGGCATCCTTGACGGTCGGGGTGTGGCTGGCACGGTGAGGCTCCATGGTATCTCCGGGATTCATCGGCACCTTGGGCAGGAAAGTTTAGCCATGCCCCCGCCCGCGCCGCCCCCGCCCGCCGCCACCCTGACCGGGGTCGTGGAGCGCATCATTTTCCTCAACGAGGAGAACCACTACACGATCGCGGAGTTTCGGCCCGACACCCCCCCGGCGCGGGCCGCCGCCAAGCCGGGGCCCGTGACGATCACCGGCGCGTTGCCCGGGGTGGAGTGCGGGGAGACGCTGCACCTCACCGGCGAGTGGACGCGACACGCGCAGCACGGTGACCAGTTCAAGATCGCGACCTTCCGGAGCGAGCTGCCGTCGTCCGTCCATGGCATCCGCAAGTATCTCGGCAGCGGCCTCGTCCCCGGCATCGGCCCGGCCTACGCGAACAAGATCGTGGACGCGTTCGGGGCCGACACCTTCCGGGTGCTGAGCGAGGAGTCAGGCCGGCTGCGCGACGTGCCCGGCATCGGCCGCAAGCGCGCCACGGCGATCAAGGCGGCGTGGGATTCCAAGCGGGCCGAGCGCGAGCTCTACATCTTCCTCCAGACGTACGGCGTCACGCCCGGCCAGTGCGTGAAGCTCGTGCAGCGCTACGGCGGCCAGGCGAAGAACGTGCTGCTCCAGGAGCCGTATCGCGTCGCCCGCGAGATCGACGGCATCGGCTTCAAGACCGCGGACCGCATCGCGATCAACCTCGGCTTCGCCAACGACGCCCCGCCGCGGATCGACGCCGGCCTGGTCTTCGCGCTCGAGACCCTCGCCGAGGAGGGCCACACCGCGTTCGGCGAGGCCGACCTCGCCGCCTACACCGTGGAGTTGCTCGGCACGACCACCGAGCGTGTCACCGCCCGCATCGAGGCCCTCGTCGGGTCGAAGGACCTGATCCGCCACGCGCCGGTCCCCTCCGACGATTTCAAATCTCAAAATTCAAATCCTCCCGCCGCACAGATCCAGCTGCCCACCTACGACCGCGCCGAGCAGCGCATCGCCGGCGTGGTCGGCCGCCTCACCCGCGTCGCCAGCGGCCTGCCCCCGATCAAGGCCGACGCCGCCGTCGCGTGGGCGGAGAAAAAGGCCGGCTTCGAGTTTCACGAACTCCAGCGCCGCGCCCTGCTCAGCGCCCTCACCCACAAGGTCTCCATCCTCACCGGCGGGCCTGGCACGGGAAAGACCACCATCCTGCGCGCGCTGGTCGACATCCTCCGGGCCAAGAAGGTGCGCCTGCACCTCGCCGCGCCCACCGGCCGCGCCGCGCAGCGCCTCGCCGAGACCACCGGCGGCTACGCCTCCACGATCCACCGGCTGCTCAAGTACGACCCCGCCGGCGGCGGCTTTACCGCCAACGAGTCGGCGCCGCTCGCCACGGACTTCCTCGTGCTGGACGAGGCCTCGATGCTCGACACCCGCCTCGCCGCCGCCCTTTTCCAGGCCGTGCCCGCCCGCGCCCACCTCCTCCTCGTGGGCGACACCGACCAGCTCCCCAGTGTCGGCGCGGGGAATGTCCTAAAGGACCTGATCGCCTCCGCCGTCCGCCCGCCGTCCTCCACCCTCGGATCGATCCCTGTGTCCAGGCTCGACGTCATTTACCGCCAGCAGGGCCAGAGCCAGATCGTGACCACCGCGCACGCGATCAACGGCGGCGACCCGTCGATCCCGCCCTCGGCGGCCGACGTCGACTCCGCGCCGGTGTGGGCCGACCTCACGTTCATCCCGGCCGATTCGGCGGAGGACTGTCTCAAAAAGGTCCGCCAGCTTTGCACCGAGTTCGTGCCGCGGAAGCTGAAGTGGCCGCACCCCGTGGACGACGTGCAGGTACTCGCTCCGATGCACAAGGGCGTGGCCGGCGTGGCCAACCTCAACCTCGAGCTGCAGGCCGCACTCAACCCGCCCCGGCCCGGGCACCACGGTCGGCCCGAGGTGGTGCGCACCGCCGGCGGCGAGTTCCGCGCGGGCGACAAGGTCATCCAGCTCCGGAACAACTACGACAAGAACCTCTTCAACGGCGACATCGGCACCGTGCGGACGGTCGACCCCAGCGCGGGCCAACTGGTGATCGAGTTCGACGGCGAGAAGCATGACTTCGAGCGCGCCGAGGCGGGCGACCTCGCCCTCGCCTACTGCATCAGCATCCACAAGTCGCAGGGCAGCGAGTACCCCGTGGTAATCATCCCGCTGCTCAAGGCGCACTTCATGATGCTCCAGCGCAACCTGCTCTACACCGCGATCACCCGCGGCCGGAAAAAGGTTTTCCTCGTCGGCGAGCCCGCCGCGTACGCCATGGCCGTGCGCAACAACGAGAGCCGCCAGCGGATCACGCACCTGCGGGAGAAGCTCGCCGCGGGCGGGACAAGCTGATCAGCCCCACGCTTCCGTTACACCTTCGCCATCGGTATCGGCTTGGCCCCCCGCCCGGGGCGAAGCCGACTCGCCCCCCCCCTCCCCCCCCCCCCCCCCCCCCCACCCCCCACCCCC
>OMJT01000195.1 GCA_900299415.1 Opitutales bacterium
CGAAGACCTTCCTCAGCGCGTTCACCGAGGGCGAGATCCTGCAGGTGCTGTTGCTCGCCATCCTTTTCGGCCTGGCGCTCGGGCGCATCGGCGACCACGGCCGGCCGATCCTCAACCTGCTGCACGAGGTGGCGCGGGTGTTCTTCGGGATGGTGTCGATCGTCACGCGCCTCGCGCCCCTTGCCGCGGCCGGCGCCATGGCGTTCACCATCGGCGAGTACGGCGTGGGTAAGCTCGCCAACCTCGGCTACCTGCTGGCCTGCGTGTACCTCACCTGCCTCCTTTTCGTGGGCGTCGTGCTCGGCGGCATCGCCTGGGCAGCGGGCTTCAACCTCTTCAAGGTCATCCGTTACATCCGCGAGGAATTGCTGCTCGTGCTCGGCACGTCGTCCTCGGAATCCGGCCTGCCCGGCCTGATGGAGAAGATGGAACGCATCGGCTGTGCGCGTCCCGTGGTCGGCGTGGTCGTGCCGGCCGGCTACTCGTTCAACCTCGATGGCACCTGCATCTACCTGACGATGGCCTCGCTCTTCCTCGCCCAGGCGACGGACACCCCGCTCGACCTCGGCCGCCAGCTCGGGCTGCTGGGCGTACTGCTGCTGACTTCGAAAGGTGCAGCCGGCGTGACCGGCAGCGGCTTCATCGTGCTCGCCGGCACGCTGCAGACGACCCACGGGGTGCCGTGGCAGAGCATCGCGCTCATCCTCGGCGTCGACCGTTTCATGTCCGAGGCCCGCGCGATCACCAACTTCATCGGCAACAGCGTGGCGACACTGGTGATCGCCAAGTGGGATGGCGCGTTCGACGCGTCGCAGGCGGGTGAAATCCTTAGGCGGTAGGGTTGCCTCGCCGAGGCGACCGCGCTTGAGCTCTGCGACGGGCAAACCAATCACGGCCGGCTCAGCGAGCCGCCCCACCCACGGAGGATCGAACCGAAAGGCCCGCCCGACTCAGCGCGGAAGCGGCACCGGCGTGAAGGTCTGTAGCGGGGCGCGGCCCTTCGTGGCGGTGAGTTCGTCGGCGGCGACCTGCTGGAGCGCCGTGATCTGCGCGGCGGAGAAGCCAAGGTCGATGGCGACGCGCTCGTTGCGCCCGAGGGAGCGGGGATCGAGGCCGGTGAGGTCACCGAAGATCATCAGGGACTCGAGGTAATAACCGTAGTTGCTGGCGTGGTAATGGTCGTGGGTCCAGAGGTCGATCTGGTTGAAGGCGATGCCGTCGTAGGGATTCGGGTCGGCGATGCCGGCCTTCATCGCACGCAGCCACGCCTCGCCCACCGGGATGACCCCATGGATCAGCGGCGTGCCGGCCGCGGCCTGGTCGTAGCCGGCGCGCACGGCGAGCGCCATGGCTTCGATCGGCTGGCCGTGCCAGAAACCGGCGTCGGGATAGGTCTGGTCCGCGCGCGGCCAGGTGGCGATGAGGCGGATGTCGACCTTGGGGTTCTGCGCGGCGAGCAGCTCGGCCATTTCCTTGGCAGTACGGACGAGCAGCGCCGGGTTGCCGGGGTTGTTCTGGTCGAGGGTACTGTAGCCGGCCATGACCACGTGCTCCCACGGGCGGGACAGGAGTTCTTTCTTGTCGCGGAGGTGCCGGTCGAGCGCTGCGCCGGAGATCGTCTCGATGCTCACGGTGTAATCGAGCCCCGCCTGGTTGGCGAAGGCCTTGATCACGGCCGCGATGCCACCGACCCCGCCCTGGTTGAGGTCGGTCACGGTGTTTGGACGATAGAACCGCACGGCCGAGCCGTCGGCAAACTGGAAGCTGTTGCCGATGACCAGGAGCGAGCCGCGGTACTCGAGCGGCTTGGGAGCGGTAGGGGCCGCGGGAGCTGCCGCGGCCGCCGCAGCAGCGCGAGCAACCGGGACAGCGGAGAGGATCAGGCACGCGAGCGTGCCGATAAGAAATACAGGGGCGCGGCAGACCGAATTGGAGGCAGGCATGGGCTTGGGGGTGCCGCGATAGTTAGCGGCCGGGCAGGTAAGACGACAGCCTTAATTGTCTGGCTGCAGGAGAACAACCCCGTCCATTTTCCGATTCTGCGGCCGCTGCCGCCCCGGATTCCCTATTCCCTCAGCGGAACAGCATCGGCGCAAAGCGATGGAGATCCTCTCGCCAGACGCGCCAATCGTGTCCGCCCTGGTTTTCGTAGGACACCAACTTTACGCCCTTGGACTTGAGATACTCGGTGAGCTCGACCGCGCCCGGCTTGGCAAAGTCGGCCCCACCCCAGCTCCAGTAAAAGAGCTTCAGCTCCTTGTTCATCCGGGCGATCACGTCCTGCTTGTGGTCGTAGAACCACTGGCGATCGTTCTGATTGAACCAGCCCGAGCTGAAGATACCCAGATACCGAAAGGTCCCAAGATTGTTGAGGCCAACGTTCAGGGTCTGGATTCCGCCCATCGAGAGGCCCGCCATCGCGCGGTTCTCCGGACCGCGCGCGGTCCGGAAATTCTTCTCCACGAAAGGAATCACGTCGTTGATCATCTCCTTCACAAACGGTTCCTTGGAGGGATCCGAGGTCATGACCTGCCCCGCAGTCGGCGAGTACCCGGCAGGCATGACGACGATGAAGGACTTGGCCTTACCCTCAGCGATGAGATTGTCGAGGATGTCATTGGCGCGGGCATTGGTCACCCAGGAAGACTCGTGGTCGCCGCCGCCGTGCATCAAGTAAAGCACCGGGTAGGTTCCCTTGCCCTTGTCGTAGCCGGGGGGCGTGTAGATTACCAGCGGACGCTCGATCCCGCCGAAGGTCGAGGAGACGAAGCTCTGCTGCAGCACCGAGCCATGGGGCACCTTGCGGTGCTCCGAGAAATCGCCGGGTACGATCAGCAGGCTATTCTGATTCGCGCGCTGGGGTGACATATCGACGTTTCGCGGATCCAACGTGACCGCACCATCGATCACGAAATAGTAGCGGTAAGCGCCAGGGCGGATCCTTTCCGTGGTCGTGCCTTCCCACACCCCATTGGCGCCTTTCACCATCTTCACCTCCGGCAACGGGCCGGCGGTCATGTCGCCGGGAGGGACCGCAATGGCATTTCCCTGGGTGATGAACTCGCTGCCGAGGACCACGGTCTGTGCATTCGGCGCGCCCACCCGAAAGGTGACGCGGCCGTCTGCCAGGATTTCGGGCGACTTTACCGCCGGGGCCTGCACACCCCGATTCACGGTAATCGGCGGCGTGGTCCGGGCTTGGCCGTGGGCCAGCGGGGCGAGAGCGAGCAGAAGCAGAAGCGAGGTAACGATTCCGGTTTTCATGAGAGAAAAATGCTCAGGGACGCACGGTCACAACCACGCGCTGGTAGCGGGTCAGGGTCGGAGTACCGTCATCCGTAGCTTCTAGGATGAAGTGGATGGTTTGTCCCGGGGTCGCGTCGTCCGGCACGCGGAAGCTCGTCTCGAGCGCGTTCGCATCCGCCACGGCGATATCGGCGGTGTAGGTGCCGGCCTCGTTGTACTGCCACCACTTGGTGGTCACCTTGTTGTTGTCCGGGTCGCTGACCGAGCCGCGGAGATTGACGGTGGCCCCGACGCGGGCGTCGAGGTCACGGGAGCCGACGATCTTTACCATCGGCTCGTGGTTGGCGTCCTTGAAATTAGGTGTCACCGACCATTTCAGGCGCGCAGCGAAGTCATGCTGCAGCACCGCAAAAAACGCGTTATTCATCGCGGTCAGGCGCGGATTGCCGCCACCTCGTCCGCCCGCGGCTCCCGCC
>OMJT01000196.1 GCA_900299415.1 Opitutales bacterium
CCCGCCGCATCGACCGCCAGCTCCGCGGCCGCTGCTCGCGCCAGGGTGACCCGGGCCTGACCAAGTTCTTCCTCTCGCTCGAGGACGACCTGATGCGCCTCTTCCTGCACGGCGGCATCGCCTCCCGCCTGATGGAGGGCTCGATGAAGGAGGGCGAGGAGCTCGAGCACCCGTGGCTCAACCGCTCGATCGAGTCGGCCCAGAAGAAGGTCGAGCAGCAGAACTATTCCATTCGTAAGCGCCTGCTCCAGTACGACGACGTCCTGAACCAGCAGCGCGAGGTTATCTACGGCATCCGCAACGCCGCCATCCACGCCGAGCGTCCGAAGGATATCATCTTCGAGCAGGTCGAGGAGGAGATCGCGATGCGCCTCGAGGTCGCCGGGGTTGGCGGCAAGGATGGAGCCGCGCCCGCCGCGATCGACGGCCTCGTCGGCTGGGTGAACACGCATTTTCCCGTCAGCCTCCGGGCCGAGGAACTTGCCACCGGCGACGCCGCGGCCCTGTCCGCCCTCATCCTCGGCCGGGTGCGCGACGCCTACGCCGTGAAGGAGTCGGTCGAGGTGGCCGAGGCGCTGGGCGCCCTCGAGCGCTACGTGGTGATCAACGCCATCGACCACCACTGGCAGGAGCATCTTACCGAGATGGAGGAACTCCGCCGCTCGATTGGCCTGCGCAGCTACGGCCAGAAGGACCCGCTGGTCGAGTACAAGGGCGAGGCCTTCAAATATTTCGAGGAGCTGATGAACAACGTGCGGCTCCAGATCTGCACGGGCCTCTTCCGCAGCGCGACGAACCTGCAGTCGTTCGAGAACATGCTGCATATCCTCGCCCGCAGCGCCCGCACGCAGGGTCCCGAAAACCCGCCCGCGGCGCCTTCGCCGGCCGCGGCCGCCCCGGTGCCCATGGAGCCCGCCGCGGGCGCCCCCGCCGCTCCGGCGGAGGAGATGGAGTTACCCAAGGTCACCATTCGCCGCGAGGCCCCGAAGGTCGGCCGCAACGACCCCTGCCCCTGCGGCAGCGGCAAAAAGTTCAAGCATTGCCACGGCGCCTGAGCCGTCCGGCCCGGGCGGGCAGTCAGGATTCTGCCTAACCACCGCGTGACCTCCGATCCCGCCACTCCCGCGCCCTTCGATCCGTACCGGCAGGAGCCCGCGTACTGGACGCGGCATTGGGACAAGGTCATCCCGTGGATCGTGGCGCTTGCGACCGCTGTCTTGGCGGTCTGCTCATTCCCGCCGTACCAGATGTCGGAGTTCGCCTACGCGATGCTCGTGCCGGGCATCCTCTGGGCGTACTACCGGCCGCGTTTCCGGCTCTACGCCGCCACCCTGCTCGGCGCGCAAATGGTCGCCTGGACCGTCATCCTTGGCTGGCTGCACCACGTCTCCTGGCTCGGCCTGCTCCTGCTCGGACCGTTCACCGGGCTATGGGTCGGCGTCTGGTACCTCGCGGTGTGGTGGACCATTCCCCGGATGTACGGCCGGGAGACCCCGGTGCGGCTCGCGGCCGTGGTCGCGCTGGCCGGCCTGTGGGTCGTGATCGAGTGGACCCGGACGTGGTTCCTGAGTGGGTTTCCCTGGCTCCCGCTTGCAGCCAGCCAGTGGCAGCGCATCAGCATCCTGCAAATTGCGGCCTACACCGGCGCTGGGGGCGTTTCCTTTGTGCTCGTCGCGATGAACCTCGGCTTCGCCGCCTATGCCCACCGGCTCTTCCGCGAGGAGCGCTCGGGCTTCGCCAAGCGCAGCCAGGAATTCTTCCTCGCCATGTTCCTGCTCTTGGCCTGCCTCGCGGTCTATGTGGCGGAGACCGTGAACCGCACGGAATTCGCGGTGCGCTTCCTGCGCGCCGGCTTGGTGCAACCGTACATCCCGCAGACCTTGAAATGGGACCCGGCGAGCGAGTCGGGGACCCTGGATGTCCTCCAGCGGACCACGCTCCTGGCCGCCTCGGCCAACCCCGACCTGATCCTGTGGCCGGAGGCGGCAGCCACCCGGGCCGTGCATGGCGATGCCGCGATGCAGGCCTGGACCGAGCAGCTCGCGGTGCGGGCCAAGGCGCCCCTGCTCGTCGGCACGGTGGCGCAGGATGACCTTCCGGGGGCCGAGCCGGTGTGGTCCAACGGCGTCGTGCTCGTGCGGCCGCAGGGCGGACTACAGCCCGAGTTTTACCGCAAGCGTCACCTTGTGCCTTTCGGAGAGTACGTGCCCGTGCGGTTCCTGCTGGGCTGGCTCAACAAGATCGTCCCGGTCGGCGACACCGATTTTCTTCCCGGGACCGAACCGGGCCTGCTCAGCGTGCCCGTGGCGGACGGCAACACAGCTTGGGCCGCCCCGCTGCTCTGCTTCGAGGACGTGTTTCCGTCCCTCGCGCGTGATTCGGTGCAGGCTGGCGCCGACCTCTTTGTCGTGATGACAAACAACGGCTGGTTCGGCGAAGACGGCGCGGCGGTGCAACATGCGGCCCATTCCGCGCTCCGGGCGGTGGAGACCCGCCGGCCGGTCTTGCGCGTCGGGAATGGCGGCTGGAGCGGCTGGATCGACGAGTTCGGCTTCGTCCGGTACACGATGACCAATGACGAGGGTAGTATCTATTTCCGCGGGGCGCGGGTGATCAATGTGACCCGCGACCAGCGCTGGATCGGGCGCCAGAGCTTTTACTCCGAGCACGGCGACTGGTTCGTGATCGTCAGCGCCGCCGCGGCGGTCTTCGGCTGGATGTTGCTTCGCGTGGCGGCGCCGCGGGTGGCTCCGGCGGCCGACGGCGCCGACCTGACTTGACTACCGCCTTGGCCCGGGTGCGGCAGCGGTGATGCCCAGGACCTGCCTTTGCGCCGCAGGTAGGTCCTGTCCCATTGGCGTTGCGGGCATGGAAAGGGCCATCACGACCCCCAGCCCGGACCCGAGAACGACCACGAGCAGGGCCCGCCGGAGGCCGGGCGGAAATCCTTTCGCGGAGGTGGAATCGTTATCGACCCTAGGGGGCATCTGGGGGCAGACGCTCTCCGGGCTGCAGGGGTTCTGCTGCAAATGTAACAGAAAGTTAAAACTCGTCACGATCCCGGCCTACTTGGAGGCCGGGGCCGTGACCACGCCGTTGGCGCGGTTGTTCAGCGGGACCTGGTCCGGTAGTCCCGCCGGATTGACCAGCTGGATGCCGAGATTAAGTTGGCCGGCGGCCTGCAGTGCGGCGGCGTCAATGTTGACCGGCACGGTGGCGCTCGCCCCGGGGGCGAGGCCCGCCACGGCGAGGGTGGTGGGAGTCGTGCCAATGGTGACGCGGAGTTCCAGGCCCTGCACCATCTGGTTGCCGCGGTTCTGGACGACCACGCTCGCGACGCCGGTGGCTGGGTCGTAAAGCGTGCTGGCGACGGCCGTGTCCGCGTAGGCCGAGCTCGAGCGGTTCATGGTCCAGCCGACGTTCAGGATCCCATTGCCGTAATTGGGGTCGGCGCCCGGCTCCCCCGCATCGCTGGCGTGCTGTTGCACGATCTGGGCCGCCTCGGCACCGGTGAGGGTCGAACTTTGTGAGAGGACGGCCGCAATTGTTCCGGCGACCAGCGGGGCGCTTGCGGAGGTGCCGTCCATCTGGACGCGCTGGCCGTCGGACCAGGCCGTCGGCACACCATAGCCCGGGGCGGTGAGGCTGAGCGAAGGGCCCGAGTTGGAGAAAGTCACCTGCTGTCCCGTGCCGTCGACGGCCCCCACGGAGATTACCCGTGGATCGGCGGCGGGCCAGGTGAGGCCTGAAAGTTGGTCGTTCCCGGCCGACGCCACGATGGCGATCCCAGCGTTCGTGGCACGTCCGATCGCCGAGGAGAGGACCGAGTTGGTGTCGTAGCCGCCGAGGCTGATGTTGATCACCTGGGCGCCCGCATCCATCGCGGCGAGGATACCCTGGGATAGCGTGAAGATGTCGGACATCCCGGTCTCATCCGTGATGCGGATGCTGAGGATGCCGGCCGCGCCGGCCATACCTTGGGCGCCTTCCGCGTTGCCGGCCGCGAGGGCGGCGACGGCGGTGCCGTGGCCATCTTCGCTGCCCGTGCCGGGAGTCGTGCCTAGGCCGAGGTCGAGGGTGCGGACCTGTCCCGCCAGGAAAGTGGGGTCGGCGGCGACGCCGGAGTCGAGCACGGCGATGGTTACGCCCCGGCCCCAGCTAGAGGGATCCCCGTCGGCGCCGAGGAAATCGAGGAGGGCGCGGCCAATCGGCACATCCGTGGTGTCGGCTCGGTTGGCCGGAGCTGGGACCGGCGGGGCGCGGAGGGTATAGTTGGCCGACACCTCGGTATAGTCCCCGGTGTGGTCGAGCAGTTCGGAGAGAAGCGCGTCGGTCGAGTTGTAACGCACTCGGACGGCATTGATCCCGTCGAGCTGGCCAAGGATGGAAAGTCCGGCGGCGCCGGCTCGGGCGAGGAAGCGCTGGTAGGCCGCATCATCGCGGAACACCATCACCGCCTCGTTCGGCCGGGCGTTGGCACGAACGAGCCGTTGCTCAAGCAGAGCGAGCGCCTCCTGCCGGGTGGCTTGATCGAAGATTGCCGCAATGGGAGGGGAGGCCGGTCGGGCGGGCAGGGCCGTGCGGCGCGGGGCGGCGGCCGATCGAAGGGGCTTCGTCGCCAACCGGGCAGACTGGCGCACGGGGCCGATCCGCCAGACGAGGAGGGCTGCCAACACCAGGAGCAGCAGGACCAGGGCCTGATTCAGGGTGCGGCGGTTCATGGTCGTAGGCTTGGAGACGGGCCCGGGCAGGCAAGGTTTCCAGCGGTTACCCTGTTCCTGGCCGCGCCGGTGTCAGCGCGATTCGCCTGGGCCCGCGGGCGGGATCCCTCGCCGGCGGAGCTGCCACGAGTTCCAGAGGTTGTGCCAGACCACGTAAAAGGTAGGGCCGAGCGCCGCGAGCGGGCTGGCGTAGGCCAGGGCCAGGTAGATGGTGAAGGCCGTATTCTTCTGGCCGAGGGCCTGGCTGGCCTCGCGGCGAAACCGCGGGGCCCCGATCGCCGAACCGAGGGCGAAGTTGGCCGCGCACACCGCGGCACTTGTGCCGAGGATGCCGGCGAGCGGGCCGAGGGGCAGCGCTGGCAGGCTGCGCAGAAAGTGGGAGGCATGTGCTGCCACGAGGAAGATCACAAAGGCCCAGAGCAGGAAAATCGGGTTGCGCAGCCGCGGCGGCCATCCAGCGGCGGCCGGCACGAGCCAGCGCACGATCCGAGCCAGGACCAGGGGCACGAACACCACCAATGTGACACTTCCCACCACGCCGGCGGTGGAGACCGCGGTGCCTGCGGGCAGGACCAACGGGAGCAGCAACGGCGTCAGCACCGCAATGCCCAGGTTGGTGATCATGAAGGCGGTGATCACATAGCCGATCTCGCCGCCCAGGAAACTCATCACCACCGCAGCGGCGGTCGCGGTCGGGCTCAGCCCCGCGAAGAAGCCCGCGAGTCCGACCTCGGGTCCCCCAATCAACCGGCCCAGGGCCCAGCCGGCAAAGGCCGTGAGAATGTTCGCGACAAGGAGCCACCCGTGCGACCGCTGGAGGGCGGCGCGCGACCAGGTGAACTCGAGGAACACCGGGAAGAGCATGATCATGACAAGCCACCGCAGGGCCCCGGACCAAGCATCCGCCGCGGGCACCAGCGCCCCCAAAAGGAGGGCGAGGACAATGGCGGCGGTGCGGCTGAGACCGAGGATCATGGCGGACAAGCCAAGCGATCATTGCCCTCCGGGCAAAAAAGAAACCCTCCGGGGAGGGCCGGAGGGTTGGAAATTGGGTGCAGGGGCTGGATTTGAACCAGCGACCTTCAGGTTATGAGCCTGACGAGCTACCAGGCTGCTCCACCCTGCAACAATTGGGAGGCGGAACGTGCGGGCCGGGTTTGGGGCTGTCAAATGCTTATTCGGAGGTCCGGAACCCGCCCGGGCCGGGCTACTTGGTGAGCGTGAATTCGCTGTTGCCGAGCTTCAGGGTGAGGTTGCCTCCGGAGATGCGGACGACCTGAAGAATTACGCGCGTGTTTAGCACCGGGTCGTTGACGCCGAAGGAATCCTTTTCCCGGTAGGGGACCGAATTGATCGTCACGAACTCCTGTCCGTTTCGATCGGTACCACGGCCCACGGTGAGTCCGCTGGCGAGCCGGCGCAGGCGCACGGCTTCGGTTTCCGGAACCACGGCGCGGCCGCCGGCGGCCGTCGTGGTTGGGACCTGCGGGGCCGTGGCTGGGGCGCCCGGGAGGTGGAATGGATTGTGAGGTGACCGCCGAGAATTGATC
>OMJT01000197.1 GCA_900299415.1 Opitutales bacterium
CCCTCCGCCTGGGATTGCCAACGACCGCACAACCCACCACATCAACCAACGTCTCCGACTGACATCATGAGTGGATCAGTTCCGGCGTCCCTCTCAGGCTTTTCGGACATGGTTCAGGAGCGGAGCCGGCCGGATTGAGTCTGAGGTTTGCCGGGCGACCAGGGCGGTCAGAGCGCCATCGGGTCAAATCTCGCCGCGGAGGTGGGCGGCGAGGCGGTCGAAATTCTGCTCATTGGCAAGAGAGATGAATTTCAACAACTCGGCGCTCGTCGGGGTCTCGAACTCCATGGTCCAGGTCACAGTCGTGCCGTCGGCATGCGGGGTGAAGCACATCGCCATGGTGAAGACATGCATCGGCGAGAGGTGCCTGAATGTCACGCCCTCGTTCGGCCGCACCTCCGTGAAGACCTTCTCGTTGTGGAACTCGGTATCATCGGGCCCGTGCATGGTCAGGAGCCACTTGCCGCCGACCCGGAGATCGAACTCGTGGACCGTGTTGGTGAAGCCATCCGGCCCCCACCAGCGAACCTGGCGGGCGGGATCGGCCCACGCCTGCCAAACCCCCGGAGGCGGGGCGGGGAAGACCCGGGTGCTGACGACGGTGCCGCCGGTTTCAGGAAGCGTTTTTTCGGGACGCATGGTGGTATCAGTGAGGCGTGGTGCCGGCGAGGTGAGCCGCCAGACGGGCGAGGGTCTGCTTGCCGCCCTCGATCGCGCCGTACTCGCGGACGACCGTATCGCGTGCCTGCGCGGTGGGGAAGACCATCCGGCCGGTGACGCGGGTCCGCTTCGGGCCGAGCGCCTCGAAGGTCCAACTCGCCTCGAACTGCGCGCCGGGGCCATCCGCACGGCCGCCGCCGTGGACGTAGGCAATGCGTTCCTGCGGCACGATTTCCCGGAACTTGCTGTAGTTCGGGTAATCGGTGCCGTCCGGGCCATGCATCGTATGGCTCCATTCGCCGCCGACGCGGAAATCCCATTTCTTCATCGTAGTCCGGAAGCCGTTGGGGCCCCACCAGCGGACGATCTGCTCCGGCTCGGTGAAAGCGCGCCAGACGAGTTCGCGCGGGGCATCGAAGTCTCGGCTGAGCACGATCTCGCGGTCGGAGGCGGAAGGGGCGGGGGCACTCACCCGCGGCCCTTCCCTTGCACTTCGGCGAGGTAGGCCTCGAGCTGCTCGAACGTGCCGGTCCAGCCACCGGTCATTCCGCCGTGGGCGTCGTCGAAGGTCTTCTGCTCGGCCAGAGTGGCGTTGAGCGTGGTCCAGTTGAGCGTCACGGTGGTCTTGCCGTCGACTTCGACGAAGGTCGCGACCGAGAGCATCTGCAGCGGCCAGTTCGGGGCCATTGGATGGCGGGTCAGACCGCCCTCGGCATTCGAGAAAGCGTGTTCCCAAACCAGGCGCTCAGGCGGTACGACCTCGCGAAAAACCCATTTCCCCCACATCTCGCCACCCTGGGGCATCTTCAGGGAGTAATGATAGCAGCCGCCGGGACGCAGATCCATGCGGGTGACGGCGGGCGCCATCCCCTTGGGACTCATCCAGCGCGCCAAGTGTTCGGGTTTGGTCCACGCGTCCCAGACCAGCGTGCGCGGTGCGACGAAGGTCCGGGAGATGACGAAGGGTTTGGACGTGGTCGGGGAGGACATGGGGGCGGGAGATCAATTCTTGAAAGGGATGAGGGCGCGGATGCGCGGATCGCGGAGATAGAGGCCACCCCAGGCAAGGATGCCGCAGATCAGGGCGACGATCGCTCCGGAGGGCTGGAAGCGCAGGCTGAGGCAGACGGCGCCTCCGAAATACGCGGCCACGAGGATCGCGCCCAGAACCTGCAGCCGCGGAATCGCGTAGATGATTCCGACGATCAGCTCGATCGTGCCGATGGTCATGGCCGAGCCTTCCGGCCAGCCCTGCTGGGCAAAGCCTTCGGCGACCTGCTGGGTGTTCATCAGTTTCATGATCGCGCTGGCCACGAGGGCGAACACGACGAAGCCGGACATGATGTGCCCGGTAATGCGGGCGCCCTTGCCGGGAGTGGAGGTATCGGGGGAGGACATGGGATGGGTGCGGGGTGAGAGTGAGGACAGTGTGGCGTCATTTCGCCTCGGCGAGTGCCTTGAGCTGGGCGAGGCCCTTTTCGAAATCGCGGCCGATCACCTTGTCCAGATTGATGAACAGGCAGAAAACCTTCGTGCCGAAATTATAGCGGCCGCTCATGACCCACTCGACCACGGTGCCTCCCGCGGCGGGGCGAAAGGTGAACTCGGCGAAGTTCGTCGCCTTGAACGGACGCAGAAACTCGAGGCGCATGCGGATCGACTGCGCCGCGTCGCTCTCGGTGATGGTCATGCTGCCGGCGCCGACCTTGTTGTTGCCCTCCCACGCGGTCGAGGCGCCGACCCCGGCGGCCGGGCCGGTGAAGGTCTGCTTCATGCTCGGGTCGAGCTTGGCCCACGGGGACCAGTCCTGGAACCGGCGCAGGTCGTTCACCCGACCGAAGACCGCCTCAGCGGAGGCGCCGATGGCGGCGGAACGGACGTAACGGAAATCCGACGGCCGAAACGCAGCGGCGAGCAGGACGAGGAGGACGAGGCCTCCGAGGACGGCGAGGATGGGGACGAGCATGGGGATCAGGGTGCCTTTTTTGGGGAAGGGGTACGTGGCGGGCGCTTCTTGCCGTCGGCGGCGCGTTGGCTGGCCTGCAGTTCGTCGAGGTAAACGGCGAGGCGGTCGAAGCTCTGCTCCCAGAATCGGCGGTACTCCTCGAGCCAGTCCACCGCCTCCTTGAGCGGGGCTGCCTTGAGCCGGCACGGGCGGCGTTGGGCGTCGCGGCCCCGCTCGATCAGGCCGGACTGCTCGAGCACCCGAAGGTGCTTGGAGATCGCGGGTAGGCTCATGTCGTGCGGCTCGGCTAGCTCGGTCACCGTGCGCTCGCCGCCGGCGAGGCGAGCGATGATCGCCCGGCGGGTCGGGTCGCACAGGGCGGCGAAGGTGACGCTGAGTTGGTCGACGGGCATGTGACTTTCTAATTAACCAAAAGGTTAAATAAAGTCCTTAAGTCAAGCGTCGCGAAAAACTTTTTGGCGCAGGGTGCGCGCTCAGCCGAGCGGCCGGGTGACCCAGCGCTTGAGCACGCGGGCCAATTCGAACTTGCGGACGGGCTTGTCCACGAAGTCACACATCCCGGCAGCAATGCAGCGCTCGCGGTCCTGGGGCGAGGTGTTCGCGGTCAGGGCCACGATCGGCGGGCACTTGGCGCCAAGCAATGCGACGATGCGTCCGGTGGCGGTGAAGCCGTCCATGCCGGGCATTTGGCAATCCATGAATACCAGCTCAAAGTTGCCGCGACCGGCCTTGGTGATCGCATCCTCGCCGGTCGGCGAAACTTCGATCCGGCAGCCAAGGCGGGACAGAAGCTTGGATGTGACGGAGCGGCTGACATCGTCGTCGTCAACCACCAGCACGAGTGGCTTGGCGCGCGCGGTCTCGGCCGCGAAACTGAAGGGCACGAGTGATTCCGAGGATTCGGTCATGGCGCGCAGCACCGGCTCGGACCGGAGCAGGGGCTTGCGCAGGACGGCGTGGACCGGGAAGTTGAAGTCGGCGGTCGCGACCGCGTCGGGATCCTTGGCTAGCAGAATAATGCGGGGGTAGGCGCCACGCGGCTCGGAAGTCAGAGCCTGCGCCAAGGTCTCGGCTTGTTCGCCGGCAATCACGTCGCTGAGCACCAAAATGGGCTCGGCCACGCCTTCTTTGCGGGCTTCTTCGAGCAGCACGGCGGCGTCCTTCACGGAGTCGGTCGTATCCTGCTCGACCCCAAGGCGGCTGAGCATGGCGGATGCGGCCACGCGTGTGACAGGCTCCGCATCGAGCACCACGGCGTAGAGGCCGGCGGGCGCGGCGGGCTCCGGCTGGCGGCGCCCCGCCGAGATTGGCAGCATCAGCCAGACTTCGACGCCGGAGTCAGCGGCATTCCGCACGCCGATCTGTCCCCCCATGAGTTCCACGAGTCGTTTGCAGATCGCGAGGCCAAGGCCGGCACCGGAGGTCTGGCGAGGCGATTGTCCCTCGGGCCGGGTGAATCGGTCAAAAAAGCCGGTCTGCAACTCCTCCGGGATCTCCGGCCCCGTATCGCTGATGGTAAAATGCAGTCAGCTCGCGCTCTGCGGTGGGGTTGAGCCGGAGCGCTGGGGTAGTTCTACGCGCAACACCACGCGCCCGCTGGGCGTGAAGGTAATCGCGTTGGAAAGGAGGTTGAGGAGTATCTGGCGGAGGCGTCCCCGGTCGCCGACGAGATTCACCGGTACTTCGGGGGAGAGGATCAGGACCAGGTCGAGGCTCTTGAGTGAGGCGAGGGGGAGGAGTTGTTCGATGACCTCGTAGAGTGGCTGCCGCAGGTCGTAGTCTTCCCGAGCCACATGGATGCGGCCGGTCTCGATACTCGCGTAGTCGAGCACGTCGTTAAGCGACATGTGCAGCGCCTCGGCCGAGGAACGCAAGGTGGTCAGGTGCTCTCGTTGCAGGCGACTTGCGGCATCTTCGATCAGAAGATCGGCCGAGCCCATGATGCCGTTCAGGTTGGCGCGGATCTCGCGGCTGAGAGTTGCGAGCATCTCGCTCTTGGACTAGTTCTCCCGGGCAAGGAGGTCCCGCTCCTGTCCCATTTGGCGGGTTCGCTCCCGCTCGTCGGCAAGATCGAGCTGGAACTGCTTTTTAGCCCGGCTGTTCTGCCAAATGAGGATGCCGACGATCAGGGCGGCGCCAGCCAAGATGATGAAGGGCGTCGGATCCGCCGGGGCGACGCCGGTCTCAGCCGCGCCGATAATCAACGGAAGGTATAGGCCCGAAAGCACCGGTTTTTTGTGCCGGCGCCCCGGCCGTGCTTCAAATCCATAATTCTTTGCATTTTCGGCCGCGCGGTGAAAACCGCCGGCCCGCGATGAGGCCGGATTGCCAATTTTTGATTCTTTAAGATTCGGACTTGCCCGGGGAATTATTCTAAAGTTCAGTGGTTCTATCCCAAGGATCCGGCGACCCCATCCGGCTCCTTCGTGACCGTTCGCAAGTTGTTCAGTACCCTTAGCCCCCAACCCCCCCACGTACCATGAGACGTCTCGTCACCCTGCTGGTGGCGTGTGCCGCGACTGCGGCCCACGGCGCCGGTTTCCCCGAACTCAACACGGCCGACAACACGATCGAGTCCGCCGACGGCTTCTTTGTTGGCCGTGATTTCACGATCATCAACGGCTTCAAGCTCGAACTGCTCTACGTCCCGCCCGTTTCTGAGGGACGCTGGGTCGCTGTCGGCTGGGACAACAAGGGCCGCCTGGTCCTGCCGTCCTACAACTCCGATGTCATGGTCCGCATGACCGTCCCGAAGGTCGGCAGTCCCGACCCGGTCAAGGTCGAGCAGATCAACACGACGCGCGTCGGCGCCGCTGAAGGTATCCTCTGGGCCTTCAATAGCCTCTATTTCGACGCCAATCGCAGCAACACGATCCGCTCGGGCGTCTACCGCCTGCGCGACAACAACGGCGACGACAAGTTCGACGAGACCCGCATCATCCGCGTCCGCCAGGGCTCGGGTGACCACGGCACGCACACCCTGCAGCTCACGCCGGACGGGAAGATGATCACGATGATCGCCGGCAACGCCACGCACCCGACCGAGCACAACCGCAGCCGCGTCCCGGAGATCTGGGGCGAGGACAACCTCAACATGCGCATGGACCTCAGCCCCCCGGGCTTCCACCGCGCGCCCGAGGCCACGCTGTACAACTTCAACGAGGACGGCACCGACTTCGAACTCTGGTCCATGGGCATGCGCAATCCCGTGTCGATGGCCTACAACAAGGACGGCGAGCTGTTCGTCTACGACGCCGATGAGGAGCCCAACATGGGTTTCACCGTTGGCTATCGCCCGACCGACATCATCCACGCGATCAGCGGCTCGGACGCCGGCTGGCGCGCGGGCTCGAAGGTCCATCCCTACTACCAGTTCGACTTCTGGGCCCCGATCGGGGTCGTCGGTTCCGGCTCGCCCGTCGGCTCCTCGTTTGGCGCCGGCACCAAGTTCCCGGCCCGCTACCAGGACGCCTTCTACGCCGGTGACTGGTCCTTCGGTAACCTCTGGGCCGTCAACCTCCGCCCCGACGGTTCTTCCTATCGCGCCGAGCCCGAGCCGTTCATCAGCGGCCGGCCCTTCCCAGTGTCCGGCATCATTCCCAACCCAGCCGACGGCTCCCTGCTCGTCGCCACCACCGGCAGCCAGCTCTACCGCGTGACCTACGTCGGAAACGAATCCACCGAGCC
>OMJT01000198.1 GCA_900299415.1 Opitutales bacterium
CAATACGCGGCGTCGTCTCCCGGCGTCGTGCAGCCTTCGTCCGCGGCGAAGCGCCAGCCCAGCGCCTCGCGCTGGACGCGCGCCGCCGCGGGGGCGTACGCGACCGGCCCGTCGCCGCGGCGGAATTCGACCAGCGCGTGGCCGGCCTCTCGACCCGCGGACTGGCGGGCGCGGGGAGCAATGTGATGATTGCCGGGTTCGTCATCCAGCAGGGTGCGCCCAAGACCGTGCTCATCCGCGCCCTCGGCCCCGGGCTGGCGGCGCAGGGGGTCACGCAGGGCACGCTGGCCGACCCCATCCTCACGCTCTACGACAGCCGCGGCACCGCGATCCTGACGAATGACAACTGGTCATCCACCGACGAGAGCGTGATGCGCTCCGTCGGGCTGACGCCACCCGTGCGCGGCAGCCTCGACGCCTCGATCGTCGTCACGCTCCCCAGCGGCACCTATACCGCGCAGGTCAGCGCCGCCGGCGGCGCCACGGGCATCGTGCTGCTCGAGGTCTACGACGTCAGCGGCCCGGCCCGCCTGATGGCGATCTCCACCCGGGCGCCGGTCGGCTCCGGCAGCAACGTCCTCATCGCCGGCATGATCGTCTCCCCGGGCACGCTAGTCCGCCGCATGGTCCTGCGCGCCGGCGGACCCATGCTTGCGCCGCTCCTGCCGGCCGGCACCACGGTGCTCTCGAATCCCAGCCTGTCCGTGGTCGACTCGCTCGGCCGGGTCGTCGCGACGAACGACAACTGGGACGCCGGCGGCGCCAACGCGTCGGGGCAGATCTCCGCGGCCTTTAGCCAGGCCGGCATGGCCCCGCTTACCGCGGGCAGCCGGGACGCCGCCCTGGTCATCGACCTGCCCCCCGGCGTCTACACCATCATCGCGTCCAACGTGGACAACTCCACCGGGGTCGGCCTCGTCGAGGCCTACGACATCACGCCGGACGGCGGTCTGCCCAACAACGGGGGCGCGGCTGTCGGTACCCCGCTGCCCGTCCTCTACTTGGCGAACCTGCGCACCTCGGCCGCCGGGGCCACTGCCTACGGCACCGCGACGCTGCAGCTCGCGGCCGACGAGCTTTCGGGCGTGCTCGGGCTAACCTTCTACAACCTTACCGGTCCCGCCACCTCGGCCCACCTCGTGATTGACGGCAACTTCATCCGCGGCCTGCCGACGACGCAGACGAGCGGGCTGGCCTGGACGATCACCGCGAGCGGTGCGTACAGCGTGGCGGACATCGTCGCCGCCCTGAAGGCCGGCCGGCTCTACGTCAGCATCGACACCGCCGCCAACCCCGCGGGCGAGTTGGTCGGCTCCTTCGCCCGCACGAGCGGTGCGGCGATCTTCACGCTGCCGGAGCCGCCGCCGGTGTTCTCGCTTGCTAGCCCGACGGCGCAGGATGCGGCGCGCTTCCTCACGCAGGCAACCTTTGGTCCGACCACGGCCGAGATTTCGTCCGTCCGGCAGCGCGGCTACGCTCAGTGGATCACCGACCAGCTGGCGCAGCCAGCGACGCTCCATCGGGCGGCCACGGTTTCCGACTTCGAGGCGTACACACGGAGCGCGACGACCACGACGGCCCAGCCCGCCAACCGTCAGGCCGCGTGGTGGCGGATCGCCGTCACCGCCCCTGACCAGCTCCGGCAGCGCGTAGCCTTCGCGCTCAGCGAGATTTTCGTCATCTCCGACCAAAATACGACGATCAGCGGCGCCACGGAGGGCGCGGCGAATTACTACGACCTCCTCGTGCGCGGCGCCTTCGGCAACTTCCGCCAGCTCCTCGAGGACGTGACTCTCAGTCCCATGATGGGCATATACCTGAGCTCGCTGCGAAACGCTAAGGGCACCTTCGACGCGCAGGGGAACGTGCTCACTTCGGCTGACGAGAACTACGCCCGCGAGGTGATGCAGCTCTTCACTATCGGGCTGAGGCAGCTCAATCCTGACGGCACGCTCAAGCTCGACAGCGCCGGCCAGCCGATCGCGACCTACGATCAGGCGACCATCTCGGAGATGGCCAAGGTCTTCACCGGCTGGGCCTACGCCTCCGTACTCGCCAATCCCGATTTTCGCACGTCCTCGGCAGACTACCTCAACCCGATGCGCATTTATCCGTCGTTCCATGACGTATCGGCGAAAACGATCGTGGACGGCCGTATCCTGCCGGCGAACCAAGGCGGCGCGGCCGACCTTGCCGGCGCGCTTGATGCGTTGTTCCAGCACGCCAACACGGGCCCCTTCCTCGCCCGGGCGCTGATCCAGCGACTCGTCACGAGCAACCCCAGTCCCGCCTACGTCTACCGCGTGGGCCAGGTCTTCGCCAACAACGGCAGCGGCGTGCGGGGCGACTTGGCCGCGGTGGTCCGCGCCATCCTGCTCGACTACGAGGCCCGCTCGTCCGCGCTGCTCACCAATCCCGCCCACGGCAAGCTCAAGGAGCCCCTGCTGCGGGCCACCGCGCTGTTCCGCGCGCTCGGCGGCGGCTCGAACAGCGGTCGTTACAACATTTCCAATGCCGAGGGCTCCCTCGCCCAGGCGGCGTTGCGCTCGCCGACGGTGTTCAACTTCTTCGATCCCGCCTACATCTACCCGGGGCTGCTCGGCTCCGCCGGGCTCGTTGCCCCGGAGTTCCAGATCCTCACCGATACCACGGCGATCACGATCCCCAACTTCTACTACGGATATATCACCACGACGCGTCCGACCGACCCCGCCTCGCAGACCATCGCCCTGACGCTCGACCCGTTCCTCTCGCTGGCGCGTACGCCGGGTCCGCTCCTCGACCAGCTCGACCCGCTGCTCGCGGGCGGCACGCTGCCGTCGGCCGCCCGCGACCGCATCATCTCCGCCCTCAATTCCGTGCCGGCCGCCACCAGCGACCTCGATCGCGTCCGCACCGCCGTCTACCTCATCATGAGCACTGCCGGCGGCGCGGTGCAGAAATAACTCCGCCATGCCGACGTTTCACGATCCCTCGCGCCGGCGCTTCGTCGGCCAGTGCTGCGCCGCGGTCGGTGCGACCGGCCTGCTCTCGGCTCTGGCCCAGCTCCGCGTCCTCGGCGCCGCCGCCAGCCTTTCGGGTGACTACAAGGCGCTCGTCTGCCTCTTCCTCGCTGGCGGCAACGACGCGAACAACCTCATCGTGCCCTCGGACACCACCGGTTACAATGCCTACGCCGCCGGTCGCGGGGCGCTCGCGCTGCCGCGGTCCGGTCTGCTCGGGGTGAACGTCACGGCCAACGACGGCCACACCTACGGCCTGCACCCGGCCATGCCCGAGCTGCAGGCGTTGTTCAACCAGGGCCGCGCCACCGTCATGGCCAATGTCGGCACACTCTGTTTCCCGACCACCAAGACGCAGTACAACGCCCGCTCCGTGCCGCTGCCCAACCAGCTGTTCTCCCACAACGACCAGCAGGTCGAGTGGCAGAGCAGCCTGCCGGACCGGCCGTTCACCACCGGGTGGGGCGGGCGGCTTGCCGATCTCGTGAACGCGTTCAACCAGAACAACGCGATCTCGATGTCGATCAGCCTGAACGGGCAGAACTCCTTCCAGGTCGGCGGCACGGTCGCACAGTACTCGGTCAACTCCACCGGCGCCGTCGCGCTCACCGGCACGGCCACCGGCACGACCACGCTCGCCGGGGTACGTACCAGGGCGCAAAGCGACCTGCTGGCCGCCCAGCAACCGGGGCTGCTGGAGACCGCGTTTGCCACCGAGACCGCCAGCGCGATATCCGACAGCGCCTTGGTGACCGGCTTCCTCAGCGGCAACGCGCCTTTCACCACGGTCTTCCCCACGACTAGCCTCGGCAACCAGCTCCGGACCATCGCCCGACTCATCTCGGCCGCGCCGCAGCTCGGGCTCCGCCGGCAGATCTTCTTCGCGCGCATCGGCGGCTGGGACCTCCACGACGACCAGGTCGTGGCGGGCAACACCGGCACCGGGGCCCATGCCAACCTGCTCAGCGACGTCAGCAAGTGCCTCGCCGCGTTCTACAATGCGACCAGCGAGCTGGGCCAGGCGCAGAACGTGACGACCTTCACGGCCTCCGACTTCGGACGGACCTTCAACACCAACGGCGATGGCTCCGATCATGGCTGGGGCAGTCACCATCTGATCATGAGCGGCTCGCTCCGCGGCGGCCGGATCTACGGGCGGATGCCGGACTGGACGATCAACGGCCCGGACGACACCGGCCGCGGCCGCTGGATCCCGAGCACAAGCGTCGACGAGTACAGCGCGACCATGGCGAGCTGGTTCGGGGTAAGCGCGACGAACCTGCCGGTCGTGCTCCCCAATATCGGCCGCTTCGCGAACCCGAATTTGGGCTTCCTGGGGTGAGGCGCTCCACCAAGCTATTTTTCGTGATCGCCGTCGCGGCCGTCGCGATCTGGTGGATCATGCGTGTCCCGCCGCCGCAGCCCCAGCCGCGCGCGGTCCCGGCGGTTCCGGGTCCCACGGCCTCCGGGTTGCTGCCCCTGGTCGGGCCGGCGTCTGCCGCCTCCATGGCGGCCGTTCCGAAGGCGGACGATCCCGGCCGCAGCGTGCTGCTGGATGACCTGAACCGCTCGGGCGGCACGATTCAGGACGACCTCCGTCTCCTGAGTGAGGTCTTCGCCGCGTGGCGGACGAATTTTCCCCGCGACGGCAACCCCGTCGGCGAGAACGCGGAGATCGTGCGCACCCTCACCGGCGCCAATGCCCTAAATCTCGCCCTCGTGCCGCGCGACCACCCGGCAATCAACGCCGCCGGCGAGCTCACCGACCGCTGGGGCACACCCTTCCGCCTGCACCAGCTCAGTGGCACGCGAATGGAGATCCGCTCCGCCGGCCCCGACCGCCGCTTCGGCACGGCGGACGACGCGCTGTTGACGCCGTAGGGGGTCTCACTCCCGGAACAACCGGTCGAGGTACTGGCGCGGCGAACGGAGGAAGTGGCGGTAGAGGCCGACGCCCTCGACGTCGTCGTAGGCCACGGGCTCCAGGCCGTTGGCGTTGAACTCGAGGATCTCTGCGCCGGGGTAGGCGGTGAGCAGCGGCGAATGCGTGGCGATGAGGAACTGCGAGCCCTGCTCGACCGCGGCGCGGAGCTGAAGGAGGAAGGCGAGCTGCGAGTGGGGCGAGAGTGCCGCCTCGGGCTCGTCGAGGAGGTAGAGGCCATGCGGGACGAGGCGCGACGCGAACACGCGCAGGAATCCCTCGCCGTGCGAGGCGGCGTTGAGGTCGCCGTAGCGTTCCTCGATCTGGCGCTTCTGCCCGAGCAGGTAGCCGCGGGCCCGGGCGTCGTCGGCGTGCTTGTCGGCGAAGCCCTGCAGCTCGCTCGTCAGCTCGCGGTTGCGGCGGGCGAAGTTGAAGAAGTCCTCGGCCCGGAGGAAAAAGCCGCGGGCCGTGCGCTTGTTCCAGGTGAGGCGCAGGGCCTTGGCCAGGGGGCGGATCGCCTCGAGGCTGGCATCGCGCTTCAGGTCGGTCCCACCGACCACCACGCGGTTGGTCGCGAGCGCGAGAGCCTCAAGCAGGGTGGACTTCCCGCTGGCATTGGCGCCGACGAGAAAAGTCACGGGGGCCTGGAACCGCAGCGTGTCGAGTGAGCGGATGCCCGGCAGATCGAAGGGAAAGCCCTCTGTGCGGTCGGTGCCCTTCCGGAGTTCGCACAGGAGGATCATCGGCCGGTGCCTTTCCCAGTTTCACCGGCCACGGTCAGGAAGGCATCGAGCGCTGGATCAGGTGGGGGAGCACCTCGCCCGCCGTCGCCTGGCCGATGGCGGGCAAGCCAGCCGAGCACAAGCCGGCTCTCCGGGGCGGGGCCGCGCAGTGGGCGGAAGATTATCTCGGGCGGGAGGTGCTTGGCCTCAGAGGGCGTCATGAAGGTCGCGCCGAGCCCGGCGCGGACGAGGCCCACTCCGTTGGCGCGCGGCCAGACTTCCTCGGCGATGCGCGGGCTCACCCCGGCGCCGGCGAACGCGGCCATGATTCGGTCGTGGAATCCGGGATTGTTGGCGCGGGGGAAGAGCACGAAGGGCGTGGCGGCAAGGTCCTTCAGGGTGGGGGAGGGCTGTTTTGCCAGCCGGTGATCGGCGGGCAGGAGCACGCCGTTCTTTTCGCGGAGCAGCAGCCGGGTCTGCAGCCCGGCCGGCAGGGTGGCGTCGGGATGGAAGAAGCCGCAGTCGATGTCCCCGGCCTGCAGGGCGGTGAGCTGGGCGGAGGTGGGTGACTCGTTCAGCTCGACCCGGATGCCTGGGTGGCGCCGGCCGAACTCGCGGAGGATCCGCGGCAGCACGGTTGCCATGGCGAGTCCGGTGAAGGCCATGCGGAGATGGCCAGCCTGCCCTCCGGCCAGGGCGCGGATGTCGCCCGGTACCGCCGCCAGCCCGCGGAGCAGCGGCTCGACGCGTTCAAGCAGGGCCTTGCCGGCCGGGGTGAGCTCCACCCGGCGGCGGGTGCGGTTCAGCAGATCGGCTCCGAGCGCCTCCTCCAGCTGGGCGAGGCTGCGCGAGAGGGCCGGCTGGGCGACCGACAGTGCCTCCGCCGCCTGCCGAAAATGCAGGCGTCGGGCCACCTCGCGGAAGTACACGAGGTGCCGGAGCTCAAAGGGAAACTGGTAGTCTCGGGCCACGGTCTTTTGATGCCCATTAGGCATCAAAACGATCAGAAGTGGTATTTCCTGTTATGGCAAGGATCTGGTAGCATCTGGGCTCTCGACCCTTGGATCGTCCGGATCGCGGCCTGCCTCCGTGTCATCCGTGGTTAAACCATCCTCCGATTTCACCATGCCCGAATCCCTCTTCCAAAAAGTCTGGAACGCCCATGCGGTCCGCACTCTGGCCAACGGCCAGACTCAGCTGCTCATCGGCACGCACCTGATCCACGAGGTCACCTCGCCGCAGGCCTTCGGGATGATGCGCGACCTCAAGCTCAAGGTGCTGATGCCGCACCGCACGTTTGCCACCGTCGACCACATCGTGCCGACCAACGAGCTCGTCGAGCCGTACAAGGATCCGCTCGCCCAGGCCATGATGGACGAACTGCGGAAGAACTGTGCCCAATTTGGCATCACTTTCTTCGACCGCGCCACCGGCAAGCAGGGCATCGTGCACATCGTCGGACCCGAGCAGGGCATCACCCAGCCCGGCACCACGATCGCCTGCGGCGACTCCCACACCAGCACGCACGGTGCGTTCGGCGCGGTCGCGTTCGGCATCGGCACCAGCCAGGTGCGCGACGTGCTCGCGACCCAGACGATGGCGCTCGGGGCCCTCAAGGTCCGGCGCATCGAGGTCAACGGCAAGCTGCGCCCGGGCGTCTACGCCAAGGACGTCATCCTCCACATCATCCGCCTGCTCGGCGTGAACGGCGGCACCGGCTACGCCTATGAGTACGCCGGCAGCACTTTCGACGGGTTCTCGATGGAGGAGCGCATGACCGTCTGCAACATGTCGATCGAGGGCGGCGCCCGCGTGGGCTATGTCAATCCCGACGAGACCACCTTCGCCTTCCTCAAGGGCCGGCCGTACTCGCCGAACGGCGCGGACTGGGACAAGGCCGTGGCGAACTGGAGGTCCTTCGCGTCTGATCCCGGCTGCCACTACGACGACGTGGTGAAGATCAACGCCGCCGACATCGCGCCGACCGTCACCTGGGGCATCAACCCCGGCCAGGGCATCACCATCCTCGAGAACGTCCCCGATCCCGCCAAGGCCACCGCGGCCGACGAGAAGGCTGGCATCGAGGAGGCGCTCGCCTACATGAAGCTCAAGCCCGGCGCGCCCATCAAGGGGACCAAGATCGACGTCGCCTTCATCGGCTCCTGCACCAACGGCCGCCTCTCGGACTTCCGCGAGGTCGCCAAGTACGTGAAGGGCCACAAGGTCGCCGCTGGCGTGAAGGCCATCGCCGTGCCTGGCTCGCAGATCGTCGCACTCCAGTGCGAGAAGGAGGGCATCGACAAGGTGCTGGCCGCGGCCGGTTTCGAGTGGCGCGCCGCGGGCTGCTCCATGTGCCTCGCGATGAACCCCGACAAGCTCGTCGGCGAGCAGCTCTGCGCCAGCTCGTCCAACCGCAACTTCAAGGGCCGCCAGGGCTCGCCCACTGGGCGCACCATCCTGATGAGCCCTGTCATGGTCGCCGCCGCCGCCGTCGCCGGCAGCGTGGCCGACGCCCGGGAGGTTTTCAGCGTCAGCTGATCCACTACCTGCTACCCACTACTTCAAACACCATGTCCCTCGCCAAAATCACCTCCGTCTCCGGCCGCGCCGTCAATGTCCCGGGCAACGACATCGACACCGACCGCATCATCCCGGCGCGCTTCATGAAGTGCGTTACATTCGACGGCCTCGGGGAGTTCCTCTTCCACGATGTCCGCAAGGATCCCAAGACGGGCCAGATCACGAATCACCCGCTGAACGACGCCCGCTTTTCCGGGGCGACCATCCTCCTTTCCGGTGCGAACTTCGGCTGCGGCTCCTCCCGCGAGCACGCCCCGCAGGCGATCCAGAAATACGGCTTCAAGGCCGTGATCGCCGAGGGCTTCGCCGAGATCTTCTTCGGCAACAGCACCACGCTCGGCATGCCCTGCGTCAACGCGAACCGCGAGGACATTGCGAAAATCGCCGCCGCCTTGGCGAAGGACCCCGCGACCGAGGTCACGATCGACCTCGCGAAGCTGGAGGTCCGCTTCGCCGGCCAGGCCGTGAAGATCACGCTGCGCGAGTCCGCCCGCGACGCCCTCGTCAACGGCCGCTGGGATGCGATCGGCGAGCTCATCGAAGGCATACCGTCGGTCAAGTCCACCGCCGCGAAGCTGCCCTACTTGGCGGCCTGAACCGGGCCCTCGGGTCGCCTCACCGCGGCCCGGAGGCAGGGCCGGGCCGCTGGCCCGGCCGCGATGTCGATTGCAATCCGGCCGGGCCGGCGGCCCAGCCCTGGCCGCCGGAAGTGGTCTATTCGAACTCGGCGTCGATCAATTCGCAGAAGTAGTGGATAAGGAAGAGGTGGGCCTCCTGGGCGGTGCGGCCAGACGCGCCCGGCACGATCAGGTCCACGGTGGCCCGACCCCGGGCCTTGCCGCCGCCGCGACCGAGGAAGGCGATGCTCTGCAGGCCCATCTTCCGGGCCTCGTCGAGAGCGGCGAGGATGTTGGGGGACGTGCCGCTGGAGGTGATTACGACCACGAGATCGCCTTCATGGGCGAGCCCGGCGATCTGGCGCGAGAAGACCTGATCGTAGCCATAGTCGTTGCCGATACAGGTCAGGAGTGAGCCGTCGGCGGAGAGCGCGATCGCGGGGAGCGAACCGCGGTGCTTGGCATAGCGCCCGACGAGCTCCGTGGAAAAATGCTGTGCCTCGGCCGCGCTGCCGCCGTTGCCGCAAATCAGCAGCTTCTTATCGTGGCGCAGCGTGGCCAGGATGAGCTTCGCGGCTTGGTCGATCTCGGGTCGGATCGAGGCCAGTGCCTGGAACGTGCGCACGGTGTCGGCGAGCTGGGAATCAAACGACATGATTGGGAGCAAAAGACCGGCGCGGCGGTGCCGCGATATTAAATTCCGCAACCCTTTTAACCACGGATTTCACGGATTACACGGATGGGTGTACGATCCATCGGAAGTTTTAGAGGAGGACACAGAGGCCAGGAGGATGGTTCGGTCTCCATGCTTTCCGTGATCTCCTGTGAGAAATTCCGATTGCCTGGGGCCTATCCGTGTAATCCGTGAAATCCGTGGTGAAATTTCCGGGTTTCCTTCCGCGGGCCGGGCGATGAAGTGGCGGCGATGCACGCCGTCGAGATCGATGTCTGGAGCGACTATGTCTGCCCGTTCTGCTGCCTGGTGGGCCCGGCGGTGGAGCGGATCCAGGCCGAATTCGGCGACCGCCTGCGGCTGAGGTGGCGGGCCTTTGAGCTCCGGCCGGAGCCGCAGCCCTCGCTCGACGAGCAGCGCGAGCGTTTCCGCGGGCTCTTCGACCGCGGCATCGTGCCCCGGGCGCGGGAGCTGGGCCTCGTGATGCGGTTTCCGGAACGACATCCCCGCACGCGTCGGGCGCACGAGCTCTCGGCCTTCGCCCGGACGCAGGGCCGGGCCGGGGCGTTGCACGGCCTCCTGATGCGTGAATTCTGGGAACACGGGCGCGACCTCGGCGAGGTCGACCTGCTTGTGGAGTTGGCGGTGCGGGCCGGTCTCGAGGCGGACGACGCCCGGGCGGTGTTCGCGATGCAGTCCCAGGTGGAGGAGGTGCTGGCCGACGAGACCGAGGCCGTGCACCTGGGCCTGAGCGGCGTGCCGGCGATCCTCGTCCGCCCGGCGAAGGGACTGATCACCGAAGCCGAGGTAATCGAGGGCGCGCAGCCGTATGAAATGATCCGGGCCGTGATCGACACGGTGCTTGATCGGCACTGATCCGCCTCCATGCGCCTGCGCACGTTATCGCTCCGCCATTTCCGCAACGTGGCCCTGGCGCGGCTGGAGTTCAGCGGCCGGCTCGTGTTCTGCGTTGGCGCGAACGCGCAGGGGAAGACCAACCTGCTCGAGGCAGCGGGGCTGCTGACGGCGTTGCGTTCGTTCCGCACGCCCGACAACCGCCTGCTTCTGATGCACAACCAGCCGGCGGCCGCCCTGGTCTGCGAGCTCGAGCACGAAAGGCACGGACCGGCCAAGGTGAGCATCACGCTTCGCCGCGAGGGCAAGGAGGTGTGGTGCGACGACACCCGGGTGACGCGGCTGGCGGACTTCATCGGGCGCTTCCCGACGGTGGCCTTCTCCTCGCAGGACCAGCAGCTCGTGCGCGGGTCACCCGCCGGGCGCCGGCGCTGGCTCGACGTGGCGGCGGCCGCGATGGACTCCGAGTACCTGCGGGCGCTGCTGGCCTACGACAAGGCGCTCGAGGCGAGGAACAGCCTGCTGAAGTCGGAGCGAGCGACCGAGCCCGAGCTGGAGGCCTTCGAGGCCGCGCTGGCCCCGGCCGCCGCGCAACTCATGACCCGGCGCGCAGCGGTTCTGGCGGCGCTGGAGACCCACCTCAAGGCGGCTTACGGCCGGATCGCGCAGGGTGCGGAACAGCCGGCGCTGGGTTACCGGCCAGACTTTGGCGAGGAGCCGGATGCCGACGCACTGCTGGCGCGGCTCGCGGCCGGGCGGGCGCGGGACCGCCTGTTCCGCACGACGGTGGGCGGGGCGCACCGGGATGACTTTGAGCTCACGGTCGGTGGTCGCGGGGCGAAGGACTTCGCCTCCGAGGGCCAGCAGCGCTCCCTGGTCCTGGCGCTGAAGCTGGCGCAGGCGACCTGGTTCCACGCCTGCTGCGGAGTGCGGCCGGTACTCTTGGCGGACGACGTGCTCGGCGAGCTCGACGGCGCGCGCCGGCGCGAGTTCTGGAATGCCGTCGACTCGGAGTCGCAGGTGATCGCGACCGGCACCGCGTTGCCCGACGCTGCGCTGGGGGACTGGCAGGTCTTCCGGGTGGCCGATGGGCACTTCACCCCGGAGGTTCCCGCGTGAACTTCGATCCCCTGCAATGGGTGCTGGCGGCCGTGGCGGCGATCCTGGTTGGAGTGGCCAAGGCCGGGGTATCGGGCATCGGCATCTTGCCGGTGGCGATCTACGCCCAACTGGTGCCGGCGAAGCAGGCGAGCGGGCTGCTGCTGCCGCTGCTGATTGTCGGCGATGTGTTTGCGGTGCTCTCTTATCGACACCACGCCCAGTGGCGGCACCTGCTGCGGCTAGTCCCTTGGACCGCAGCCGGCGTGGTGACGGGTTATTTGGCGATGAACCGCATCGACGACCGGCAGGCGAAGGTGACGATCGGGGCGATCATCCTGGTGCTCTCGGCGATGCAGCTCTGGCGGCGGCGGTCGGGGGCCGCCCAGGAGCCGGCCACGCACTCCGCGGTCACGGCGGCGATCTTCGGCATCATCGCCGGCTTCACGACCCTGCTCGCGAATGCCGCGGGTCCGCTGATGGCGATCTACCTGCTGGCGATGCGGCTGCCGAAGCTGGAGTTCGTTGGCACGGCGGCGATGTTCTTCCTCGTCCTGAACATCTTCAAGGTCCCGTTCATGGCCGATCTCGGCCTGATCAACCTCGGCAGCCTCGGCACCAATCTCTGGCTGATGCCCGCGGTCGTGGCGGGGGTCTTCCTCGGTCGAAAGATCGTGGCGAGGCTCAACCAGCGCTGGTTCGAGAACCTCTCGCTGGCCCTGGCGGTGGCCGCGGGCGTGAAGCTGCTGTTCTGAGGAGCTTCCGAGAAAACGATCAACGCCCAACGCTCAAGTGGGGCTCAGGCACTTGAACGTTGAGAGTTGAGCGTTGAACGTTGAGCGTTCCCCGCCCGTTAATCGGTCATGGCGCGGATGAACGTCAGGGAGATGTGGAAGGCGAAGCTGGAGGGGAAAACCGTCCCGGCGTCGACCAGCCATGCCCCGGCGGTTGCCCGGCAGCCTGCGGTGGCCGGCATGCTGCCGGCGCGCACCGCGTTCCACGGCTTGGTGCTCGGCATCGATCCCTCGCTGCGCGGAACGGGCCTCGCGGTGCTCGAGTTCGCGCCGGGGCGGCGGCCGGTGTTGCTGCGGTGCCGGACCGTGCAGGTGGCCGCGAAGCGCCCGATGGCGGAGGCGCTCGCGGAGATCCACCGCGGGGTGGAGTCGTTCCTGGCGGACTTCGCGGTGCGGCATGTGGCGTTGGAGCAGACGATCTACGTACAGAACTTCCAAACGGCACAGATCCTCGGTGCAGCGCGCGGCGCGGCGATCGCGACGGCGGCTCTCCGGGGGTTGCCGGTCTTCGAGTACCCGCCGCTGCGCGTGAAACAGGCGGTGGTCGGCGCCGGCCGGGCGAGCAAGGAGCAGATGGCCCGAACGGTGATGGCGTTGCTCGGCCACGGCCGCGCGCTCGCCTTCGACGAGGCCGACGCGGCGGGCGTGGCGCTGTGCCATGCGTTCACGTGGCGGGGATAGGTCGATCCCAATCCGTTTTTACAGGAGGTAACGGAGGAACGGAGGATCTAACTCTGCTCCTTCTCCGTTGCCTCCTGTGGAAGGCCTTGAGTGGAACGGCTCGAAATAAAAAACCCGCGGCCGGAAGGACCGCGGGGTGAAAGGGGAGTGAGCCTGACTCAGGCCTTCTCGACCAGGCCGGCCTTGATGGCCTTGACCGACACCCACATGCGCTTGGTGCCGCCATTCGCGAGGCGGACCTTGATGCGCTGGAGGTTGGGACGGAACTTGCGCTTCGTGATGCTCGTCACGTGCGTGCCGATGCCGCCGCTCTTCTTGGACTGACCCTTGCGGTTGATGATGCTGCCCTTGACGGGGCGGCGACCGGTGATTGCACAGATTCTGGCCATGATGGTTTCGAGTTGGTTAAAGGGGACGGAGTAAAGGGCGGCCCTTTCGTGAAGCAAGGGGATATTTGGCGCCATCAAGGGATCGATTTCTTCGCCTTTTCCGCGGCGATTGCTTCGGCGAGAAACGTGTCGAACTCAGCCTGGCCGCGCAGTTTGTCCCACGTCGGATCGACCTTCAGGACGGAGGGCGTGGTCTCGGGAAATCGGTAAAGAACCTTGTGCAGCCAAGCGACCGCCTGCCCGGCGTCGCCAAGGGCGGCATAAAACTGAGCGGCAGACTGGGAGGAGGTGCCGGCCTCGAGCATGGCGGCCTCGATGGGTGCGAAGAGCCGCTTGGCTTCTTCCGTCCGGCCCTGCCAGGCAAGGGTCTTGGCTAGGTCCGAAGTCAGGATCGTATTATTGGAATCGTTGGTCAGGCGGGCACGTATGGTGTTTTCGGCCTGTTTCCAAGCCAGCTGGGCCTGGTTCGGCCGGCCCGCCTGTTGGTGGGCGAGGGCGAGAAGTGCCTCCTTTGAACGGACGCTCACCGCATCTTCGAAGTAATTCTTGGTCGTCAGCGCAGCGGCGGTGATCGCCTTGGCCGGGTCATGCTCGAGCAGGGCGCCCCACATCGCCGTAAACACGGCGCGGTCCTCCTCGCGCTCGGACAGGGGGAGCTTGGCAAGTTCGTCGAGAGACGACCTCATGGCGGCCAAGTCGCCATTGCCGGCCTGGATGCGCGCCCGCAGGAGCAACAGGCTGTTCAGTTTCTTCGTCGCGAGGCCGGCATCGATTTGTCCGAGGGCAGCGGCATAGTTTTCCGGGCTGACAGGATTGGAGTCGCGGACGTCCGCGCCGATTAACCATTGTGCAAAATCGTAGCGTACGATTGGGTCGTTGGGATCCCGCCGCACGGCCTCTTCGAGTTGGGCTTGTTGCTCATCCCGCTGGCCCAGGGCGCCGAGCGTGTCGGCGAGGGCCCGGCGGTAGCGGTTGTTGGCCGGCGCAAGATCGAGGGCTTGGCGAAAGCAGCCCTCGGTCCCGGCGAGAAGCCGCCCGCCGCGGAGGAGCAGTTGACCGCGGGCGAACAGGGCCTCGGTGGATCTGGGATCTAGGTTAAGCGCTTGGTTGACCGCGTCCTGGATGTCTTGCTGGCGCTTTTGACTGCGATCCCAGTTGCGTTGCAAATAGGTGGCGTGGACGCCGGCGAGCGCGCTCCAAGCTGCGGCCGATCTCCGGTTTTGCTGGACGGCCTGCTGGGCGTCGGCTTCCGCGGCGGCAAGTTCCTGTCGGGTGTAGCCAACGGTGTAATAGTCGGCGATCGCCCGGGCGGCGAGGCGATCGACCTCACTCGTGGCCGCGGCGGCGGGCGGGGGAGTCTCGCCTCGCGGTGGGCTCCATAGCGGCCTGCTCAGGTATCCGAGAGCGATGATGACTCCGCCGAATCGAAAAACGTGGCTGGCCCAGCCTCGTTCCTTCGGCCGGCGCCGGCGCTTGGCCGCCTTGCTTTCGTCCCGCGCGGCCGCCGGTTCCGGCACCTGCTCGCCGGCGATCAACCCGGCGACGCGCCGGGCCAGGATCGTGGGGGCGTGATTTCGGCCAAGGCGGCTCCATTGAAAATCGCGAAACCGTTCCGGGACACGGGCCGCGGATTCGGTCGTTTCGTCGATCACGACCGGGAAAATAAATGGGTGGTCATCCGCCAACAGGTGCGAACGGTCGACGGCGAGTTTCCACTCGAGTCGAAAGTAACCCTCCGGCCGGGACTGCGTGCTGGCCGAGATCACCGGCACGAAGAGCGCGCACTCCTTGATCTGCCGGCGGATCTTTTGATCCCAGGTATCGCCGCCCTTCAGCTCACTCTGGTCGAACCAAACCTCCACACCCTCGGCCCGAAGGGCCTCGGCGAGTCTCCGGACGGCTTCTGCGTCCTGGGATGCGTACGACAAGAATACGGCTTTGCCGGTGTCCATGGCTGGGTGCCGTCGAAGGAGGCGGTTCCGGTCCGAAGCCGCAAGCAAGACCCCGACGGTTCAGCCGGGACGATTCGCGTGCAGGACCTGGAATTTTTGGCCGAGGTGCGCGGGGTGCAGGAGCTGCATGAGCGCGAGTTTCCGTTGGCTCAGGCCCTTGGCCTCGGCGGCGCTGGCGGCGGCCAGGAAAGCGCCCGCATGTTTCACAAAGAAGGATTCCTGCGTCTCGACCTTTGGCTCCACGAATCCATGCCGGCGGAGCGTGTCGGCTAGCCAGTCCCAGCAAAGGTGACAGGTCAGGTCCTGTTCGCCGGGTTGTGCCAGCAGTTCGTTGGATTGCCGGTGCCGGTGATAGGCGCGGGCGGTGCCGGCGGGATATTCGGTCAAGAGTTCGTGGAGCGTGCGGCCGTAGTCGCACGTGAGGAACAGGCCCGTCCAGGGCTGGGCCGCGATTTTCTCCAGCAGGGTGGTGGCCGCGAGCGGCGCGTCCACCAGGTAGCCTTCGGGCGCGCGGGCGGGCAGGAAATCCGCCGTGGCCGGTCCGGGCAGCTCGCCCTCCGCGAGCCGGCCCTCCCGCTCGGCCACGCCGAGCCGGCGCCAGCCGCCGCGGCGAAAGGCGAATCGCTCGAAGGGCTGCGCGTCGAGCAGCTCGTTTGCAAAGACCACGCAAGGACCGGATAGGGCCATCTCGTGGCCCAACGGGATGGTCCTGGCCGCGCCGAAGGGATGGGAGACGCCTTGGAGTATGCCCGGTGCGGGCTGGCCTGGGGCTGGGGCCTCGGCCCCGATCTCCACGAAAGCGAACTCCCGTGGATCGGCGCGGCCGAGCAGTGTCGTCGCGGCGGCGGTGATGAGTTCGCCGAAGACCGCGCCGCTCGTGCTCGCCGTGTAAAAGTCAGTCTCCGCATTCCGTCCGACCCGCCGCCGGGCGGCGCCGTAATAGCCCACCTCCGGATCGTACAGGGCGAGTCGCATGAAGTCCGCGAACCCAAGCTGCGCCGGTGTCCCCGCCGTGCGGCGGAAGGCGGCCAGGAAGGCCGGTGAGGGCAAAAGCGCTGGATCGGACATGACCGGAGACTCTGCAACGGGTCAGATACAATCCTCCAGCGTGGAGTTGTCGCCGGGTCGTAACTGCCGTGGCGGCGGCGACGTCTCAGCGGATTCCATCACCCACCTCACCGATGAAATTCACCTCCCCCTTACTGCTCGCTGCGCTGGCGCTCGCCGCCGGCGTCCTGGCCGCCTGTTCGTCCGTGGAAGGCTCCGAAGGCCCCACCGTCGCCGTCCTCGTCGACACGATTCCCGGCAACACCCGCATCTACGTCGATGACACCCGCGCCGGGGATTCCCCGGCGAAGGTCAACCTGCTGGTCGATGACCAGGGCCGCCTGGCCTATGATGTCGACATCACGGCCGACTTCAGTGCCAGCCATGTCGCCCAAGCCCTCGGGCGTCCGACCGACGGCTCGAAGAGCCGGAACGAGCCTGTCTTCGTCCGCCTCAAGAAGGGCGAGATCCCGCCGGCCCAGATTTCCTTCAGCGGCGGCTTCGGCACCAAACAGGGCCAGTCCCTCACGCTCAATCCGGCCACCGTCCGCTCGACCGCGGTGGGCCGCATTGGCGACCGCGACCCGATCCAGTCGATGCTTGAGCTCAACAGCGATACCACGGCCGACACCACCGCGACCACAACCACAACCACGACAACGACCACGACCGCCCCGGCGGGTGGAGCTGCTGGCGGCGGCGGTGGCGGCGGTGGTGGGCGCGGCGGGCCCTGATTTTTACCGCATCCTCCTCTTGCCAGCGGCCCGGCCTCGGTGCCGGGCCTTTTTTTTGGGATTAAGCCCGCCGCCGTTGGTAGGGCCGCGACAGGGGGTGCCGCCCCCTTGAAAAACCACCCGGAATTTGTTGCGAAGTCTTGACATGGAAAATTCATCCAATCACGAAACCATGCATTCCCCCGCGTCTCAGGACCGTCTCTGACCGTGCAATCCCAGGATAGTTGTTTGCTCACCTAAACCCGTAACTGCAGGTCCCCCTGCTTCCCCTAAAGTACTCCCAATGAAATCAAAGCTACGTCTTCTGGCTGCTTCACTCCTTGCCTCTGCGGTTTGCGGAACGGCCTTTGCCCAACTCGACAATTTTTACGCGGAAGGCATTGCCGGCATCACCTCGTTCAAACTGAGCACTGGCAAGTACACGAACAACACGTTTACCCAGACTGCGCCTGCTACCGGCACCACCGCCAACACGGTCACGGTTACCAGCACGGACAAGTCGGACACGGCGCTGGGCCTTCGGGTCGGCTACCATCTGAGCGACGTGTTCGGCGTTGAGGGCTCCTACATCTACCTCGGCAGCCCGACCGTCAGCGGCACGGCGCAGCTGAACACCCCGGTTCTCTCCGCGAGCGCGGTGACTTGGAAGACCGAGATGAAGGTGACCAAGTGGACCTTTGGCTTCACGGCCAAGCACGGCTTCTCCGACAACCTCTCCATCGTCGGCCGCTTCGGCATCGGCACGCAGCGCGCCGAGTGGGGCAAGACGACCACGACCGCCACGATCGCGCCGAACAACTCGTCGGCGACCGCCGGCAAGATCCTCGAGGACGCGTTCCCGGCGCAGCAGCGCAAAGCCGACTTCGACTACGGCGTCGCGCTGTCTTGGAAGGTCAACGGCCACGTCAACGTTGCGCTGGGCTATGACTACGTGAGTGGCGCCCAGGCGGCGAACCTCGTTAGCGCCTCGCTCAAGTACAGCTTCTAAGATCACTCTCCAAGTTTTCGATCGCGGCCGGTGCCAACGCACCGGCCGCTTTTTTTTGGACTCGAGATTCCGGCGGGCGTGTCAGCGGAGTCGATCCCGGTCGAACGACCGATATTGGATGGCCTCAAGCAGGTGATGGCCCGAAATCTCCACTGCGCCTGCGAGGTCGGCGATTGTTCGCGCCACCCGGAGAATGCGATCGTAGGACCGCGCCGAGAGCTGAACCTGCTCGGCCGCACGCTGAAGCAAAGCGCCCATCGCGGCATCGACCACACAATGGCGGCGGAGCTGGGCCTGGTTCATGGCCGCATTGTGAGCGGTGGAGGTCCCCGCGTAGCGGGCACGCTGGCGATTGCGCGCGGCCTCGATTCGTGCGGATATCGCGGCGGAGCACTCGCCCGGCTCGGTGGCGCGGAGATCCGCCAACAATAACGGCGGCGCCTCGACGTGCAGGTCCAGACGGTCGAGCAGTGGTCCGCTGAGGCGCGCGCGGTACCGCTGGATTTGGGACGGGCCGCACCGGCATTCGCGGCGCCCGTGCCCGAGGTAGCCGCATGGGCACGGATTCATCGCCGCCACAAGGAGGAATGAGCAGGGCAGGGTCACCTTGCCGGCACTGCGGGAAATTGTGACGGACCCATCCTCGAGCGGCTGGCGCAGGACCTCTAGGGCCGAGCGGTTGAATTCCGGCAGTTCGTCGAGGAAAAGTACTCCGTGGTGGGCGAGGGAGATTTCGCCCGGGCCGGGAATCGGGCCGCCGCCGATCAGCCCGACATTGGAGATTGTATGATGTGGGCTGCGGAATGGCCGCGTGCCTCACGCCAATTCACCATGGAGGCTGCGCCCGGCCGCAGAATGAATGCTGAGGATCTCGAGGTATTCCTCGGTGGTGGCCGGGGCATGATTGTGGGGATGCGCTTCGCGATCATCGATTTGCCGGCTCCGGGCGGGCCGATGAGCAACAGGTTGTGGTTGCCCGCCACTGCGATCTCGACGGCCCGGCGCACGGCGTGCTGACCCTTGATCTCCGCGAAATCCAGTGACGATTCTCCGACGACGATGGCCGAGGGCGTGAGGTCGGCGTTAACCCGCGGTAGATTCCGTTCCCCGCTGAGGAATCGGAAGGCCGTGTCCAGCGTGGGCACCGCGTACACCTCGACGCCCTCGACCAGCGCTGCCTCTCCGGCCGAGGCCGGGGGCAGCAGGAGGCCCCGTTTGCCGAGGCGCAGGGCCAGCCGGGCCATCGCCAACGCCTCGCGGACCGGGCGCACCGTCCCGGCCAGACCCAGTTCCCCGGCGATGACGAAGTCGCTGATCGTGTCCGAGATGAGCTGCTCGGAGGACTGCAATAGGCCGAGCGCGATTGGCAGATCTTAGATTGGACCCTCCTTGCGGATGTCGGCCGGGGCCAGGTTGATGGTCATCCGCGACCGGGGCATCTCGAAACCACTGTTATTCACGGCGGAGGTGACCCGGTCGCGGGACTCGCGAACCGCGGCGTCTGGTAGGCCTACAAGTAGTATGCAAGGTTCGCCGCTCTCGCCGGTGTTGCATTCGACGTGGACAGCCGCGGCATCGATGCCCTGGAGGGCGGCGGAAGTAATGGTGGCAAACATACCCCCAGAACGAAGAATCCAGGGTCAATCTTTCACCCGATTGCAGATGGAGCAAAAAATCCTGTGATTTAATGGTTTGCCGAGCACGCTGCCCCGGGCATGTTCGCGCTTTCGACGCGCTGACCCCATGATTCTTGGTCTGACGGGAGGTTTCGGATGCGGCAAATCTACCGCCGCCCGCATGTTCGAGCGCCTCGGCTTCCGTTCCCTGGATTCGGACGCCTTGGTGCGTGAGCACGTGTACGCGCGCCCGGAGGTCCGGGCGGCCCTGCGAGCCCGGTTTGGGCCTGAGGCGATCCTGCCCGATGGCACGATCAACCGCGTTCACGTCGGTGCCATCGTCTTCGCCGACGCCGCCCACCGTCTTTGGTTGGAGGAGTTGGCCCACCCGCCGCTGTTCGAGATCTGGCGCGAGCGCCTGGCTACGGATCCTGGTGGTCAGTGGTTGATCGAGGTGCCATTGCTATTCGAGAAGCACCTGGAGAATTGGTTTGATTTCACGATCTGTGTCGCGTGTTCTCCGGCCCAGCAACTGGCCCGGCTGGAGCAGCGCGGAATGGAACGAGCGCTCGCCGAGCGGAGAATCTCCACGCAACTGACCCTTGGGCGAAAAATTGAGCTGTCCCACTATGTCTTGCTGAACGACGGATCCCTCGGGTTCCTCGAGCAACAGGTCGCGCACTTGGTCCGCGAATTGTCGGCCTGATCCGATCCGACTCGCTGTCGTTAGCGGGCTGAAACCATTCCCGGGCGATTATTTCTTCACCTTCACTTTAACCGATGCCTCCCAAGAACGAGAGCGACGAATCCAATTCGGCCGACGAGGCCAAGAAGGCCCGCAAGCCACGCCCGACTCGCGCCCCGCGCGGACCCCGGAAGCCCGCCGTCGCGGATACCCCCCGGGCTGAGCCGCCGGCCCCACCGGTCGCCGCGGAACCTGCACCCCAACGAGAGACCTTCATCCCGGCCCCGGCGCTCGAGATTCCAGCGCCCGAACGCGCGCCTGATCGGCCGGCCGACTCCGGTTCTCCCCGGGGCGGCGACCAGCAGGATCAAGGGCCCGACGGCGGCCAAGGCGGCCACGGCCACGAGGGGCAACCGCAACAGGGTGGAGACTGGAACCAGGGCGGTGGCGGCTATTGGAAACGCAATCGCCGCGACAAGCGCGGCAAGCGTGGAAAATTCGGCGGTGGCGGCTGGCAGCAGGGTGGCGGTCAGGGTGGGGGGCACTCCCCGCATCCCCAGCAGCCGCGCCCGCCCGAGAACGCCCCCGTCTTCGGCGCCCTGCCGGATGAGGCCCGCTTCGCCGAGGTCGCCGCGTTGGAAATGCTGGCCGATGAGGTCTCGAGCGGTAAGGGCGAGCCGATCTACCTCGACGAACTCTATGCCCTACACCTGGCGGAGCTGACCGCGTTCGCGAAGAAGCTCGGCGTCACCTTCGAGGGCGCGCCAGCCCGTCGCATCCTGCTCACGCAGATCTTCGCCCACGTGGCGGAAAACAAGCGCGAGCTGCGCGACCGCGGCTGGATCGACCAGACCGACCGGGGCAACCACGGCTTCATCGTGCACAAGCACGTCAACTACCGCCTGTACCCCGAGGATCCTTATCTCCCCGAGGTCCTGATCCGGCATTATGGACTCAAGCGCGGACATGAGGTTGAGGTCATCCTCCAAGCCCCCAAGGGCGACGAGCGCTGCCCGTCCGTCGTGAAGATCGTGTCCGTCATGGGCATGAAGCCCGGCGACATCGAGCGGGTCACGCCCTTCGAGGAACTCGTCCCTTATTACCCGCTGAAGCGAATCCTTCTCGAGGCGACCGAGATCCACAAGGATGTCTCCATGCGCGCCGTCGACCTGCTCACGCCGATCGGCTTCGGCCAGCGCGGGCTCATCGTCGCCCCGCCGCGCACCGGCAAGACCGTCCTCCTCCAGAATATCGCGAACTCGATCTCGCACAACTTCCCGGACGTGACGCTTATCCTCCTCCTGATCGACGAGCGCCCCGAGGAGGTCACCGACTTCCGCCGCCACACCAAGGGCGAGGTCGTCAGCTCCACCTTCGACGAGGCCCCGGAGAACCACATCCACTGCGCCGAGATGGTCGGTGAGAAGGCCCGCCGCCTCGTCGAGCAGGGCAAGCACGTCGTCATCCTGCTCGACTCCATCACCCGCCTCGCCCGCGCCTACAACGCGCTCGCCTCCAACCAGGGCAAGATCATGTCCGGCGGCCTCGAGGCCACCGCGCTGCAGAAGCCCAAGCGCTTCTTCGGCGCCGCGCGCAACATCGAGGGCGGCGGCAGCCTCACGATCATGGGCACCGCCCTGATCGACACCGGCAGCCGGATGGACGAGATCATCTTCGAGGAATTCAAGGGCACCGGCAACATGGAGCTGCACCTCGACCGCGGTCTCGTCGAAAAGCGCATCTTCCCTGCAATCAACCTCGATCGCTCCGGCACCCGTAAGGAGGAGCTCATCTACCACCCCGACGAAATGCAGCGCGTCTACGGCCTGCGCCGCGCGATGCAGGGCATTCCCTCCGTCGAGGCAATGGAGATGTTCCTCACGCGCCTGAAGAAGACGAAGTCGAACGCCGAGTTCCTCATGAGCCTGAACCGCTAGGCGGTTCCCGCCCCGGCCGCCATGTTGTCGCCCGCGCCCGTCCTTTCGCCCGCCGCGGCACTGGACGAAGCGGACGACGCCGTGTTTTTCGCCGGCGGCGAGCAGGACGAGACTGTAGGCCGGGCAGGCCCCTGCCTGGCAACGATCCCCCGGCAGAGGTCTGTCGGGGCTACACCCAGCCCATCCACCGACTCCGACGAAACCGACGCCCCTGAGCGGGTCCGGATTTTCACGTATTACGTGAAAATCAGGCAAAGCCACCGCCGGGCAGGATTTGGCGTCGTCTCCAGGCTTGTCCCATGGGACTCCGTGGCGACCATTCGCGTCCACCATGGCTGTGCCGAATCTCGACTTCCGCAACACGAACTCCCTCTGGGGGAGTGTGCTGGTCGAGGTGCTGTTCCGGGGTGGCGTACGGCAGGCCGTGGTGGCGCCTGGCTCGCGGTCGGCTCCGCTGGCCTTCGCCCTGGCGCGGCATCCGGGGATCGAGGCGATCCCGGCGCTCGATGAGCGTTCCGCGGCCTTCTTTGCGCTGGGGCTGGCGAAGCAGTCGGGCGCGCCCGTGGCGCTGGCCTGCACCTCCGGCACCGCCACCGCCAA
>OMJT01000199.1 GCA_900299415.1 Opitutales bacterium
CGCCCGTTAACCCCCAAAGCCTCAACCTCGGCGCCACTTTTACCCCTTGGCGCCGTCCTTTCACCACCTAGCTTCCACCGAAACCGCATGCACAGTTTCTCCGAGCAATGTCTCGATATGGCCCGCTCGATCCTGGGCCACAACCTCGACTCCATCCAGCCTGACGGCACCACGCTCCCCATTGCCGGAGAAAACCCCCGGCCCGACGAACCGGGCCACGTCGCCTTCGCCCTGGGCGAATACTACCGTGCCACCGGCGAAGGTACCCTGGCCGGTTACGACCTCTTCGACCTCGCGGCCCGCTCCATCACGGCCCAAATGTTCACCGAGCCGGCCGCCGAGAACGGCCTGGCCTACGCCTCCCTCGGCCTCCTCTGCTTCGGCCCCTCCAAGGAACGCAACCCCGTCTGGGAACGCCTCGTCGAGGAGACCCAGCAGCGCCTCGACAAGCAACTGCTCCACCGCAGCGACTACGACAACCATTGGCAGTCCTTCAACGTCGCCAAAGCCGTCGCCCGCTTCAGCCTCGGCCTCTCCAAAAAGGACGAGACCTCCCGTCTGATCGAACGGATGGTCGAGCGCATCGGCCAGACCAGCTCCTCCGGCTTCTTCGACGACGCCACTACCGGCCTTGGCGGCAACTTCAACCTCTACGGCGTGATGACCTTCGTGTTCATCCGCTCCGCCCTGCAGCTCCACGCCAACAGCGGCGTGCGCGACCGCAAGCTGCCCACGCTCCGCACCTACGCCGAGAAATACATCAAGACGATGCCCGACCTCGTCCGTGCGGACGGGCTCGGCTGGGCCTTTGGCCGCGCCGCCGGCGCCTACGGCCAGATGCATTGCATCAGCCTCATCCTCCAGGGCCTCCGCGACGGCTGGATCCCCGACGACCAGAAGGTCAAGTACTACGACATCCTCCGCCGCCTCTTCTTCTTCTTTTACCAGACCTACCTCGACCAGGAGCACGGTTTCCTAGACCTGCGCGATGACGAACGCACCGCCTATTCGAACCACACGACGCGTATGGCGAACTTCGACGCCGCCCGCTACCTGTGCCAGTGGGCCCGCCTCGCCAAGACCGTCCAGATGCCCGCGGGCAACCCGAAGCCCGAGCCGGCCCGCACCAGCGGCCGCTTCGTCATTTTCGACAAGTCCAACCGCAAGGAGCAGGGTCTGTTCCTCTACCGCGACGCCGAGAGCGGCCTCCACCTCCAGATCCCGCTCATCAGTTCCGGCAGCAAGCTCACCTCGGACTCTCTCACGTTCCCGCACAGCCCGGGCGTGTTCGACTGGCCGAACAATGTCTACCTGCCGATCATGCTCCCCGAGCTGACCTTCGGCGAGCACGTCACGCTCCCGGTCTTCTACGGCAAGAACTGCGTCACCGGCCTCGGCCTCCGCAACAGCTTCTACTTCCGCTACGACCAGCCCGAGCTGATCAATCTCAAGGAGGAGTTCGTGAAGGGCCTCGGCAGCGTGAAGGTCCAGTGGAACTTCTCCGGCAACAAGATCAGCTGCGAGTTCGCCTATAACGTGAAGCAACAGGTCACCCTCGACAAGTTCCGCTACGCCCTCGCCGTGGCCGCGCCGCACTCGAAATATCGCGTCGGCGGCTCCCCCACCCTCGGCGCCGCGGGCCACCGCTGCAGCGTGTCGAAGAACGATTTCCAGGCGGCATGGATGGAGACCGAGGTCGTCTCGGCCGACCCCACGTATCGCACCAACTACGGAAAGATTCATTACCTGCAGTACCTCGTGCGCGACCACCCTCTGGTCATGCGCCCCGGGCACACCTACCGCCTCGCGGTTGAGTTCGAGCCGGATATCGCTGCCATCGAGGGCTGAAGCCTAAGCGAGGAGCGAGCGGCGAGCCGCGGCCTTTTTGGCCCGCGGCCTGCCCCGGCATTTCGCACTGTTTTCTCCTCGCTACCCGCTACTCGCTGCCCGCTATTTTGACGCGATGCTCTCGCGAAGGATCATTCCCTGTCTCGACGTGACCAACGGCCGCGTGGTCAAGGGCGTGAAGTTCCAGCAGCTGCGCGACGCCGGCGATCCCGTGCAATGCGCCAAGGCCTATGACGCCCAAGGCGCGGATGAACTGGTCTTCCTCGACATCACCGCCTCCAGCGACGGGCGACAGATCATGCGTGATGTCGTCTCCGCCACGGCCGAGCAGTGCTTCATGCCGCTCACCGTCGGCGGCGGGCTGCGCTCGGTGGCCGACATCGAGGCCATGCTCAAGGCTGGTGCCGACAAGGTCTCCCTCAACACCGCCGCGATCAAGGACCCGGAGCTCATCCGCGCCGCCTCCGACCGTTTCGGCGCCCAATGCATCGTTCTCGCCATCGACGCCAAACGCGAGCCCGACGGCAAGTCCTGGCGTGTCTACACCCACGGCGGCCGCAACCCGACGGACCTCGATGCCGTCGCTTGGGCCCGCCGCGGCGTCGAGCTCGGCGCCGGCGAGATCCTTCTCACCAGCATGGATGCCGACGGCACCCAGGCCGGCTATGACTGCCCACTCACCCGGGCTGTGAGCGACGCGGTGCCCGTGCCGGTAATTGCCAGCGGCGGGGCAGGAACCCTCCAACACTTCGCCGACGTGCTCGACCAGGGTCGCGCGAGCGCCGTGCTCGCCGCCAGCCTCTTTCATTTTGGAACCTTCACGATCCCGCAGGTGAAAGATTACCTTGCTGCGCACGAAGTCGCAGTCCGGCGATAAGATTAGTCTCGGGCAGGCCGGTTCCGGTCCGACTCGACCCACGGGGAGTAGCCGTTTGGGGCGATATCCAAGCCGGGGACACCAGCATTGCCGGGCCAATGGCCAGCCCTCTACGCTGTCGACCCGTTCTGAAATCCTTCCGCCGCAACCTTTGGATCTGGGCGATTCTCTTCGCCGTCACCCTCCTTGCCTACCTGCCGGCGCTGCGGGCGGGTTTCGTATGGGACGACGATGGCTTCGTGACCAAGCCCGAACTGCGGTCCCTCACGGGCCTCTGGCGGATCTGGACCGACCTTTCCTCGACCGAGCAGTTCTATCCCCTGCTCCACGGGTTCTTCTGGCTCCAATACCACGTCTTCGGCGACGCGCCTTTTGGGTATCATCTGCTCAATGTGTTACTCCACGCCGCGTGCGCCGGGTTGCTCGTGATGGTGGTGCGGAGGTTGTTCTCCCACGAGGAACGGAAGTCCGACCCTCGGAGCCGGGGTTCCCCCGCTTCGCAGTCCGGCGACAACATCGCGCTGCTGTCCGGCCTGCTCTTCGCCCTGCACCCGGTCTATGTCGAATCGGTCGCGTGGATCTCCGAACAGAAGAACACGTTTTCGCTGTTCTGGTATTTGCTGGCGGCGTGGGTGTACCTGGGGATCGAAGGTAGGGCTGACTCATTGGGGCAGCCGGGATCGAACATCGCGGCCAACGCAGCCGGTCGACCCTACGCCTGGTACCGCAACCCGCGCTACTGGCTCGCCATTTTCTGCTTTGTCCTCGCGATCCTCGCGAAATCCCTCACCGCCACCCTGCCCTGCGCCCTGCTGGTCATAGCGTGGTGGCGCCGTGGCCGCCTGACTCGCGCCGACTGGATGCCGATGGTGCCGTGGTTCGTCGCCGGCGCCGCGTTCGGCATCCTTACGGGCTGGGTCGAGTACCACTACATGGGGGCTCAGGGCGCACACTTTGACCTGAATCTCCTTGAGCGCGGGCTGCTCGCCGGGCGGATCCTGTGGTTCTATCCCACGAAGCTCGTCTGGCCCGACCTCATCTTCATCTATGAGCGTTGGAAAATCGACGCCACTGCCTGGTGGCAGTGGCTGTACCCCCTCGCGGCAATCGTCTTCGTGGCTTGGCTCTGGAAACTCGGCAAACGCAACCGCGGACCACTCGCGGCCTCACTGTTCTACGGCGGCTCGCTCTTCCCGACCGGCGGATTCTTCAATGTCTACGCGTTCAAGTTCTCCTATGTCGCCGACCACTGGCACTACCTGCCGAGCCTCGGCTACCTCGTGCTGGCCGCGGCCGGGATTGTGACCTTGGGAGCGCGCTACGCCGCGGCCGTACGCCCGGTGGTGATCGTGCTCCTCGTGCTGCTCGGTGGTCTGACCTGGCACCAGACCCTCGGTTACCGGGACATGGAGACCTTTTACCGCACCATCCTGGCGAAGAACCGGGACTGTTCCCTCGCGCACAACAACCTTGGCCTGCTCCTCCGTGACGACGGCCGCCTCGATGAGGCCGCGCAGCATTTCCGCGAGATGCTGCGGATCGATCCGCAGGACGCCGACGCCACCGGCAAGCTGGCCGTGACCTACACACGGCTCGGCCGACCGGACGAGGCGATCCGGCAGTACGAGTCGGCCCTGCGCCTGAAACCGAACGACGCCAGCATCGAGAACGACCTCGCCGCCGCCTTCGTCTCGGCCGGCCGCCGTGACGAGGCCGCCGCGCATTTCGAGCGCGCCCTCCGGCTGCAGCCCGGCTTCGCCGATGCGAACTACAATTTCGGCAACCTCCTCTTCAACCTCGGCCGCCCCGCCGAGGCGGTCGAACGCTACCGCGCCGCCCTACAGGCCAAGCCCGACCAACCTAGCGCCGAGCACAACCTCGGGGCCGCCTACCTGGCCCTCGGGCGCAACGACGAGGCCGCGAGCCACTTCACCGCGGCTCTCCGCCTCCGGCCCGACTACTTCGAGGCCCACTTTAACCTGGCCACCGTTCTCGCCAACCAAGGCAAGCTCCCGGAAGCCATCCAACGCTTCCAAGAGGCCATACGCCTGCGACCCAATCACGCGGGTGCCCGCAGTGCCCTTGCCCTTGCCCTGACCCGCGCCGGCCGTACCCAGGAGGCCGCGGTCCAGCGCGAGGCCGCCGCGGCGCTGCAGCAGGGAAGGCAGCCTTGAGCGTCGCCGACCCGGTCCTGTTCTTCGACGGCGAGTGCGGCCTCTGCCAGCGCCTGGTGCGGCGGCTGCTCGCCCTCGACAGGCGCGGTGTGCTCCGCTTCGCCCCGCTGCAGGGGCAGGCCGCCCAAGTCTGGCTACGAGCCCGCCGGCTGCCACTGAAAGATTTCGATTCCCTGGTCTTCCTGCCCGACGGGCCGCACGGCGGTGGAGCGCCCCTCTTTAAGACCGACGGTGTCATCGCCGCCTTCGATGCCATTGGCCGGCCCGGATTCGCCCGGGGTGTTGCCCTGTTCCCCCAGCCGTTGCGCGATGTCGGCTATCGCCTCCTGGCCCGGACGCGCCGCTTCATTTTCGGCCCAGCGAAATCCGGCCAGCCCACGAATCCCGCGTGGCGGGAAAGGCTTATGGACTAAGGCCCTCCGGCAGAGGTCTGACGGAACTACATCCACACTTGGTCCGTTAGAGCCGGGGTGACCTCACCCCGGGATCCGGAGACATACCCAGATTGTTTTTTGCGGGCAAATAAACAAAATCACCCTCCCGGTGGCGCTTACTCCCTCAGAATTGCCGGCACACCCCATGGAGGACATCGCTGACCATGAAGACTGGAGACATTGGTTTCGTCACTACGGACCACGCTTGCTCGTTTGTGCCCGGCTTTGGACCCGCAGCCGGGCCGACGCCGAGGACGTGGTGCAGGAAGCCTTCGTGCGGTACTGGCGCCATCAAAGGCAGCTGGGCGGGGATCCGCTCCCGCTCCTGCTCACCTCAGTGCGCCGGGCGGCGATCGATCTCTCCCGCTCCCACTCTCGCCGCCTCGCCCGCGAGGAGCAGGCCGACCTCGAGCTCGACACCTCAGTCTTTGAGCCCGACGAGCGCAGCGCCAGCGTCGAGGCCGCTCTCCGCCACCTGCCGTCCGCCCAGCGCGCGGTGCTCACGCTCAAGGTGTGGGGCGGCCTCACCTTCGCCCAGATCGCCGAACAGCTCGATGTGCCGCCCGATACCGCCGCCTCCCGCTACCGCTACGCCCTCGCCGCACTGCGCAAGGAACTAGCGCTTCTCGCCCATGAATGAAGAAGACGACCTCCTCGAGTCCGAGCTGCGGAGCCTCACGCTCCGGGCGCCCTCGCCCACGCTGGAACAGCGCCTCGCGTCCCAATTGGACGCCCCGGCCCGCCGCCCGCGCTCCCCCCGCTTCGGGTTCTGGAACCCCACGCTGATCTTCACCCCGCTGGCCACGGCCGCAGTGTTCACCGTGCTCCTGCTGCGGATCGTGCCCGACCAACTCCAGCCCGTCAGCGTGGCCAATATCCTCTACGACACTGAGGACGAGGGCATCGTCACCCTCGACGACGGTCAGCCCGCGCAGCGCCTCCGCCTGCGCTACATCGACACCATCACCTGGGCCAACGCCCGTGGCGGCGCCTCCCTCCAATGGAGCCAGCCACGCGACGTGATCCAACTTCTGCCCCTCACTTACAATTGACCCCCACCATGAAATCCCGATTCCTCCTCCCCATGTTCGTCCTGGCCTGCTTCAGCGCCGTGACTGTCCAGGCGGCCACCGCCGGCAGCTCCTCCACCGGTTCCACCGCCGAGGAAGAGGCCGCCAAGGCCCGGGCTCGCGCCGCCGCCGATGAGATCCGCGCCCAAACCGAGGCCGCCAAACGACAGGTCGAGTCTGCCCGGGAACAAACCGCCAAGGCCAGGGCCCAAGCCGAGACCGCCCAGGCCGACAGCGCCCGCATGGAGGCCGACCGGGCCATGCGCATTGCCGAACTCAACGGCAAGGTCGCGGCCATGCGCCTCTCTGGCACCGGCGCCCCGACCGGCCCCGTCACCTTCCTCGGCGTCATGACGGCCCCCGCGCCGAGTTCACTGACCTCCCAGCTCGGTCGCCCGGCCGGCATGGGGCTCGTGGTCGTCTCGGTCCAGGCGAAGAGCCCCGTTGACGGCGTCCTCAATGTCGACGACCTGCTCGTCCGCCTCGATGACCAGAAGCTCATCAACAATGACCAGCTCACCGCCCTCATCCGCAGTCGCCAAGACGGTGAGGAAGTCGCCGTGACCTACGTCCGCGCCGGCAAGGAAAACACCGTCAAAGTGAAGCTCGCCAAGCAGGAAGCCCTCCTGGAGCAGCGGCCGATCATCAAGGCCGTCACTCAGCTATCCGGGCCGGACAAGTTTGCCGTGGTGCAGGCGAACGGCAACGTCATCGTTGGAGGTAATTTTTCCCCCGCCAAAAGCATCGCCATGAGCCGGTTCAACGACGACGCCGGCAACGTCAGCCAGACTTTCAACTACTCCGACGCCACCGGCGCCATCGAGATCAACCTCCTCGACGGCAAAAAGAAGGTCACCGTCCGCGAACCGGACGGCACGGTTTCCTTCAGCGGACCCTACGACACGGAGGCTGAGCGCAAGGTCGCCCCGGCGGCCATCCAGACGCGCATCGCCGCCGCCGAGGCGCGCATCGGCCAGACCCGCATCGGGGTCCGCATCGCGGCCCAACCCCCCAAGCCCGCCCCGGCGGCCGCACCCGCTCCCGCCGCCAGGCCCGCTCCTCCCGCCCCCGCCGCCAGCCGCTGAACGCGGCCATCCCTTAACCGCAGATTCCGCAGGCAGACGCCGATCAGGCGAGGGAGTCTGTTGGGTTGGGGTACGACCGGCTTGGTCGCGTCCCCTGCGGACTCTGCGGGTAATTTTCAGAGTGGCCCGATGCCCTCTGCACTCACTTCGCCGGTTCGGCCGGTCGGGCGAAGATCGCCAGGCTGTCGGCCACGGAACGGCCCGCGGGATTGTCGGAGGAGACATTCACCCACTCGGCGGTCTTGGTCTGTGGGTTCTCCATCGCGAGCGAACTCGAGCCGCCACCGTCGAGGTTGAGGGCATCGAACACGGCATAGTCCTTGATCAGCAGGTCGGCTACCTCCCCCACCGTCATGCCCATGCTGCCACCGGCGCGGTCAACGACGAGAATCACGAGCGTTTTGCTGTCGCGGGTCAGGCCAATCGCCGTGCGGGCGTTGACCGCATCGTACCACGAGCGCTCGTTGCTGTAATTATTCGGGCCGCCGGGTGTCAGCAGCCCGCCAGGGTGTGTGCCGTCCGCATAGACGGGGATCGTCTTTTCCCCCTTGGTTACAATCTGGGCCGAGCCGGACACGGCGTTGCCGATCGTCACCGACTCAACCACCTTCCGGTGCTCAGGGTCCGCCGGATCGTAGTGCACAAAACTCGCCTGGTTGCCCGGGCCGAGATTCAGCGCCGGGACATACTTCACCAAGGCATAGGCCTGGGTCGGCTCCTCGAAGGGGGCGAACACTTTCCCGCTCGACGCCGCGAAGCCCACCACGGAGGCGTCTGGCTGCGGCGACGGAAAAGGCAGGAAGTAATGCGCGTTCACCGCCAGCTGGGCCTTCTCCTGTTTGAGATACTCCAGCGTGGTCTGACGCGCCGTGTCGAGTGAACCTCCGGGCGGCGTGAGCTTGAAGGAGAGGCCCGGCGCCGAGAGGTCGACCTGCACGACGTGGATCGTGACCGGACGAGGCAGGGTCTCGGTGCGCTTGGTCAGGGTGATGCCCACAAAGGGGCGCGTGACCTCCGTCGCGGCCGCCAGGCGCCCGGCGAGCAGCAACGCGGCCAGCAAGCCGAGCCTGAAAGCGAAACGTTCCAAGTAACGAGTCATCCGCGGGAACGCTCAACGCTCAACGTTCAACTTTCAACGCTCAAGGGTTCGATCCGACCAATCCCGGGTGCCGTCACCACACGAGCGCCAGGCAGGTAATCCCGCCATCCGCCGCGCCGAACTCGGACATCGGCGTGGCCAGCACCTTGAACCCGCGCGCCTGAAGTGCGGCGGTGGTTTTGGGATGTCCCTCCGGCAGGATAACGTGGTCACCGGTGCCGAGTGCGTCGGCCGCATGGGCCTCTTCCGGTGGCACCACGATCACCTCGTAGCCGGAGAATTCCGGATGGGAGGCGTAGTCGGCCAGCGCCAGCAGCGTGTTGTGCCCGACATACGTCACCGCCGTCAATAGGTGCAGGTACTTCGTGACGGGCGTGCCCGAGACTTTCACTCCGGCCGGGGCCAGCTGCGCGGCCAGTTGTCGGATGCCCGCGGCGTTGGTGCGGGCCGACTCGCCGACCAGGAGCCGATCCGGCAGCAGGAGGATATCACCTCCCTCGAGCGTGCCCGGGGCTGCGATCGCCGTCGTGGGAAACCGCGCCCGCAGCCACTCCGCCACCAGCGCCGGCTCGCCCGCCCGGCTCGTGGCGCCCATCCGGCAAACCACCGCCTGGCCGGCGACGACCAAGGCCGGATCCTGCATGAAGCAGCTGTCGGGGAGCGCCTCGGACACCGGCAGGGCCTCGACCTGGAATCCCGCGGCACGCAGGACGTCACAGTAAGCCGCGTGCTGCCGACGGGCGCGCGCTGGATCGATCTTCGCCCTCGTACTGCTGATGGCCTGGGCAAAACTGTCCCCCGGCGGACGTACCAGTGCGTGGGTGTAGGTGTTCGGCCCAGGTGTCACGGCGTGTCGAGGTCCGAGTAATTCTGCCGCCGGTAAACAAAGAGTACCGCCGCGCCGAGGCAGTCGACAAAGGCGATCGCGCAGCGCGCCGGGAGGGGCAGGCGCTCGAGGAACAACACCACCGAGCCGAGCAGCACGAGGAAGCAGGACATGACCAACAGCAGTCGCCGCTGCTTCCGGCGCTGCGCCTGGACGGAATCGCTGGCGGGATCGGTGTTCATCGGAAGGGTTTAGCCGCGGGCGAGCGGGAGCGTCAGGCGCATCGTGGTGCCGGACGGACCGGGCGCCACGAGCTGAATATCGCCATGGTGGCTCACGAGAATGCGTTTCGCGATCGCCAGCCCCAGCCCAGTGCCATCGGGCCGGCCCGAAAGGAACGAGTCGAAGACCCGCTCGCGAATACTCTCGGGGATGCCGCCGCCCGTGTCGGCAATGTCGACGGTCGCATAGGCCGCGCCATTTCGGTCCTCGTTCCCAAATGCCACGGTGATCGCTCCACCCCCAGGCATGGCCTGGGTGGCGTTGATGATCAGGTTCAAGAGCACTTGCTGGATCTGGCCCTTGTGGACGTCAACCAGCAGCGGACGCGCCGGTGGCGCGGAGTTCACCTCGATCTTGCCCTGCGCTAGTTTGAGGCGGACCAGGAGAAGGGTGTCATAGACGATGTCAGCGAGGCTCCAGCGCGAGTGCAGGCTGGAGGAACCCTTGGCAAAGCCGAGCACGCGCGTGACGATCGCCTCGAGCTGGTCGAGCTTCTCGGCAATCAGGCGGACGTCGGTGCGGCGTGGGTCACCCTCGGGGAAGTCGAGATTGAGGTATCCATAGAGGAGCTTGATCACGGTCAGGGGATTCCGGATCTCGTGGGCGATCTCCGCGGCGAGCAGGCCCAGGGTCGTGAGCTGCTCGTTCTTGCGCAGCGACTCCTCGCTGCGGAACACGCGGGTGTAGAGCCGGGAGTTCTGCAGTGACACGGCCGCTAGGCTCGCGAGAGCCGCGGCCAGGCGCTTCTCGTCGTTGTTGAACCGGTGCGGCCGGTCGGTGAAGACGGCGAGCACGCCGCTGACGTCCTTCGACTCCAGCATCGGCACGGCGAGGACCGATTGCAGCACCACGTCGCGCGGCAGGTCGACGAGGTCGGCGAATTCGGGCGATTGGATATGCGTGTGCTCAACGGATTTCCGCGTGCGGATCACGGCGGCGGCCAGGCAGAAGTCGAGCGGCAGGTCGTCCGCCGGCCAGGCGGACGGGTTGTCACCGGAAAAGGCCGCGATCCGCACCGTGCGTCGCTCCGGGTCGAGCAGATAGAGCGCGCAGGCCCGCGCTTGCAGGATCTGGCGGGTGTCGCGAGTGACGCTCTCGAAGAGGTCGCGCGGCTCGAGCTTCGTCACGAGGCCCTGGCCGATGGAAACAAGCGACTCGAGCTGGCGGGCCTTGCCGCTCAGGTGGCGCAGCTGCCAGATGCGCTGGATGACCACCGTCGCCTCTTCGGTCAGGAGGATGAAGAGGGTCAGGTCGGCCTCCGTGAAGCCGTCGACCTTGTCCGAATCGAGGTTGATCACCCCCATGATCTGGCCGCCGGTGCCGATCATCGGGACGGCCATCTCCGACTGTACGCTGGGCCGCACCCGCACGTAGCGGGGGTCGCTGGACACGTCCTGCACAAGCTGAGGTTTGCCGTGGAACGCCACCCAGCCGGTGATGCCTTGGCCGAGGCGGAGGTTTACCTCCGCGTAGTCCGAGGGCAGGCCGAACTGCACCTCAATCACCAGCCGGCCGGAATCAGGGTCGACCAGCGCAATGGAGCCGGAACCGGCCCCGAAGGTCCCGGCGACGGTCGCAAGGATGCTCTCCAACGCCTCGCGCGGCTCCTCGGTTCGCCCCACGAGGGCGCTGATCCGATAGAGCGCCGGATAGGCCCGCGCATCTGCCAATGCATCCATGGGCGCAGTCACCCAAGACGCCGCGCGGCGGGCAAGGCAAACCGGCGGCGGCGGAGCGCAGGAATTCCGATACGGCAGGCAGCCACTCGGGCCTTCAGTCCTGCCTTCCTCGAAACTTCCTCCCCTTTGGCTAGGGCAATTCCAGCGTCATCACCACCGGACGATGATCGCTCCCCTCCCCCGCTCCCGGGCCATCGAAGATCCGGGCTCGACCGCCGGCGACGTGGGGCCGCAGGGCCTCGGAGACGAGGATGTGGTCAAAGTGCGCGTAACTCTCCTCCCGGGCATAATGGTAGGTCCAGGTTTCGCCACGGGTATCAACCGCCGGCACCAGCGACGCCACCCGGGTGGTCCCGCGGGCAAGCATTCGCTCCAGGGTGCGGCTTGCCGGCCCATCGTTGAAATCCCCCGCAATCACATAACGCGCTGCGACGGGACTCGGAAAGCGCTGCAGAATGCGGTCGCGGACCACGCCGGATTCGGCGGCGCGGCGGGCCTCCGCATTCGGGTCGGATGCGACCTCGGTGAGGCGGCTCTTCAGGGGGACGGCAAACAGCGTCACGTCGCCGCCGTCGGCCGCCACCGCGACCTCGAGCAGGCCGCGTTTCACGCTTTCGCTCGCGCCGAGGTAGGCAAAGCTCAGATTGGCGTGGCGCACCACGCGCTGCAGCGGGCGACGCGAGAGCACGGCGACATGCCGCTCGCCGTCCGGCCCGTCGAGAAGCACGCGGTGCGGATAATCTAGCCCCTCCGCTCGCAGGTCGACCGCCAGCTCCTCCAAGTAGGGCGCGTCGCCCATTTCCTGCAGTACGAGCACATCGGCACCCACGGCGCGAATCACCCCGCGGAGGGCACTCTTCTCCTTCTCCGGCTTCGGATAGTCGGTGCGGTACCCCCCCTCCGTCATCCGACCCACCGAGCCGTAGTTCTCCACGTTGTAGGTCGCGATGGTGAGCGTCTCCGCACGGGCGAAGGGACAACGAAGGCCACCAGACAGGCGAATCCACGAAAGCCAAGTGAGCGAAACAGAGGCCCCGTGGTTTTCATTCCGTCTGTTCCGTGGTTCCTACTTCGCCAGGGCCCGCTCGCGCTCGACGATCGTCGGGTGCGAATAGTGGAACGCGCTGTACCACGGGTGCGGGGTGAGGTTGCTGAGGTTCTTCTGGGCCAACTTGCGCAGGGCGCCGACCATGGGGGCCGCGCCGCCGACCGCGTCGCGCGCGAAGGCATCGGCCTGGTATTCGTGGTGGCGCGAGAGCAGGTTCGTCAGGGGCGAAAGCCAGAAGGTGACCGTGCCGCTCAGCAGTGCGAAGAGCAGGAAGGCCGGCGCCTGCTCGAAGGCGGGAAAGCCAAACGCCTCGTTGAACTCGGGGTTGTCCGCCAGCCAGGCAAGGGCGAGGAAACCACCAAGCGTGACCCCGGCCGAGAGCGCGAGCATCCGTGGGATGTGTCCCCTCCTGTAGTGCCCAATCTCGTGCGCCAGCACCGCCTCGAGTTCCTCCGGCGAGAGCTGCGCGATAAGCGTGTCGTAGAGCACGATGCGCCGGAACCGACCGAAGCCCGTGAAGTACGCGTTGGAATGGCCAGAACGCTTGGAGCCATCGATCACTTCGATCGTCCGCGCCTTGAAGCCGGTCCGGTCCGCGAACGCCATCAGCCGAGTCCGCAGCGGCCCCTCCGGCAGCGGGGTCAGCTTATTGAACAGCGGCAGGATGAGCTTCGGGTAGAGCACCATCATGAGCAGCTGGAAGCCGAGCAGCACGCCCGCGGCCCAGAGCCACCACACCGCCCCGGTCCACTCGACCAGCATCAGCAGCAGCCAGAGCAACGGGAAGCCCAGCACGAGCGCGACGAGCAGGCCCTTCACCTTGTCCCCGAGCCACAACCCGGGACTACTGCGGTTAAAGCCGTACTTCTGCTCGATCCGGAACTGGCTCCACCAGTCGAACGGCAGGCCGGGCACGGACAGCAGCACGCCCGCGAGGATGAAGAACAGTGCATCGTCCCACATCGCCGCCGGCGGCGCCCAAGCTGACGTCAGGGCGAAGAGGTGCGGCAACACACCACCAAAGACGATCATCGCCAGCACGAGGGTGTCGAAGACGCCCGACAACACCCCGAAGCGCGATTTCTCCAGCGTGTAGCCGACGGACTTCGCGTACGTCACGCCATCCATGATCGCCGCTACGGCCGCCGGCGGCGTCTTCGCATGGCGCCGCACTTCCGCACGGTTGAGCGCATCAAGCCAGAGCTCGACGAGCAACCGGAGCACCATCAACGCCGCCGCAATTGCCAGAATCATACCCCGAATCCAACGACTTTGGGTCCGGCGCCAACGAAAATTCCGGATTTGGGCGGGATGCCCCACCCCGCGGATCGAACACCAGGGGTGAGGTCACCCCCGGCTAATCTGTTCACGGCACGATGATCGAGGCGGCGGAGTCGCCCCCGCCCCGGCCACCGCGGCCGCCTCCGCC
>OMJT01000200.1 GCA_900299415.1 Opitutales bacterium
ATCAAGATCGAATCCATCAAGGTCTAACTCCTCCCCGTCATGGCGCATAAAACAGGTCAGGGTACATCCAGCAACGGCCGCGACAGCCATTCAAAGCGTCTCGGCGTGAAGGTCTTTGGTGGCCAGGCCATCACGGCCGGCACCATCATCGTCCGCCAGCGCGGCACTCGGCTCCACGCCGGCAAAAACGTCGGCACCGGCCGTGACTGGACGCTTTTCGCGCTGAAGGACGGCAAGGTAGCCTTCGACAAGCCGCACCGCCGCGTGTCGGTGGTCGAGGCCTAAGCCCGGCAATTTAGCTTTCAAACGCAGCCCAAAACGGGCTGCGTTTTTTTGTGCCCAATCCCGACCGCCTCGAGGAAATCCAGCGCGAGCTGGCGCAGCTCGGGGAGCAGGTCGCCCGGCTCCAGCGAGAGGCTACGGACCTGCGGGGAGCAAAGCAGGGTACCTCGACCCCCGTCTCACCGAGTCCGGCGTCGGCCCGGCCCGTGGCCTTCAGCCGTTCGAACAGGGAATCCGACGCCGAGCGCGCGCTCGAGCAATTTGCTGACCGGCCGGTTAATCCCGCCGACGTGAAACGCGGGTGCATCACCGCCTTCACGTGGGGCATGGTCGCGCTTATTGGCGCGGTGGTTGCGGTTTACTTCGCCTATTACCGATAGGCCGGCGAGCCGGCCTGGTCCGGGAAGCCGGTTATTTTATCACCTGAATGCCCGAGGTCTGACCACCCGTGGCCTGCGCGGCCTCACGGGCTTTGAGAGCCTCGGGCAGCTCGGCCGTGATCGCCCGAAGGCGATCCGGGTTCGTCGGGTGGGTGGATTCAAACTCGGGAGGTTCGGGCTCTCCGGCCGTCACCTCGATCAAGTTGTCGAGCACCTTGAGCGCCTCGCGCGGGTCGTAGCCGGCCTTCGCCATGTAGACCAAACCGATGTGGTCGGCCTCCAGCTCTTGCTGCCGTCCAAACGCGAGGCTGCGCGCATCCGCGCCGATGCCGTAGGCACTGAGGACGAGGTCGGTGCCGACGAGACCCATGGTGCCCGCCATGACCATGCCACCGACATTGCCGGCGGTGTTCGCCATCATTTCCTTCGACAGGCGCTCATCGACGTGCCGCGCCGTAACATGCGCGATCTCGTGGGAAATCACCGCAGCGAGCTGATCATCGTTCTTCGCCACCTTAAAGAGCCCGCTAAAGACGCCGACCTTGCCGCCCGACATGGCGAACGCATTGATCTCATCGGGGACGTCGAAGACCACGAACTCCCAGTCGGCATTGGGCATGTCCCAGAACACGACCTTTGAGATCCGTTCGCCGACGCGCTGCAGCTGCGCCGTGAGTACCGGGTCCTTGGAGATCGGGTGCTGTTTCTTCATGTCCTCAAAGGCCTGCACACTCAGCCGCGCCACTTCCTGGGGATCGACAAGGCTGAGGGAATGGCGCCCGGTGACTGGGACGTTGTAGCAACCGGCCAGCGCGGCGAGCAGCACGGCGCCGGCGGTGACGCTAAGCAGAGCGGTTTTCATGGCAGGAGCAGCGCCCGGATCAAACGCCCAGCGCCGAGATGTGCAAGCGCCGCGCGCCGCTTCCGGTGCCAGCGGCGGCGCCGCGCCCACCGCCCACGAGGGAGAAAGCCGTTTTATGCTGACTGCGCTGTTACCAAGAATCCACGCGCGGAGGTTGTTCCGCGGCCGGCGCGGTTTAATGTTTGCGGCGTCGGCTCGGAAGCGGGGACCGCCTCCCGAGTCCGCCGTCTTTCCCCCCGCAAAGTCCAGCCCAAGGAAACCCCCATGCCCGAGGAAACGGAATCATCGCCCACGCGGAAACGCCGCGTGATCCACTGGAACCCGGACGCCGGCAAGGAACAGCAGCGCATCCGCTGGACCCTCAAGCGCATCGCCGCGTGGGCCGTCGGCGGACCCCTCGCCCTTCTGCTCATCGCCGCCGTTGTGATCCGCGGCACCAAGCTCGTGTTCGGACCACAGGTCTTCGGCGGCGCGCCCGTCCTCACCGCCCCGGTGCAGCCGGAAAACGCCGCGGCCGCGTTCGCAACGGAGACCAAGGCCCAATTTGCGCACGACACCGCGGTCAAGGGCATCGCCCAGATCGCCAAGCTTCCGTCAAACCATCCGAGCCAGCTGCCGCAGCGCGTCGTGATTGAAAAGGGCCTGATCGACGGCGAGGCGTTGCTTGACCGCCGCGATTTTTCCGGCGCCCTCGCCAAGTTCGAGCAGCTGAACCGCCAGATCGACGAATACATCCAGTCCATCTCGGCCAAGCAGGAAGCCCAGGATGGCTTCAACACCATCATGCAGCGGATCAAGGAACTCGACGTCTCGCGCAACCTGATGCCCGAGGCGATCGAGGCCGCCAACACGGCCGCCGCCGAGAGCAGCCGCTATTTCAAGGAGGGCAGCTTCCTCGCCGCCAAACGCGCCCTCGACGCCGGATTTGCCGAACTCGACAAGCTCGTGCAGGCCCGCACCGAGCTCATCGGCTCCAGCCTCCTCCGGGGCCAGCAGGCGCTGAGCCAAGGAAAGAAGGACGCGGCCGCCTCCGCGTTCAGCACCGTTCTCCAGATGGTACCCGGTAACGAAGATGCCGCGCAGGGCTTGAAGCGCGCCGAGACCATCGATCGCGTCTACGCCTTGCTACTCCAGGCTGATGGTCAGGAGAAGCAGGGACAGTTCAAGGCCGCCTCCGAATCTTACCGTAAGGCCTTCGAGCTCGATCCGCTCTCCGCCCGAGCCCAGGAAGGCCAGTCCCGCGCCGCCCGGCTCGACAAGGACTCCCGATACAACAATGCCGTCGCCGCCGCGCAGGCCGCGTTCTCCCGGTCTGACTGGGAGGGCGCCATCGAACAGGCGCAAAGCGCACTCCAGGTTTATCCGGACAAGACCGAAATCCAGGCTCTGATCGCGACTTCCAAACGCAACGAACACGTTTCCGCCGTGAACCGAGCCCTGCAGAAGGGCTTCGCCGCCGAGAAAGCCTATGAGTGGACCTCTGCCCAGGCGGCCTACCGCGAGGTCCACGCCCTTGAGCCAAACCAGAAGGAGGCTACCGAGGGCATTGTCCGCGCCGGCACCATGCTTCGCGCCCTCGCGGAGTACGAGGCCAAGATCCAAGAAGCCGAAAAGCTCGAACAACAGGCCGAGTTCCAGCGTGCCATCCAGACCTACAATAATGCGATCGGGAAAAAGCCCGCCTACCTTGCACCCAGCGACCGCGTCATTCAGCTCAACAAGCGCCTGCAGGTCCAGAATACCCTCGTGCCGGTCACCTTCAGCTCGGACAACAACACCATGGTCTCCATCTCCGGTATCCTTGAGCCGCAGAAAGTGACCAACAAAACCCTCCAGGTGCCGCCCGGGGACTACAATGTCGTGGGCCGCCGCAAAGGTTATCAGGACGTCGTAATGAAGTTGCAGGTCCGGGCCGGTAGCACGCCTCCCGCGTTCCGCGTGGTCTGCATGGTTAAGTCGGGCTAATTTACAATGCGCCCCGCCCGGCTCCTCTGCCCCCTCGCCGGACTGCTGGCCGCTGCCGCCGCGATCTCGCCGCTGATCGCCCAGCTCGCCCCGGCCACCGGTTCGTCGGTCTCGACGGTCACGCCCGCGCGACCTGGCGCCACCCCGACGACCTCCCCGTCTCCGGGCGGCATCTCCACCACCTCCAACCGCACGCCCAGCCGCTCCATCAGCAAAGCCCTGCCCGATCCCGCGCTGCTCGACGGCTCCAAGCTCGCGCCCGACAAATATCCGGATTACGGGATGATCGGCGACTTCGAGATGCCGGGTGACGACGTCACCAATCCCGCCCAAAATCAGCGCGTCGGCGCCAGCAATCCCAACCAGACCGAGCCCACGTCCGGCGGAAATGCGAAGATGGATACCACCCAGCAAAGCTCCGGGGGCGGTTCCGCGCAGAATAAATCCGATGCCGCAGGTGGTGGTGGCGCCCAGTCGCAGCAGGGCGCCCAGGGCGGCGGCAGCCAGGCCAAGTCGGACAAATCCGGCAACGGCAGCAGCGGCAACAACAGTGCCGGCGGCGGCAGCAACACGGCCAACACCAAGGCCGGTGGACGCTCCCCGGGCCGCAACGATCCCAACGCAAAGGCCGAGGGCATCCAGGTCGGCGAGCTGAAGGTCGACGAATCCGCCGCCAACGCGCCACAGATCGATGTTACCGGCGCGCCGATGGAGATCGGCATCGGCGACAGCGTCATGGCCATCAAGCCCGTCGCGGCCCCGGTCGCGGCGGCCGCCACGGGCACGCAGAACGCCGGCACCACGCAGCAGTCGAGCAAGGCCGCTGGCCCCGGCGGCGCCCAGTCCGGTGGCGGCGGCAGCAGCGGCAACCGCGGCTCCGAAAAGGGCAAGACGATGCAGTCCGGGCTTTGAGCCCCACCCACCGTGAAGTCCCTCCGCCCCACTCTTTTTCTTCTGTTGCTTTTTGCGACGCCGCGGATCGCGTCCGCGCTCACCATCGTCTACCCCGTCGATGCCATCGCCGACCTCTGGTTGCTCAACGAGGAAAAATTCAAGTCCAAGTATGGCGGCATCAACGTCAACCCCGGGCTGGGGCCGGGCGACGAGGGCTGGTACGTGCGGTACAAGCACGAGAATCTCACCTATTTCTTCGGGCCCATTACCGACTTCGAGGAAGCGCGGAAAAAGATGTGGGACATGCAGGCAGTGCGCGACGAGGCGATCCGCAACGAGCCCGCCCTCGCGTCGAGCGATGTCGATTTTGTGAAGTTCACCTACTCCGGCGTCTACGGCCAGCGTGGCGAAGGCGGAGACGGTGATGGCAGTGCGGACGGATCCGGCGCCGGGGGCGACGGGACAGACGGCACCGGCAACAGCAAGACTGCCCTCGACGGTGCGGGCAGCGGCGCGGACGGATCCGGCGGCGGAGGCGCTAACGGCAGCGGAAACGGCGGCACAAGCAAAACTGCAGGCGGCAGCGGTTCCGGGACAAAATCCGGATCCGGTGGCACCGGGACGAAGTCTGGCTCCGGTGGCGCCGGCGCAAAATCAGGCACCGGCGGCACGGGCACGAAGTCAGGCTCGGGCGGAGTCGCCGGCACCAAGACCGGGACCGGAGGCTCGGGGAGCGGAACGGGCACCAAGTCTGGATCTGGATCCGGGACAAAATCTGGCTCGGGTGGCACTAGCAGTGGCACTTCGGGTACCGGCGGTGCGAAAACCGCCGGCACAGGTGGCAGCAGCGGTTCAAGCAGCAGCGGGTCCGGTGGAAGCAGCAGTAGCGGTTCCTCCGGCGGGACGCTCAGTACTAGGACTGGCACGTCCAACCCCTTCCCACGCAGCGGTTCCGGCCAAGGCGGCAGCGGCTCGACTGCCCAGTCGGGCAGTGGACAGAGTTCGGGCCAGAGTGGCAGCAGCGGTAGCAGCGGCAGTTCGGGCAGTGGCAGCGGCCAGTCCGGCAACCAGAGCGGGAGCCAGGGTGGCAGCCAGGCCTCCAGCGGCGGTTCCTCGGGTTCATCCGGCGGATCGAGCGGCTCCTCCGGTTCCTCCAGCGGTATGAGCATTCCCAGTTCCGGCGGCGGCAGCGGCTCATCCATGCCGGTCGGCGGAGGTGGTGGTGGCGGCGGGGGCAATCCGCTCGATCTCGTCTTCGGCCTCTTGCGCTCCATCCTGGGGCTGTGACCGACCCGCCTATTTCTGCCCCGCGCCTCTTTGTCGCCCTGCTGCCCACCGCCCCGGCGCGCGAGGCGATCACGGGCCTGCTCGACGGCCTAGACGGCGTGCGCTGGACCCAGCCGGAGCAATTGCACCTGACCCTGCGATTCATCGGCCCCGTTGACGAATCCGCGCGAGACCTGATCGAGTCGGCTCTCGGGCTCGTCGCCGTGCGACGATTCTTCCTCGACCTTGAGGGCGTGCGCGGCTTTCCACCGCGCGGCACACCTTCCATTCTCTGGGCCGGCGTCGGCCGCGGACATCCCCTGCTCCACCAACTCCGCCAGCAGGTCGATGACCGCTTGCTCACCACCACGACCCCGATCGCCCTGCGCCCGTTCGAACCGCACCTCACGCTCGCCCGTGTGCGCGGTACCCCGCCGGTCGCCGTGACCCACTGGCTGAAACGCCACCGCGAGTTCACAGGGCCGACTTGGCCCGTGGATGCCTTTCATCTTATGGCCAGCGAACCTCGCCCGGGCGGCGCCGCTTACCGCGTGCTGCGCAGCTACCCGCTGGGGTGAAACCTACCCCTGCCACTTCAGGATCGTGGTACTGAGTGGCGGAAGCGTGAGCAAGATGCTCTGGGCGCAGCCGTCGCACGGCACATCCTCTGACTCGCGGCCGCCGTCGTTGCCCACGCCGTTGCCACCGTAGTACTGGCTGTTGGTGTTGATGACTTCCTTCCAGAAGCCGCGGCGCGGGACGCCGAGGCGATAACCAGAGCGCTGCAGCGGCGTGAAGTGGCCCACGGCGAGGAACAGCGTCTGCCCGAACGGATCCGAGCGCAGGTAGGCGAGCACGCTGGCGTTGGCGTCGTTGCACGAGATCCAGCGGAAGCCCTGCGGGTTGAGGTCATTGCAGCTCAGCACCGGCTCCGAGGTATAGAGTGCGTTGAGGTCGCGCACGAGGAGCCGCACGCCTTCGTGGTCGGCGTAGTGGCAGAGATGCCAGTCGAGGCTCCGGGTATAGTTCCACTCAGCGGACTGCGCGAACTCGCCGCCCATGAAGAGCAGCTTCTTCCCGGGCCAGGCCCACATGTGGGCGTAAAGGGCGCGGAGGTTGGCGGCCTTCTCGGGGATGTGCCAGGCACCCATCTTAAAGAGCAGCGACGCCTTCCCATGCACCACCTCGTCGTGGGAAAACACGGTGACGAAATTCTCCGCGTACTGGTAGAGCATCCCGAAGGTCAGGTCATGCTGGTGCCATTTCCGGTGCACCGGCTCCTTCTGGAAATAGCGGAGCGTATCGTGCATCCAGCCCATGTTCCACTTGTAGTCGAAGCCGAGACCGCCGTCCTTGACCGGCCGGCTCACGCCGGGGAACGACGTCGACTCCTCGGCGATCATGACCACGCCGGGATAGTACCGGTGCACGAGGTCGTTCGTCTCCCGCAGGAAGGCGATCGCCTCGAGGTTCTCGCGGCCACCGTGGCGATTAGGAATCCACTGGCCCTCCTTGCGCGAGTAGTCGAGGTAGAGCATCGAGGCCACCGCGTCCACCCGCAGTCCGTCGATGTGGTAGCGGTCGCACCAGGCCAGCGCGCTCGCGATCAGGAAGCAGCGCACCTCATTGCGGCCGAAGTTGAAGATCAGCGTGCCCCAGTCCATGTGCGCGCCCTGCCGCGGGTCGGCGTGCTCGTAGAGGTGCGTCCCGTCGAACTCGGCCAGCGCGAACGCGTCGCGCGGGAAATGCGCCGGCACCCAGTCGACGATGATCCCGATGCCGCGCTGGTGGAGGTGGTCGACAAAGTAGGCGAAATCCTCCGGCGGCCCGAAGCGATGCGTCGGCGCAAAAAAACCCGTGACCTGGTAGCCCCACGAGCCGTCGAAGGGATGCTCCGACACCGGCATGACCTCGACATGGGTGAACCCCATCTCGGTGACGTAGTCGGCCAACGCCGGGGCCAACTCGCGGTAGTTGAGCGGGCGGTTCGCGTCCTCCGGCATCTGCCGCCACGATCCGAGGTGCACCTCGTAGACCGACACCGGCCGGTCAAGCTGCCCCGCCGCAGCCTGGCGGCGCGCGACCCAGGCCGCGTCGTTCCACGTGTGCCGGCGCGGGTTGCAGACAATCGAGGCGTTGTTGGGCGGCGACTCGAAATAGGTGCCGTACGGGTCGGTCTTGATGTGGAGCCGCCCCTGCTGGTCGCGCAGCTCGAACTTGTAGAGTTCACCCTCGCCGAGGCCCGGCACGAACAATTCCCAGACCCCGGAAACGCCAAGCGAGCGCATCGGATGGAAGCGGCCGTCCCACTGATTGAAATTGCCCACGACCGACACGCGCGCCGCCGAAGGAGCCCAGACCGCGAACGCCACCCCGGGCACGCCGTCGATGGTCTTCAGCTGGGCGCCGAGCTTCTCGTAGATGCGGTGCTCCGTGCCCTCGTTGAAGAGATAAAGGTCCTGCTCGCCCAACGTGGGAAGGAAGGAATAGGGGTCCCGGAACTCGCGCACCTCGCCGTTGCGGCGCGTGGCTCGGAGCTGGTAGCGGAAGATGTCCGTACGGCGCGGGAGAAAGACCTCAAAGAAGCCTTCCTCGGCGAGGCGCTCCATGGCGTGGAGCTTGGCTTTTGTGCGCCCCGAACCGGGCTCCACGACCTCGCACTCGGCAACGTCGCGGAGAAACGCCCGGACCACGATCCCCTTCGACTTGCCGCGGGCATACGGATGCATACCGAGGTGGTCGTGCGGCGTGGCGTGCGTCGCGGCCAGGAAGGCCTGGAGTACTCGCTTGGGGAGGGGCACGTCCGCAGGCTGGAGCCGCCGTGGGGCGGCGTCTAGAGTAGAGGAATTGTTCCCGGGAGTTTTTTCGCTCGCCTTGGGGGCTTGCAGGGTCACCGGGCGCGGCCTTTGCTCGCCGCGTGATTCGTCGTCTTTTCGTCCTGTCCTGCCTCTTGGCCACCGGCCCGCTGCGCGCGGCAGAGTCGGGCTACACCGCCGCGGCCGAGTCTTCGACCCTGACCCGCACGATCAGCACTTTCCGCGGCCATGTCCGCTTCAGCGGCCCAGGGGTCCTGCTGACCGCCGACACCGCCACGCGTGACGAAGGCACGGGCGTCCTCACGTTGAGCGGGAACGTCGTGCTCACCACCGCGGCGAATCCCGCCATGAAGCTGCAGCCGCTCCGCCTGCTCGCGGACCGGCTCACCTTCAATCAGATCACCGGCGAGTACGCCGCCGAGAACGTCCGTGCGGGCAGCTATCCGTTCTACGCCGAGGGCGCGCACGCCTCCGGCAAATACGTTCCGGGCGCGACCTCCGACATCACGATCGACAACGCCACCGTCACCTATCGCGAACCGGGCGCATTCACGCCGACGGGCGTCGCGGACCGCTTCACCTTCAGCCGCGACGGCAGCGTCCAGGCCCAGGGGGCCCGCCTCGGCATCGGTGCTGGAGTGCCGATCCGCGTGCCGCGATTCACCCAGCGCCTGAGCGACCCGATCCTCTCCCAGGCCACACTCACCACCGGGTACCGCCAGTCGCTCGGTCTGTTCCTCGACTCCGGCCTGCTCCTGCCCGTCTCCCGCTTCCTGCGCGCCGGCGCCGACACCGGCTTCTACTCCGCGCGGGGCATCATGCTTGGGCCGATTGGCGAGTACGCCGACCCGGAGGACCCCGACCGCCTGGCCGGCGAGTTTCGTTCGGGCTACATCAACGATCACGGCGACAAGCAAACCGACCGCCTCGGCCGCACCGTCCCTGAGGACCGCAGCTTCCTCGAGGGGCGCCACTGGCAGAGGATCGGCGCGAACGTCACGGTCAATGCCCGCCTGAATTACTGGAAGGACTCGGAGATCGTCCGCGACTTCACGCCGAACCGCTTCTACCCGGTGCAGGAGCCCGACACCTTCGCCGAGGCGACCTACACCGGGACAAACTTCCTCGCCACGCTCTTCGCGCGCTACCAGCCGAACGACTTCTCCGCCGTGCTGGAACGCCTGCCCGAACTGAGCTTCGACTTCCTGCCCCACGAGATCCGCTCCGGCCTTTACGAGCAATTCCACGGCAGCGTCGCCCACCTCCGCGAGAACCCGCCCGTCGCCGGCACCGCGCTGGAAAGCGATCGGATCGACGCCTACTACGCCCTGACCCGGCCCTTCAACCCGGCCCCGTGGCTCAATGTCACGCCGGTCGCCGGCGGCCGCTACACCCGGTACGACAACACCCACGGCGCCGCGCGGGCCGGCGGGGTCGAGCGCCTGCTTGGCGAACTCGGCTTCGACGCCGCCCTGCGGGCTAGCGGCACCTTCGCCTACCGCAACGAGACCTGGGGCATCAACGGCCTCCGCCATCTCATCACACCCACCCTGTCCTACCGCTACATCCCCCGGGCCGACCGCGACGCGGCGAAGATCCCCGCGATCGACCGGCGGACCTTCACCACCTACCTACCCCCGCTCGGGCTCGACGCGACGCGCAACGTCGACGACCTGCCGGCGGTCGAGACGCTCCGCTTCGGCCTCGAGAACACCCTGCAGACCCGCGATGGCACTTACGGCTCACGTGACCTGCTCACGTTCAACGCCGCCGCGGACATCCGTTTCCACCGCCCCGCCTCCGTGCGCGACGTCTCCGAGATCCACACCGCGCTCGGCCTCACGCCCGCCGACTGGCTCCGGTTCGACCTCTACCAGAGCTTCGTGCCACAGACCATGACTCTGCGGCAGATCAACACCGGCCTCACCCTGCGCGACGGCGACGTCTGGGCCTTGCGCTTCAACAACCATTTCCTCCGCGCCGATACCGAGCAGTATTCCATCGAGGCGTCGCGCCGCCTGAACGAGGTCCTCGACCTCCAGGCCCGCCTGAGCTACGACGCCCGCAAGCACCGCTTCAACGAGCAGGCCTACGGCGTCACCCAGACCCTCGGCGCCACCTGGCAAATCGTCTACACCGTCAGCGTCTACAACGGCCCCCGCCGCGAGAGCAATTTTGGCTTCAACCTCCGCATCCGCTCGATCGGGTTCTGAGCCG
>OMJT01000201.1 GCA_900299415.1 Opitutales bacterium
AAGGGCGTGCCGCTCCAGTTCGTCTCCATCGGCAAGTGGCGCTGGGAGTCGTCCGACTCCACCGGCCCGGTGAAGTACAAGCTCTACAAGAACGACGCCGTCGAGTGCACCGCGCTCGGCGAGCAGCAGGTCGACCCCGGCCAGCAGCAGGAAGTGGCGGCGGCGTTCTGAGGCTCACGCCGGCACCGCGGCGGGCGCCGGCGTGATGACGGCGGTCACGCTCTCGCACAGGCCGACGAAGGTCTCCTCGCCGAGGCCGCCGCCCTCTGCGACGACCCCGCCTACCGGCCCGAGTTGGCCCACCTCCTTTCCCGCCCGGAATACCTCAACGTCCCGGAGCGCGTGATCGCCGCCAGCCTCACCGGTCCGTTCGACAACGGCCGCGGCGGCACCGTCAGCGGGCCGGACTTCCTGCAGTTCCACCGCGACGGCGCCAACGACCCCACGCCCGCCAAGGCCGCGTGGCTCATCGACGGCCTCGTGCGGCATCACCTCCTCCCGGCCGGCCTAGCGCTCCCGCCCGAGCTAGCGGCCCAGACCTTCCGTTCCGACCTATACCACCAAGCCTGCCACCATGCACACCTCCCTGCCACCGTCAGCTGAACGCCCGGCTGCCTCGCTCAATCGCCGCCGGGCGGATGGCCGTTGTGCCCCGGCCCGAAGCGGAGCGCCACTGCGCAGCAAACCGGAACTCCCCCGCCGACCGCACTTCCTGAAACCAGCCTCTGCCGAGGGCTTCGCCTGATTTTCACGTAATAGGTGAAAATCCGGAGGAGCCAAAAAAAAGGCGGCGGAGGCATGAGCCTCCGCCGCCGGGGAAAACCGAATCGGGTCAGACCTTGACCGGCTGGCCGGTCGCGGCCGACTGGTAGGCGCCGTCGATGAGGCGCATCAGGTTCAGCGCCTCGTCGGGCGTGTTGAGGGGCTTCTCGCTGCCCTCGATGGCGCGGACGAAGTTCATCGCGGAGCGCACGCGGCCCATGGTCGGGTCGGGGGAGACGATGATCGAGCGGTTCACCTGGCGGCCGTGCTCGTTGGTGTAGAGCTCGCAGTCGTCCTGCGCGGTGTCGTCGAGGCCGTCGGTGCCGAAGAGCCGGCGGACCATGCCGCCCGCCTTCGTGCCCTGGAAGACCACGGAGACCTCCTCGCGGCGGTTCATCTCGGCCCAGGAAACCTGGAACGACATGACCTGGCCGGGCTTGAAGCGGACAAAGCCGTGCGCGGCGGCTTCGACATCCGTGGTACCCTTCTCAACATCGGGGATGCCCCACGGGCCCTTGTAGGCCTTGTCGGTGATGAAGTCGCTGAAGGTCTGCGCCATCACGTACTCCGGCTCGGGCGAGCCCATGAAGTGCATGCCGAGGTCGATCATGTGCAGCAGGTCGATGAGCGGGCCGCCGCCGGACATCGCCTTGGTGGTGAACCAACCGCCGAAGCCGGGGATGCCGGTGCGGCGGATCCACTTGGCCTGGCAGGAATTGATCGTGCCCACGGCGCCGGCAGCAAGGTACTCGCGCATCGCGTAGCTTTCGGGGCGGGCGCGGGTGTTGAAATTGAACATCAGCGTGCGCTTCGCGCTGGCCGCGGCCGCCTTGAGCGCGGTCATCTCGGCCGCGTTCAAGGACGGCGGCTTCTCACAGAAGACGTGCTTGCCGACCGCGAGGGCCTGGGTCGCCACGGGGGCGTGGAACTTGTTCGGGACGATGACCGAGACGGCATCGAGGCCCTTTTCATCTGACAACATCTTGGCGACGTCGCCGTAGACGCGGCCCACGCCCTGCGCGGCGGCCGTCTTGTCGGCCGCGGCCTTGTTTACGTCGGCGAGGGCGACGACTTCCGCTCCGGCCTGGCGAAAGCCCTTGATGTGATAGGCCGCCATGCCACCGGCGCCAATGATACCGATTTTGATGCTCATGAGTGTAGGTTGGAGTGTCCGGACAAGCGTGAGGGGGTGTTCACGGCCGGGTCATTTCAGATTGGGCCGGACCGCAGACGCGGAGCAAGGCGAACCCACGCATCCAGCTTGGGATATTTCCCTCGTTTTGAAGTATATTACCGCAAATTCCTCTCGCCCCCGGCGCTTCCCCGCCCCACAACGAATCCGTCAGTACCCCTTCCCGTTCTGTTCGTTCCCCGATCCCAAATATGCTCTCTGCGAAATCCTGGCAGATGCGCGCTGCTGCATTGGCGGCGCTTTTCCCGACCGGCCTGCGCGCCAGCGAGGCCGACCTGAAGATCCCCGACCTCAGCCAAGTCAGCTTCCTTGGCGGCTCGCTCTCCGGCACGACCGTGCTGGTGATCGGCCTGGTCGTCTGCGTCCTCGGCACCGTGTACGGCTGGATGCAATACGTGCAGACCCGCAACCTTCCGGTGCATGCCTCGATGGGGAACGTCTCCCAGATCATCTGGGAAACCTGCAAGACGTACCTCTTCCAGCAGGGCAAGTTCCTCGCGATGCTCTGGGTGCTGATCGCCGTCTGCATGGTGTATTACTTTGGCGTGCTGTCCGAGCAGAGCCCTGGGCATGTCGTGATGATCCTGCTCGCCTCGATCCTCGGCATCCTCGGCAGCTACGGCGTGGCGTGGTTCGGCATCCGCATCAACACCGTGGCCAACTCCCGCGCCGCGTTTTCCGCCCTGCGTGGCAACGCGCTCGCCACGCTCTGCATCCCGCTCAAGTCCGGCATGAGCGTCGGCCTCCTCCTCGTCGCCATCGAGCTGTTCTTCATGATCTGCATCCTGCAGTTCCTCCCGAGCGAGCTCGCGGGGCCCTGCTTCATTGGCTTCGCCATCGGCGAGTCGCTCGGCGCCTCCGCCCTCCGCATCTGCGGCGGCATCTTCACCAAGATCGCCGACATTGGCGCCGACCTGATGAAGATCGTCTTCAACCTGCCCGAGGACGACCCCCGCAACCCCGGCGTAATTGCCGACTGCACCGGCGACAACGCCGGCGACTCCGTCGGGCCCACGGCCGACGGGTTCGAGACCTACGGCGTCACTGGGGTGGCGCTGATCGCCTTCCTCGCCCTGGCGCTCGCCGCCACGCCCGAACTCTGCGCGACCCTCATCGTGTGGCTCTTCGCGATGCGCATCCTGATGATCATCACCTCACTCGTCAGCTATGTGGCGAATGACGCGGTAAGCCGGATGCTCTACGGCGGCTCGAAGGACTTCAACCTGGAGCAGCCCCTCACGAATCTCGTCTGGGTCACCTCGCTGGTCTCGATCCTCGTGACCTACGCCGCGAGCTACATCCTGCTCGGCAACCTGCCCAACCACGCCGGCCTCTGGTGGGTGCTCTCCAGCATCATCTCCCTCGGCACGATCGCCGGCGCGCTCATCCCCGAGTTCACCAAGGTCTTCACCTCGACTGAGAGCCGTCACGTGAAGGAAGTCGTCACCTCCTCCCGCCAGGGCGGCGCCTCCCTGAACATCCTGAGCGGCCTGGTCGCGGGCAACTTCTCGGCGTTCTGGAAGGGCCTCACGATCCTCGCCCTGATGTTCGGTGCCTACCACTTCTCGCAACAGCCCGCCGTCCAGGGCATGATGCCGGAGGCGTTTCGCTTTGCCGCGCCGATCTTCGCCTTCGGACTCGTCGCCTTCGGCTTCCTCGGCATGGGCCCGGTCACCATCGCAGTGGATTCATTTGGCCCCGTCACCGACAACGCGCAGTCCGTCTACGAGCTCTCGCAGATCGAGGCCAAGCCGGGCATCAGCGCGGAGATCGAGAAGGACTTCGGCTTCCGGCCCGATTTTGAGCACGCCAAGCACCAACTCGAGAAAGGGGACGGCGCCGGCAACACCTTCAAGGCCACGGCCAAGCCCGTGCTCATCGGCACCGCGGTCGTCGGTGCCACCACGATGGTCTTCGGCATCATCATGATGCTGAAGGCCCACTACCAGGCGATCGATCCCAACTTCAACGTCCTCGAAAAGCTCTCGCTCGTGCACCCCGAGGCGCTGATGGGCCTGCTCATGGGCGGCGCCGTGATCTACTGGTTCACCGGTGCAAGCACCCAGGCGGTCGTGACCGGCGCCTACCGCGCCGTGGTCTACATCAAGGACAACATGAAGCTCGACGCCGCCACCGCGGCGACCGAAGCGTCAAAGGAAGTCGTGCGCATCTGCACCCAGTACGCGCAGCGCGGCATGATCAACATCTTCATCGTGATCTTCTGCTTCTCGCTCGCGCTGGCGTTCTTCGACCCGTTCTTCTTCATCGGCTACCTCGTCGGCATGGCGTTCTTCGGCCTCTTCCAGGCCATCTTCATGGCCAACGCCGGCGGCGCGTGGGACAACGCCAAGAAGATCGTCGAGGTCGAACTCAAGGCCAAGAACACGCCCCTGCACGCCGCGACGGTCGTCGGCGACACGGTGGGCGACCCGTTCAAGGACACTTCCTCGGTCTCCCTCAATCCCGTGATCAAGTTTACCACCCTCTTCGGCCTCCTCGCCGTCGAGATCGCGGTCAAGATGGAGGAAGGTCTCAAGCACACCCTTGGCGCCGCGATCTTCGTGGTTGGTCTCGTCTTCGTTTACCGTAGCTTCTACGGCATGCGCATCCCGGTCGACGAGAAGGACGCCGAGGTCGTGAAGCACCAGATGCGGAAGGGCTGAACGCCGGCCGTTTTCAGTCTCTGCCCGGCAAGGCCGCAGTCCCCACTGCGGCCTTTTTGTTACCTAACACCTTTGGGTAAGAGTAAAAACCCGCAACCTACCGCCCTGACACGCGTCTGCCCTCCGTCCGACGGTCTCTCCGCCGGCCGCCCTTTCCTGTTCATGTCTTTCCGCACCCTGTTCGCGACTGGCCTTCTGGCCCTCTCGACCGGCCTCGCGGGGGCCGCCGAGGCGCCCAAGGTCGCGACTGAACCCACGGCGCCCAAGAAACCCGACGCCGTCTTTTCGGCCGACCGGCTCGCCCTGATCGACCGGCCGTTCCAGGGCGACAACATCACCCTCGCCCCGGACGGAAAGCACCTCGCGTACACCAAGTACGAGGACAACAAGCTCTGGCTCGTCGTCAGCGAGTTCGCGACCAAGACGCAGAAGATCGTCGCCATTCAGGATGATGCTGACGCGAAGACCCATCACTCCCGGCTCGCCCAGCTGCGCTGGGCCTCCCCGCAACGCCTCGTCCTCGCCGGCCTCGAGGGCGAGATCATGGCCCTCGACATCGCGGCGCAAAAGCCGGTCGTGCTGTGGCAGAGGGACAACGACGGGCTCAACGGGGACATGTTCCTGCGCAAGGAGCCCTTCAACCTCCTCCCCGGCGTGCCGCGCCTGCTCCCCGCGCTGCCCGACGATCCCGACCACGTCATGATCGAGAGCGTGGCCCAGCTCGGCGCCGAGCGCCTGGTGAATGTCTACCGTGTCGACTTGGCCAACGGCGAGGCGACCATCCCGGATCCCAAGTGGTACCAGTCCTGGCAGGTCGCGCTCTACGGCCGCGGCGATCTCCTGATGTGGGCGCCCCTGCCCTTCGAGGTCGAGCGCTGGATCCGGAATCCCCTCGTCCCCAACGGCACCATCGGGAACCTCCGCAACGTCCAGCGCTACTTCGACAGCTCGACCCCAGGCGGGGCCATGGCCTCGCTCGCCATGCCGCCGGCCCAAGTCCGCACCAAGCTCGAGATGTTCCTCGCCTTCCCCCCGGAGCAGACCGACACGGGCATCGACCTCCGCGGCTGGCCCGCCGCGCCCATCACCACCGCCTATCCCGACGCCACGAGCCCGCCACCGCCGGCGTCCGTCTCGCTGACCCCCAGCACCGGCGGCTCCGTGTCCGCCGAGTCCTCCAGCACCGGCCGCATGATCTACGACCGCCAGGGCCGACCGCGCCTGCTCTACACCGAGGACACCACCGGCGCCTCCCGCAAATGGCTGCCGTTCGACACCGACAAGCCGATCTTCGACCCGAACATCCCGCCCAAGGACCTCAACGCCCGCCTCGGCCAGCCCAAGGGCCACGAGTTCGAGATCAGCCCCGGGAACTTCTTCGACGAGCGCTCCTACCCGCTCGCCTTCGACTATGATCCCGACGTGCTCTACTTCGCGTCCAACGTCGGGCGCGACACCTTCGGCATCTACTCGCTAAACCTGAAGACGAAGGAGCGCAAGACCGTCGCCGCCCCCGACGGCTTCCCCTTTGATCTCGCGCCGCTCGAGCCCGACTACGACGCCTCGAACCTCGTCTTCGACGACAAGGCCCGCCGGCTCGTCGGAATCCGCTTCAACGGCCTCCATCCTTCCACGATGTGGCTCGATCCCGAACTCGCCGGCGTCCAGCAGGACCTCGCCGCCAGCTACCGCCAGTACAACGTTGAGATCCTCAACTGGTCAGAGGACCGCCAGCAGTTCCTCCTCCGCCTCGCCTCGGCCGAGGACCCCGGCGCCTTTGTCATCTACCACCGCGCCGACCACTCGGCGGATGTGGCCCTGGTGCGCGCGCCCTGGCTGAAGGACACCACCGTTCATCCCTCCGCCGCCATCGCCTTCCAGGCCCCGGGCGGCACCAAGCTCACTGGCTGGATCACCCTTCCGACCACGCCCAAGGTGACCCCGCCCCCGCTCCTGATCTACTGCCAAGGCGGCCTCTGGGATGGCGACGCCCCGGGGTTCAGCCGCGAGGCCCAGATCCTCGCCGACCTCGGCATAGCGGTCATGCGCGTCAACTACCGCGGCTCAGCCGGCCACGGTCGCGCCCATCTCAACGCTCTCCAAGAGGGCATCGACTCCGTGCCGCTCGACGACGTCCTCACCGCGATCGACTGGATCGCCGCCCGCTACAAGGTCGACCGCACCCGCCTCGTCATCATGGGCGAGGGCTTCGGCGGCTACCTCGCGTTCCGCGCCCTGCAGCTCCACCACGACGTCTTCCGCTGCGCCATCGCGGTCAACGCCCCCACCAGCCTCACCGCCTGGGCCAGCTGGAAACCCCTCGTCACCGACAACCCGATGTACCGCGCCGGCGACGCCGAGGCCTACGCCCCGATCGACTTCTACTCCCTCGTCCGCGGCGCCCTCGTGAAGAATGCCAAGAAGGCCCCCAGCCCGCCGATCGGGAAGGCCGACAACAAGGCCCTCCTCGTCATCGAGAGCACCGGCTCGCAGGACACGACGCCCGTCGCCAGCCTGCTCGCCGCCATCGGCATAGGCGCCAAGGGCGCCGAGGTCGAGCACCTCGGCCTCGACGGCCCGTTCGTCGGCGGCTCGCTCGCCACCCGCACCAAGCTCTTCAACCGCATCGAGGAGTTCCTGAACTTCAATCTCTACGACTTCGGCACCAGCATCGGGAACCTCAAGGTGCTTGAAGACCCCGTTCCCCCGGTAAAGAAGTAAGGAGCGCCCGGGGCGGCATCGGCTCCCGGGCCCGACCACCCCAAGCCATGAAAGCCAGCGCGCTGACCTGCCTGGCCCTCGCCCTCCTGGCGGGAGCCCGCGCCCATGCCGCGTTCTCGGCCGACAAGCTCGCGCTCATCGACCGGCCGTTCCTCGGTGAGACCGCCGCCCTCGCGCCGGACGGGAAGCACCTCGCCTACACCGACTACGACGGCGACAAGCTCCGGCTCATCGTCCTCGATTTCGAGGGCAAGGTGCGCCGGGAACTCCCCCTCGACGAACCCAAGCGGAAGTCCACCGAAGTGCCGCGCCTCGCCGCGCTCCGCTGGGCCGGGCCGGACCGCCTCGTGCTCGTGAACGCGGACACGGAAATCATGGCCATCGATGCCGACGGCAGGAATCCGCTGCGCCTGTGGCAAAAGGACGAGACCGGCCTCATCCAGGACAGCTACCTCCGGCGCGAGCCCTACATCATCACCGCCGGCCTGCCGCGGCTCCTCCCTCCGCCCGCCGGCGATCCCGGACACATCCTGCTTGAGAGTGTCGCCGCCATCGGACCCGAGTCGTTCTCCAATCTCTACCGGATCGATGTCCGCACCGGCGAGGCGGAGGTCGTCAACGACGGCGACTACCTCAACTGGCAGGTCGCGCTTTACGGCCGCGGCGACATGCTGCTCTGGCCGCCGATGCCGAACGGCGACTGGTCGCTGATGATTGCCAAGATCGCCGACCCGCCGCCCATGGCCCTCACCGAGCTCATGCGCGACTCGCCCTTCGCCATGCGGATGCGGCTGGAGATGTCCCTGATGATGGACGGCGAGCCCATGCTCACGCCCGAGACCGGCGCCGCCGTCTCGATGGCGTCGTCCAGCACCGGCCGCATGCTCTACGACCGGCAGGGCCGGCCCCGGCTGCTCTACACGGAGGACACCGACGGCAGCACGCGCGATTTCCTGTACTTCAAGCCGGACGCCCGGGTGCTCGAGCCCAACATCACGCCGGACCGGCTGGACAAGGCCCTCGGCGAGCCGAAGGCGAAGGAGTTCCTCCTCTCGAGCGGCAATTACTTCGGGGAGCGTTCCTACCCGCTCGGCTTCGACTTCAACCCCGACATCCTGTACTACGCCTCGAACGTCGGCCGGGATACGTTCGGCATCTACTCGCTCAACCTCGCCACTAAGGAACGCGCCGAGATCGCTCCCGGCCTGAAGGGCATCGACCTCGCCTCCGGCGACCCGGAGGAAACCGACGGCATCCTCGTGTTCGACGAGGCGCGGAAAAAACTGGTGGGCGTCCGCTACGCCACCGTGCGGCCCCGCACGCTCTGGCTCGATCCCGAGTTCGGCGAGATCCAGGCCAAGCTCGACCGCGAGGATCCCCGCCATGTCGTCGAGATCCTTTCGTGGGACGACGCCCGCAGCCGCTTTCTGCTACGCCTCTCAGCCGACGACGATCCCGGCGCGCTCTTTCTCTGGCACCGGGCCGAGGAGCGCAATGAGTTCGTCACCAGCGCCACGCCCTGGCTGGCCGGGACCACGCTGAACCCCGCGGCCGCCTTCGCCTTCACCACTCCGGCCGGCGTGCAGCTCACCGGCTACCTCACCCTGCCGAACGACCCCAAGCTCAAGCCGCCCCCGCTGCTCATCTACCTGCAGGGCGGCCTGTGGGACCGCGCCGAGCCGGGCTTCAGCCGGGAGACGGAGATGCTCGCCGACCTCGGCCTCGCCGTGATGCGCCTGAATTACCGCGGTTCCACCGGCTTCGGCCGGGCGCACCTCACGGCCATCCAGCAGGGCATCGACACCATCCCGACCGAGGACATGGTCGCGGCCGTCCAATGGCTCAACGCCCGGTCGAAGATCGACCTCCAGCGGGTCATTCTCATGGGCGAGGGCCTCGGCGGCTACCTCGCGCTGCGCGCACTCCAGCTGCATCCGGATGTCTTCCGCTGCGGCATCACCGTGAACGCCCCGACCAACCTCGCCGCGTGGGCCAGCTGGCAGCAGATCAAGAACGTCCGCCCGACGTACCGCGACGGCGGCCTCGAGCCCCCGACGACGGATTTCCGCACGGAGGTCCGCCGCGCCTTTGTGAAGCAGATCAAGCGGGGCGGCGCCACCGCCACCGGGAAGGACGCCCCCGACCGGGATGTCCTCGTGATCGAGGGCTCCAACTCCACCGAGACCACGCCGTTCTCCAGCCTCCTCGGCAGCCTCGGCCTCGGCGCCGGCGGCGTGGACCTGCAGCACCTCTACATCAGCGGCAACTTCAAGGGCGGCACCCTCGCCACCCGCACCAAGGTCTTCCAGCGCATCGACGAGTTCCTCAACTCGACCCTCTACGACTACAAAACGTCGATCGGCCCGCTGAAGGTGCTCGAGGAGCCGCCCGCCAAAAAGTAATAGGGATTCCTTCCCCTGTAGCCGGGGTGGACCTCCACCCCGGAATCGACTCCGTCCGCAAACCCACCCCGCCTGCCTTGGGGAGAAAGCCGAGCCATGGAATTTGCCAGGGCCCAAGGTCTCTTCTTTTCGTCGGCCGATCTTTCAAGCATCCCTGTCGCCCATGCCCCCACTCACCCCATCCCCCCTTCTCGTCCTCCTCGCTTCCGCCCTGCTCCTCCTGGCCGCGTTCTGTCGCGACACCGGCCGGTCCGAAGAAGCGGTCCGGTGGCAAATCGAGCTGCAACGCTGGGCTGAGGGCCACCCCGAGTTGGCCCGCATCCTTGAGCGCACGGCACACCCAGCGACAGACTAGTCTTTGCCCCGCACGCGACGGTCCCAGCCCGCATCCGTTTCTGACGGTTTGGCCGCAATCGAGCGGCCATTGCCTCATTGCACTTGGGTAATGACGGTCCCATGTTGGGCCCGTCCTGCCCTCTCCCTCGGGCAACAACCCAAGCTGCCATGAAGACCCTCCTCTTTGCCGCCGCCCTCGCCGCCGGCCTCTTGCTGTTCAACCGCCCGGCGGCCGCCGCGAGCGCCCTACATCCCATCCAGGGAGAATTCGACAAGCTCGCCCAGCGGATCATGGCCAAGGCCCAGAAGGGCGAGGACTCCGCCGCCGCCCTCGCGCCCGAGATCAAGGAAATCGACACGCTCCTCGCCAAGTATCCTGGCGACAAGTCGGAGGACGTCGCGATGGTCCTCTACATGAAGGCCATGCTCTACGTGCAGGTGATCCAGGAGCCTGACCTCGCCATTCCGGACCTGAAACAACTCAAGCAGGACTTCCCTGACACCAAGTACGCCAAGGCCGTCGATTCCACCCTCGCGAGCATCGAGGCGCAGTCCGGCGCCCTGAAAATCCAGAAGGAGCTGAAGGTCGGCAGCATGTTTCCCGCGTTCGCCGTCAAGGACACCGCCGGCCAGGCACTTTCCCTCGCCGACTACCGCGGCAAGGTCGTGATGATCGACTTCTGGGCCATGTGGTGCGGGCCCTGCATCGCCGAGCTCCCCACCGTGGTGCAGGCCTACAAGGACTTTCATCCCCGCGGCTTTGAGATCATCGGCGTCAGCCTCGACCGCGAGGGAGACGGCGCGAAGCTCGCCACCTTCAACAAGGAAAAGGAGATGCCCTGGCGCCAGTTCTTCGACGGCAAGTACTGGCAGAACGAACTGGCCGTGAAGTACGGTGTAAACTCCATCCCCGCCACCTACATCCTCGACGGCGAAGGCCGCATCATCGCCAAGGACCTCCGCGGCCCCGCGCTCGCCGCCGCCCTCGAGAAGGCGCTGCCCAAAAAGTGAGTGGCTGACGACCCCGCGCTGTAGCGGCGAGAGACCTCCCCCGGGATCGTCTTTCATTCGTTTGCCTTCGCGCCCATTCGCAGGCGCATTGAGATTGCCATGCCTCCCCGCCCCCGGATCGTCGCCGCGTTTGTCTGCGCCCTCCTGCTCGGGTCGATCGTCGCGGAAATCATGCACCACCGGAGCCTCGCCCTGACCCGGGCCGGTGCCGCCGAGACCGAACTAAGTCCGGAGATGAGCCGCCTGCTCAAGGCCGTGCAAACCCGCCTCGCCGCCGGCGGGACGAGCGAGACAGACTTCGCAGCCGAACTCACGGGGCTAGAGACGCACTTCAACGCCACCCGCCTGGACCGACCCGAGGAGGCCGCCCAAGTGCTCGCACTGGAAGCCAGCCTCTTCGTCGAACTCGGTGCGCCCGATCGCAGCCGGACCTTGCTTCGGCGGGTCAAGACCGAGTTTCCCCAGACCACCCTCGCCGGCGAGATCGACACCGTACTCGCCGCGATCGACCGCCGCCTCGCCGCGGAGCAGGCGCGCGCCGCCCTGGTCACCGGCGCCGTTTTCCCGGATTTCTCCGAACAGGACACCACCGGTCGCCCCCTCTCCCTCGCCGCACTGCGCGGCAAGGTCGTGTTCATCGATTTCTGGGCCACTTGGTGCGGCCCGTGCGTGGCCGACGTGCCCAACGTCGTCCGCACCTATGAAACGTTTCACGCCCAAGGCTTCGAGATCATCGGCGTGAGCCTCGACCAGCGTGGCGAGGCCGCCACCGTGGCCCAGTTCACCCGGAAGAACGGCATGCCGTGGCCCCAGTACTTCGACGGCGGCCAGTGGGACAACAAGCTGGCGGTGAAATACGGCGTCACCGCCATCCCCGCTACCTACCTCCTCGACCGCTCCGGCCGCATCGTCGGCCGTGATCTCCACGGCGCTGAACTCGAGGCCGCCATCGTCCGCGCGCTGAAATAACCGTAGAGTACTAGGTAGGATCGGGCCGGAGTTTTTTGACCGCGGATTACACGGTTTCCGCGGACTTGGTTCGGAACCCAAAACCATCCGCGTAATCCGTGTAATCCGCGGTTAAAAGCGGCTCGAACTTGCCGCTGTTAGCGCCAAGACGCGAAGACGCCAAGGTCAGAGGAGGCCGGATGGGTTTTTATCGGATTCGCGACGAATCCGATAAAAACCCGCTCTCCCGCACTGACGCTCTACGCTGCGCGTGAAAGCAAATATCGCCCGCGAAGCGGAGATCCGCCGATGGGCGGGGGCAGCCGGGCTTTTGACGAGTTGCACAGCGACTCGTCAAAAGCCCTGCCTTCTTCTCCTACCTTGGCGTCTTCGCGGCTTGGCGTGCCAAACTTCCGGCTCCGACGGACTCGCTGTCCCAGCGACAAAAAGACCTGCCGATGATCCGCGCGGGACGGCGACCTCGCATGCCGGGCGCACCCATGCACCCGACACTTGCCCGATTCTGCAAAACTCTCGCCGTCCCCGGGCGGGCTGTTCCAACCTCCGGAGCCACCCCACCCCGGATTCTCACCAAGCGCGCCCCATGACCCCGGCTCCCGCCCCGACCTCGCCTGCCCGCGGTTCCGTCCTGCCCGGCGCACGCAGCGCACTGCTGCTGCTGCTGCTGATCAATCTGTTCAACTACATCGACCGTCAGGTGCTCGCGGCGGTGGTGCCCCAGCTGAAGGCGAGCTTCTTCGGCGCGAACGGCGGGCCCGCGGCCGGCACCGCGCTCGGCGACGCCCTGGCCTGGTGCCAGCAGCACCTCGGCTTCAAGCCGGAGAACGCCCTCGTCGGCGTCCTCTCCACCGCCTTCCTGACCGTCTACATGCTGGGCGCCCCGCTCTTCGGCAAACTGGCGGAGCGGCACTCGCGGTGGGTCCTGATCGGCACCGGCATCATCCTCTGGAGTCTTGCCAGCGGGGGATCGGGCCTCGCAGCCGGCTTCGGCGCGCTCCTGTTCACCCGCTGCCTCGTCGGCATCGGCGAGGCGGCCTACGGGCCGGTCGCCCCCACAATCATCTCGGACTACTTCCCCGTCGAGCGGCGCGGCCGGGTGCTCGCCTGGTTCTACCTAGCGATCCCGGTCGGGAGCGCGCTGGGCTATGTCGTCGGCGATGTCGTGGCCAAATCCGGCCTCGGCGCCTGGAGCGCCGCCACCTTCGGCGGGCCCGCCGAGAGCTGGCGCTGGGCCTTCTTCGTCGTGGTGCCGCCGGGACTCGCGCTCGGGCTCTGGTCCTTGCTGCGCCGGGAACCGCCCCGGGCGGCCGCCGCGGCCGCGACCGCCCGCCGGGACTACGGCGCCCTGCTGCGCACACGCTCCTTCGTGTACTGCACGCTGGGCATGACGGCCATGACCTTTGCCATCGGTGGCATCGGCTTCTGGATGCCCGACTATCTCCAGGGCAAACCCGGCGTCGGCTCCATGCCGACCACGCTCTTCGGCGCCATCACCGTCGTCGCCGGCCTCGCCGGCACCCTCGCGGGCGGGATCGCCGGCGACCGCCTCCGGGCGTGCTTCCCGGGCTCCTACTTCCTCGTGTCCGGCGCCGCGATGTTCCTCGGCTTTCCCTTCTTCCTCGCCGTGCTGAAGGCGCCCTTCCCACTCGGGTGGGGGCTGATGTTCATCGCGGTCTTCTGCCTTTTCTTCAACACGGGCCCAACCAACACCATCCTGGCCAACGTGACCTCGCCCGCCATCCGTGCCACCGCCTTCGCGGTGAACATCCTCGTGATCCACGCCCTCGGCGACGTGATCTCGCCCGTGGTGATCGGCATCCTCGCCGACAAGTTCAGCATGGAGGTCGGCTTCCTCGTGGTCGGCGTGATGTTCCTCGTCGCGGGGGTATTCTGGATGCTCGGGGCGCGCCACCTCACGGCGGACACCCAGCGGGCGTCGGAACAGGAAGCCGCGTCATGCTGAACCTCGTCCTGACCCTTACCCGCGGGCTGCTGCGGCTGTGCTTCGGATTCCGGGCCCACGGCGTGGAATCGCTCCAAGTCCGCGGTCCCGCCCTGCTCATCCCCAACCACGTCTCGTGGCTCGACTGGCTTTTCCTCGGCGTGGTGCTGGATGACGACTGGCGTTTCGTGACCTCGAGCCGGACGGCCGAGACCTCGTGGATCCACCGCCGGCTGATGAAAGGCGACCGGACATTCCCCGTGGACATGAGCTCCCCCTACGCGGTGCGCGACATGGCATCGTACCTTGAGAAAGGCGGCCGGCTGGTGCTCTTCGCCGAGGGCCGGATCTCGACCACCGGGGTGCTGATGAAACTATTCGACGGCACGGGCTTCCTCATCCGCAAGACCGGCGCCCGTGTGATCACCTGCTACCTCCGCGGCGCAAACCGCGTGCGCTGGGTGCGGCACCGCGGCTGGCGCAAGTGGTTCCCGCGCGTCAGCGTACACTTCAGCCCAGTCCTCGAGGCGCCGCCCCCGCGCCCGGGGGTTTCGCACACGGAAGACCGCCACCACACCACGACATGGCTGCGCGACCGGATGGTCACGCAGCAGTTCGAGGTGGAGATAGCGCACGGCCCGCGCAACCTACCGGCGGCGATCGCCGAGACCGGCGCCAGCCTGCCCGGGATGGTGATCATGGAGGACGTCTCCGGCACCGAACTCACCTACCGCCGGCTCTTCGCCGCGGTCAACGTGCTGGCCGGCGTCTGGCGCGGACGCCTCGGGTCCGCCGGACGCGTGGGCCTGCTTCTGCCGAACGTCAACGGCACGCCCGTGGCCATCCTCTCGCTCTGGGCAGCCGGCAAGGTGCCCGCGCTGCTGAACTTCTCGTCCGGCGTCACGACGATCCTCGCCTGCGCCCGCCTGGCCGGGCTCAAACAAGTCATCACCTCGCGTGTCTTCCTGGAAAAGGCCCGGCTCGATCTCGCGCCGTTCACTACCGAAGGCATCGAGCTCATCTACCTCGAGGACATCCGCGCCGGTATCTCCGGCTCAACCCGGATTGCGGCGCTCCTCGCGCAGGTCCTTTCGCCGGGCACGGGACTGCGGCAGTCGGAGCTGCGCCCGGAGGACACCGCGGTGGTGCTCTTCACCAGCGGCTCCGAGGGCACGCCGAAGGGCGTCGAGCTCACCCATGCCAACCTCCTCGCCAACATCCGGCAGGTCACCGCGGTGCTGGATGTCACCGACCACGACCGGTTCTTCAACGCGTTGCCGCTGTTCCACAGCTTCGGCCTGACCGGTGGCACCCTCTTCCCGCTCGTGCGCGGCTGCTACATCTTTCTCTACCCGACCCCGCTGCACTACCGCATCGTGCCGGCGCTGGTGTACGACCGGCAATGCACCGTGCTGATGGGCACGAACACCTTCCTCAACGGCTACGCGCGGATGGCGCATCCCTACGACTTCACCACACTGCGATTCCTCGTCGGCGGGGCCGAGAAGGTGCAATCCGCGACGCTCGAGACCTGGTCGCGCAAGTTTGGCGTGCGCGTCGGCGAGGGCTACGGCGCGACGGAATGCAGTCCGGTCGTGAGCCTCAACACCCGGATGGAACCGGGTGTCGGCTCCGCCGGGCGCTTCCTGCCCGGCATCGAGTACCGCCTCGAGCCGGTCGAAGGTGTGACCGAGGGCGGCCGGCTCTTCGTGCGCGGTCCGAACGTGATGAAGGGTTACCTCAATCCCGAGGCTAACGCGGCGTTCCAGGCCCTCGGCGGCTGGTACGACACTGGCGACATCGCCGCGGTCGACCCCAGCGGCTTCCTCCACATCCTCGGCCGGCTGAAACGCTTCGCCAAGGTCAGCGGCGAGATGGTCAGCCTGACGGCAGTGGAGGACGCGCTCGCCGGGGCGTTCCCGCACTATGGCCTGCGCTGCCAGATCGCCGTCATCACGCGCCCCGACGAGGAAAAGGGTGAGGCGCTCATCGCCGTCGCGAACGACCCCCGCCTCCAGCTCGCAGAGATCCGCGCCGTGATCAAGGCCAAGGGCCTGAACAACCTCAGCGTGCCGCGGGAGATCCTCGTCGTTCCCTCGATCCCGAAGCTTGGCACCGGGAAGATCGACCACCGGGGGCTGCAGAGGCAGCTGGCAGAGGGAAAGGCCTGAAGGCCGGTCAGTGCCCCGAGAGGTGCTCGCGCAGGGTCTGCGTGAGATCACGGACGCGGTAGGGCTTGGTTAGGAAGCCCTGCGCTGATGCAAGCTTCTAGGCCTAATCTGACCTAACTGTTGGTTTTCTTGCCCATCGCCGAAGCGCCCGGAAATCCTCTGGCAGAAAAACCCCCCGTTCGGCGTGGAAGCGGGCCGGCGGGCCCTCCACCCAAGCCCGCTCCATCAGCGCAGCGTTCTTTTCGGCCTTGAGTGTGACCCAATACGGGCAATCGACGCAATGGACCCCACTGATCCGCCCGCGGGCCCGGCTCAGATCCTGCCGGCGGCAGGAGCCGGCAACCACCTCGCGGTAGGATTCGCGGCATCGCACCGGCTCGGCCTGCAGACAGGCTTTGAGTAGCTGCCGCAGCGGGACTCCGAGGTCGGCGCGCGCTTCCGCGCTGAGGGAATCATCCAGGACCTCCCCGGCCATCGCCTCAACCTGGGCGGCCGGGATCTCCCGCCACTCGGGGCCGGCCGAGGCGGCGGGCGCCTCGCGCCGCCCCCCCCGCCACAAGGGAGAACGGAAGAGCACACCGCTGAAAC
>OMJT01000202.1 GCA_900299415.1 Opitutales bacterium
CATGCCGCAAAACTAGTCTGAGTTTCGGCCGTCGTTTTTTTCGTAATATGCTGGTAAACAAGTGGCGTCCCCGGCGTGACTCGAACACGCGACCGGCGGTTTAGAAAACCGCTGCTCTATCCAGCTGAGCTACGGGGACGAGTGCACCGGAGAAATCATTGATCGGCAGCGGTGGCCAGCCTGAACCCGGGTTCGGGGCAACCGCACCGGCAAGGGGCGCCGTGCTGGCGTGGGGCAGCCGTATCGGGCGTTAATTATAAAATTGACGGTTAGTATCCGTCCGTTACGGCTCGTTTATCAACTATCCGTGACATGAAAACATTCACCTTCGTTTGGACCACGCTGGCCCTCGGAATCCTCGTCATGGCGGGCCTTTGGTTCCGCCCAGTCGCGCCGCCCCTGCCTGCGTCCCCGGCACGGAAAGGGAAGGCCTCCGCCGCGGCCTCGGCCCCAGCGGCGCGGACGAACGCGACGACCCTGACCACCCGCCTGCCCGGGGAAACCCTCCTGCAGGCGCTCTTGCGCCAAGGCCGGGCGGGATTGCCAGGGTCCGCGCTGGATTATCTCCAAGCCGTCCCAACCGCTGATTTCCCGGATATCCTGCGCGAGATCGAGCAGATGGAACCGTCCCCGCAACGGACAATCCTGCTCAGCGACTTGCATGAGGCCTGGGCGGAGCGGGACAGCGCCGCCGCCCTGGAAAGTGCCCTGAAATCAGGCAACGAGGCGATCAAGGGCGCACTGGCCGGGTGGACCAAAGCCGCTCCGGCCGACGCCTGGGCCTGGGTGGATCGGCCTGAGACCAAGGCATCCTTCCGGATCGGCGAACTCGACGCGTTTTACCGGACTGTCCTCGATACCTTGGGGCGCCGGAACGACGAGAGCACCGCCGCCAGCCTGCTGGACACCCTTCCGGCCTCGGCGATGCGGATGACCATGGCCGGCCAGCTGGCGGAAACCTGGGCGGTCAAAGCGCCGGGAGAGCTGATCCAGTGGCTGCAACGCAATGAGACCAAGGACAAGGATGCCACCGGCTTTGCCGCCCACTTCCTCGGACTTGAACTGGCCCGGAAGGGTGCGGAGGCAGTCCAAGACGTCATCGGCACGCAAAGCGACGTCATAGCCAACAGGGTCCTTGGCGCAGCGGTCTCACGTTGGGTCAAGGAGGGGCGGAACGACCAACTGGACGCCCTGCTGCGGTCGCTGCCGGGGGTCACGGTCCAGCGCGCGGACATCATTTACGCCCAAGTGGGCTCCGGCACGGCGCCGAAGGACCCGTCCGGCGGGCTGGCGCTCCTCCTGAACATCCAAGATCCCGCGGCACGTAACCGTTGGTTGTCCAACACGGCGGCCTCCCTCGTGCAGACCGCACCGTCCAACGCGATGGACTATGTGTTGGCAATTTCGGATACCACCACCCGCGAGACCCGGGCGAAGCGGGTCTACAGCCCATGGGCCGCGAAGGACCCCTAGGGGGCCCGGTCCAAAGTGGACGCGGAAAGCTTCCCGCCCGCGCTGCGCGCCGCGCTGGTCGGCGGCAACTGAGCCCCGGCGCTTCCCGCACTCCGGCGATCCTTTGCTGGCATCCCGCCAGCAATCCAAAACCCAAAACATGAACCAAAAGAGCAATATGTTGGCCGCCGGACTTGCGATCGCGCTTTGCGCCTCATCGTACGCCGGCAACTGGTACGCGAGAAACAGCACCGACTTCTACTACTTCGAGGAAGCCGAACCCTGGGGATACTTTCAGGCCATGGACCCCAGCAACCAGTTGACCTACTTCAACTATCATCAGAGCCAGACCGGCCATGATGACACGCTGGGCGGCCTGAAGGCCCAGGGCTGGGAAGTGTATTGATCACCCTGCGCTTCCTCTGGGGCGACCGGAACGACCATGCCTCCGGTCGCCCCTACCGGGGGATTCCGTCATGATCCGCATTACCCTGCTTTCACTCGTAGCCGTCCTCATGTCCGGCTGTTCCCGCGGCCAAACGAACGGAAGGACTGAAAACGACCTCGCCCACCAGGTACTGGGCACATGGCAACTCGTGCAAACGAATGGTGGCGCCGTAACCTCAAAGGAAGCCGGGAGGCTGAAGTTCTTCAGCGGCAACCGCTGGATCATCATCCAGGCCGACCCAACCTCGGGAGAGGTGATTTTTATCCATGGAGGCACGTTCGCGATCGAGGGAGACACCCTTGTCCAGCAGGTCGAGTTCGCCAAGGGCAACACGATGAATCTCATCGGACAGTCCCATCGGTTTCACACGAGCGTCTCTGGCGAGAGCCTCGTTCAGGCCGGAATCGGCAACCGCTGGAATGAGACGTGGCAGCGCGTGAAGTAACCCAGGAACGCGGTGTACCCCGATGCCGGCCCTGCTCCCTCTCCCACCCTTCCTGTCCGCCTGTCGGCAGCGCGCCCGCCCGGGTGACCGGGTTGGGAAGATCGAGCTAATCTGCATCCCCACGGCCAACCGTGCGACCGTGTTTGAACGGGCCGCGCGCAGCTATCTCGGCAATGCCCGGCAGTACGGCCATCGGCCCGAACTGGTGGTGGCCGATGACTCGTCCGACCCGGCGGTGCAGGCGGAGTACCGAGTGATCCTTGCCGGGCTCGCCGGGGAGTTTGACGTACCCGTCTCCTATGCCGGCCCGGAGGAAAAGCGGGCCTATGCCGTCCATCTCGCCCGCGCGTCGGGCGTGCCACTAGCCGTGACCGAGTTCGCCCTGCTGAACCCGTTCCGGATCGGCTACCGGCCCGGCGCGAACCGCAACGCGCTGCTCCTCCACGCCGCCGGCCGGGCGTGCTTCAGCGCGGATGACGACACCGTCTGCCGACCGGTGCCCGGTCCCGCCAAGCCCTGGTCGCTGCGGCTGACGGATGTCCCCGACCCGACGACCATCCGGCCGTACTAGAGCCTCGCTCACCTGGAGCGTGAACTGCCCTTCGCCCCGGCCGATGTGCTCGGGGAACACGGCCAGGTGCTGGGCTCCGAGGTCGGCAGCCTGCTCACCGACAAACCCGACGTCGCCGTGGCCATCCGCCACCCGGGCATCGTGCAGGCGATCCAGGAAAACCGGCTGCGGGTGACCGTGGGTTGGAACGGCCTCGCGGGCGACTGCGGCCACCGGGTGCCGCTCTTCCTCTTCACGCTGCCGGCGCCGGCCATGCAGGAATTCACCCGCGAGGAGGCCGCCTACCGGCGCATGCTCACGGGGCGCCAGGTCCACCGCACCTGCGACCGGCTGACGCTCACGCCCGGCGGGTACTGCCAGTCCACGGCGCTGGCGCTCGACACCCGTCGCTCGCTGCCGCCCTTCCTGCCGGTGTTCCGCGGCGAGGATGTGGCCTTCGGGCAACTGCTGCGATTCTTCCAGCCCGACGCGGCGATCGCCTACCAGCCAACCAGCCTCCTGCATGTGCCCGCCGCCTCGCGCGCCAACCCCGGGGGCGGGCTCGACGGGATGGCCGGGCACCGCTCGCAATCCGGCTTGCTTGTTGCGCTCCTGCAATTGGCGGCCCCGAGCCCGGCAGAAGCCCCGGCCGACCCGGGCACGCTCGCGCGGCGCGCCCAGGAAATTCTGCGAGGCGATTTTTTCGAGCTGCTGGCCGCCAACCAACTCCGCCAAGAGGGCGAGCAAATGCTCCGTTCCTGCCTCGCCCAACTGCTCGCCCACCCCGGCGCGCCGGGCTACTGGCGACGCGACCTCGAGGCGGTCATCCGTTCGCTGCACGCGGCGGCGCAGTGCCCGGACTACATCTATCCCGCCGAACTCAGCGAATGCCGGCCAGCCGCCGAACGCGCCGGGACGCTGCGCGACGTGCTCACCGCCTATTTCGAGCTGATCGCCGCCTGGCCCGCGCTGTGGTCCGCGGCGGTGAAGCTGCGCGAGCGCGACGGCGTGACCCCGGCTCGGCCGATCGGCGGTCCCGGCAGACCCTAAGCGGTGGACCTGGAGCGCGATCCGGCGGTCACGCCATGACCACCCAGCGGATCACGCGGACTCGGCAAGTTTCTTCGTCAGCGCGGCCTTGGTAAGGCCGAGACGCTTGGCGGCCTTGAGGACATCACCGCCCTCGGCCTGCATGACGCGGGTGATCATCTCGCGCTCGAGGCGCTTAAGGACCGGCTCGTCGGCCTCGCGGAGCTGAGCGAGGACATAGTCGAGGGCCGACCCGAGGGCCTGGTAGGCAGGCACCGCGGGGGCGGCGGGTTCAGCGGCGACCTCGGCGCCCGCGGGCGCGGCCGGCTCGGCTGGGAGCGTCGAGGCGATCACGGAGCCGTCCTCGCCCACCGCGCCGCGGATCTCGGCGGGAAGGTCCTTCACGAGGATGGCGTCGCCCTGCGCGATGACCGCGCTACGGTAAATGACGTTCTCGAGCTCGCGGACGTTGCCCGGCCAGCGGTACTTCGTGAGCACGGCCATCGCCTCGGGCGAGACCTTGCCGACGCGGGCCTTGCGCTGCTTGAGAAGGTTCTGGACGCAGAAGTCGACGATCTGGGGGATGTCCTCAGCGCGCTCGCGCAGCGGGGGCATGCGGATGCGCACGACGTTGAGCCGGTAATAGAGGTCCTCGCGGAAGGTCTTCGCCTTCACCATCTCCTCGAGGTCCTTGTTGGTGGCGGCGAGGATGCGGACATCGACCTTGATCGTCTCAGTGCCGCCCACGCGCTGGATCTCGCCGGCCTGGAGGACGCGGAGGATCTTGGTCTGGGTGGCGAGGGCCATGTCGCCGATCTCATCGAGGAAAATGGTGCCGCCGTCGCAGAGCTCGAACTTGCCGAGGCGCTGGCCGGTGGCGCCGGTGAAGGAGCCCTTCTCGTGGCCGAAGAGCTCGCTCTCGATCAGGTTGTCGGGGATGGCGGCGCAGTTGACCGCGATGAAGGGCTTCCCGGAACGGTGGCTGTGCTTCCAGATCGAGCGGGCGACCAGCTCCTTGCCGGTGCCGCTTTCGCCAGTGGTCATGACGGTGACATCGCTGGCGGTCACCTGGCCGATGATCTTGAAGACCTCCTGCATCACCGGGGCGGACCCGACGATCCCCTCCTTGTAGTCCTCGGTGTTGATCGAGGGCTTCTGGTCGCGGACGGCGCGGAGGTCGGCATGGGCCTTGAGGGCGTTCTCGGCGAGGGTGAGCACCTTCTGGGGATCGAAGGGCTTCATGATGTAGTCGAACGCGCCGTACTTCATCGCCTCGATGGCGGTCTGGGCGGTGCCGAAGGCGGTCATCAGCACCACGAGCTGGCGGGGGTTGGCGGCCCGGATGTGCTGGAGGGTTTCGATGCCGCTCATGCCGCCCATGCGGACGTCGAGGAAGACGAGGTCCGGCGGCTCCTTTTTGACCATGGCGATGCCCTGCTCGCCGCTGGCGGCCTCCTGCAGGCGATAGTGGCGGGACGACAGCACCCGGGTGAGCGAGTAGCGGATCTCCGCATCGTCATCGATGACGAGGATGGTCGAGGGCTTGGCGTCGGACATGTCGGGGAAACCTCTCAGGCGCCCCGACTGGAGTCCAGATTTGTGTCGGACGGCGCCGGGCCGAATCGGACTGGCGAACCGGGCCCGGGCGGTGTTCCGTGCGGGATGCCATCGTGGTTGTCACGCCTGCTCCGGATCCTGGGCTGGTCCTTCCCGCTGTTTCGCCTCGGGGGGATCCAGCTCGCGATGCACTGGAGTTTCCTGCTGCTGCCGGCCTACGCCGCCGTGGCCGGGTGGTGGTGGAGCGAGGACTGGGTCGGGGCGGCGACCGGGGTGGCACTGGTGATGGTGCTCTTCACCTGCGTGGTGCTGCACGAACTCGGGCATTGCTTCGTCGCCCGCCGCCTCGGCGTGCAAGTGCCGCGGATCCTGCTGCTGCCGATCGGCGGCATGGCGGAATTCGACCGCATGCCCCGGAGGCCGGCGCACGAGTTCCTGATCGCGAACGCCGGGCCGCTGGTGAACGTGGTGCTGGCCGGCGTGCTCCTCGCGGCGGTCGGCCTGCCCGCGGACTGGTCATTCTGGTCGCTCGATTACCCCGACACCGGGACCGGTGCCCTGCAGGCGATCCTGCACTGGAACCTCTGGATGGCGGCCTTCAACCTCACGCCGGCGTTTCCGATGGACGGCGGCCGGATCCTGCGGGCCGCGCTGGCCTGCTTTCGCCCGTACCTGCAGGCGACGTTCTGCGCCGCAACGGTCGGCAAGGTCGTGGCCGCGGCGCTCATCCTCCTGGCGCTGGATGCGGAGCTCTACCAGCTCGCGGTGCTGTTTGCCTTCATCATCGTCGCCGGCGAGCTGGAATACCGCAGCCTCCGCCGGATGGAGCGCGAGGCCGCGCAATGGCGGGAGATCCTAACTCGCTTTCCGGAACAGGCCGGCGAACCGCCGATCCTCGGCATCCGCCCGCTCGAATAAGGCGCGGAAGGGGCTGGAACCGTCGGTGGGCGGGGCGCAAGTCACACCCCTGACAATGACTGGGGAGTAATGTACGCTATTTTCTGCGGTCTAGCGCAAAACCGCGCCTGAATCTAAGATCACGCCACTCCGCTTGGCTGCGTTGCCCCCAACCAGGCTGCGGTACCCCCACCCCCACTTTGCCCATTGCCCCTGCAAGGGGGCTTAAGTCTTGCCTCATGATCGCATCGACGTCGGCCGCACGAGCCCCCGCGGCCCGGCAATGCGATCCCGTGAAGCCGGACGAAAAAACCGAAACCAAATACCAACAATGAACTGCCAAACCAAGTTCACCGGATCTGCCCGCAGATCTGCCCGGGGCCATTTTGGTCCCGCCTTGACCGGAATGACCCGCCTCACCCGCCAGTGGCCCGCCTTGGGCGCGCTGGGCGGCTTGGTGCTGCTCTCCCTCCCGCCCCTGCATGCGCAGACAGCGGCCGCCCCGTCGGCCGCCGCCGCGACCGCCACGACGTCCGCACCGGACGACGTCGTCCGGCTGAGCCCGTTCGAGGTCACGACCGAGAACGACCGCGGCTTCCAGACCGGCTCCGTCGGCACGACGGCCCGCATGAAGGTCAATCTGGCGGACACCCCCGTCTCCTACTCGATCATCAACCGCGAGTTCATCGACGCCCTCGGCATCACCGACATGGGTGAGGCCGCGGCCTGGGCGACGAACCAGAGCTTCTACTCGACCAACAACGGCGGCCTGACCAACAACAGCAACCAGCAGTACTTCCAGCGCGGCCAAGTGGTCAGCACCGGCGCCGCCAGCGGCACGGGCACGCAGCGCAACTCGTTCCAGACGGCCAACCAGATCAACGACAGCTACAACGTCGAGAGCTTCGATTTCGGCCGCGGTCCCAACGCCGCGCTGTTCGGCGCCGGCTCCGGCGGCGGCGGCCTGGGTGGCATCTCGAGCACCCAGACCAAGAAGGCCCGCCTCGACTCCGCCAAGACCACGATTTCCGCGGTCTATGGCTCGTGGGCCTACCAACGCTTCACGATCGACTACAACCGCCCGCTCACCGAGCGCCTCGGCATCCGCATCAATGCGGTGGCCCTCAACGGCGACGGCTGGCGCCAACGCGAGTCCTTCACCACCCGCGGCCTCTCCGGCACGCTCACGTGGCGACTCACAAACACGACCGACCTGAGCCTCGATCTCTCGCACGAGATGAAGCAGGGCCACGTCGTCGGCAACGGCTATGACGACCATGCCTCCGGCTGGGATGGCGTGACCGTGTTCCGCGGCCCGGTCACCAACGCCATGTTCTCCACCAACGCCACCGTGGGTGCCACGTCCTCCGGCGGCAGCCAGGTGTTCGGCGTCAACCCGATCACCGGTCAGGTCGGCCTCACCTTCAACGGCGAGCCGAACGGCATCACCCGCCTCGCCCAGGACTGGTACATGGTGGACCTCCACACCGGCACCATGATGAACTACCGCAACTGGCCGGTCACCTCGAAGGCCGACACGACCAGCCGCGTACCGCTCTGGTCCCGTTCCGCCCCGAACGGTGCGTATTACGTCCGCGCCGGCAACGGCTCGCTGGCCCTCCAGGGCAACGGCGCGATCCAGCCGTCGTTCGGCATCGGCCGCCAGACGCACTTCGCCACGACCAAGCAGGGCCTTCCGGCCGACATGTGGTACCAGGCCGAGGAAAACTCGCGCTGGAAGGCGCCGAGCTATCGCTTCACCGGCACCATCGACACGCCGACGACCTGGAGCTGGTCCAAGGATTTGCAGGTGACGCTGACCCAGCGCATCACCCAGAACCTGTTCGTCGACATGAGCGCCGACATCAACCGCACGCATTCGGCCCAGCAGACGTTTGACCAGCCCAGCGGCACCACCCCCGAGGGCGGACGCAACGAGTTCATCGACATTAACCAGCTGCTCCCGGACGGCACCCCGAACAGCCATTACCTGGAGCCCTACACCTCGCTGAATCCGGGCCCGCGCAATGACTACACCGCCGACCAGGGCGTGCGCCTCAACGTGGCCTACACCAACCTCGATCTCGGCAAGTGGGGTAACTACACGTTCAACTTCCAGGGCGGTGCCTCGCAGCGCGACTCCAAGACCCTGCCCTACGTGCTGGTGGCGGCGCAAAACGCCGACCCGCGCCGCTGGGTCACCACCGATCCGATCCGCATCCGCACCAACTGGTACGATCCGGTCAAGACCTACTACATCCCGACCTCGCTGCAGTACACCGGCAACGTCGACTGGACCAATCCGAACGCCCCGGTGATCAAGCCGACCACCACAGCCGCCCCGCGCATGATCCTGGGCCAGGCCCAAGGCGTCGGCGGCTCGAGCCTGAGCCGCGGCTTCGACCAGGACCGCTTCTACCTGGCCCATGTGCAGGCGAAGTACTTCAACAACTCGGTCATCCTGACCGGTGATTATCGCCGTGCCTTCGCGTTCCGCTACCGGTCTTCCGCCCTCGCGCAGGGTGACCTCCCCGCGAACTGGGATGCCCAGACGCCGTTCTACCTGCCAGATGCCCCGGCGGACTACTTCAAGATGACGTACCTCCAGCGGAACACGGCCACGGGCGTCGTCACCTCGACCAAGCCCGTGATCGCAGCGACTCGCCCGCGCACCACGGATCCCGTCAGCGGCTTGTCCATCGTCAATCCTTTCTTCGCGAGCGATCGCTTCCGCAACGATTACAACGCGCCCTCGCGCCGCTCCTACAGCGACTCGAAAAACGTCGGTGTCGTCTGGAACGTCACGAAGTGGTTCTCGCCCTACGTCAACTACAGCACCAGCTACACCCCGCCTAGCTCAACGGCCCTTGACATCAACTTCGACACGATCAAGCCGACCGATGCGTTTGGCTATGACATGGGCACGAACCTGCGCCTGCTGAACGGCAACCTCACCCTGCGGTTGAACTACTACAAGAACACCCGCAAGAACAACACGGCCAACTCGACGGTGCAGTCGCAGATCAATGCGCTCTACCAGTCGAACCGGTTC